>NZ_JBSGDZ010000009.1:0-293847 GCF_053602655.1 Sphaerisporangium sp. NPDC004334
TCGCCGATCTGGTGGCGACGGGACTGCGCCGCCACGCGATGGCCGTCGACGTGGTGTACGACGGAGCCGCCGCGGCCGAACGGCTGGCGGTGCACTCGACCGGGGCCTCGGGGCGGGCCGGCAGGTCGACGTTGACCGAGACCTTCAGCGGGCTGTCGAGGGCCAGGGCCCGGACCGCGTCGCCGAGGCCGCGCTCGGCCAGCACGGGCGGGTGGATGCCCGCCGCCTCGCCGCGCTTCCTACCGCCGGCCACATGGAGATCATCGGGATCACCGGCCCGCGCTGGGTGTACGGCGAGCAGGTGGCGGTCGAGGACGTGTCGTCAACCCTCCACAAGGGCGAGCCGTCCGGTGTGGCGGGCCGCAACGGCGCCGGCAGGTCCGGGCGGTTCTACGGCCGTTCGCCGGTGTACTGGCGGAGGTGGGTGGCGGTGAGGGTGTCGGCCTTGGTGACCAGTTCAGACGGGGGGCCGGTGAAGATGATTTGGCCGCCGGCGTGGCCGGCGCCGGGGCCGAGGTCGATGATCCAGTCGGCGTGGGCCATGACGGCCTGGTGGTGTTCGATGACGATGACGGTGTTTCCGTCGTCGACCAGGCGGTCGAGCAGGCCGAGGAGCTGGTCGACGTCGGCCAGGTGCAGGCCGGTGGTCGGCTCGTCCAGGACGTAGGTCGTGCCGTTCTTCGCCATGTGAATGGCCAGCTTGAGCCGCTGGCGCTCGCCGCCGGACAGGGTGGTGAGCGGCTGGCCGAGGCCGAGGTAGCCGAGGCCCACGGCCGCCAGGCGGTCGAGCACCACCCGGGCCTGCCCGGAGGGGAAGAACTCGCGCGCCTCGGCGACCGTCATGGCCAGCACTTCGCTGATGTCCTTGCCGCGCAGGCGGTACGACAGGACCTCGGGGGTGAAGCGTTTGCCCTCGCACCGCTCGCACACCGAGGCGACCTCGGCCATCATCATCAGGTCGGTGTAGATCAGGCCGATGCCCTTGCACGCCGGGCAGGCGCCCTCGGAGTTGGCGCTGAACAGCCCCGGCTTGACGCCGTTGGCCTTGGCGAACGCCGTCCTGATCGGGTCGAGCACCCCGGTGTAGGTGGCGGGGTTGCTGCGGCGCGAGCCGCGGATCGGCGACTGGTCGGCGACCACCACGCCCTCGCGCCCGGCGACGTAGCCGTGGATGAGCGAGCTTTTGCCCGACCCGGCGACGCCGGTGACGACGGTGAGCACGCCGAGGGGGATGTCGACGCTCACGTCCCGCAGGTTGTGCAGGGAGGCGCCGGTGACCGGCAGCCATCCGGCGGGGGTGCGGGCCTTCTCGCGCAGCTCGACCTTGTGGTCGAGGTAGCGGCCGGTGAGCGTGCCGGACGCGCGCAGCCCGGCCAGGTCGCCCGCGAAGCAGACCTCCCCGCCCGCCGAACCGGCCCCCGGCCCGAGGTCGACCACGTGGTCGGCGATCGCTATGGTCTCGGGCTTGTGCTCGACCACGAGCACGGTGTTGCCCTTGTCCCGCAGCCGCACCAGAAGGTCGTTCATGCGCTGGATGTCGTGCGGGTGCAGCCCCGCCGTCGGCTCGTCGAAGACGTAGGTGACGTCGGACAGGCTGGAGCTGAGATGGCGCACCATCTTCACCCGCTGCGCCTCGCCGCCGGACAGGGTGGAGGACTCGCGGTCGAGGCTGAGGTAACCGAGGCCGATCTCGACCAGCGAGTCGAGGGTCTCGGCGAGGGTGTCGAGCATCGGGCCGACCGACCGGTCGCCGATCGCCCGCACGAACGCGGCCAGGTCGCTGATCTGCATCGACGAGCACTCGGTGATGGTGCGCCCGTCGATGACCGCCGACCGGGCGGCCTGGTTCAGCCGGGCGCCGCCGCAGGCCGGGCACTCCATCAGTTTGACCGCGCGGTCGGCGAACGCGCGCGCCTGGGCCTGCATCGACTCGCGGTCCTTGGACAGGTACAGCCGCCGGACCTTGGGGATCAGCCCCTCGAAGGTGACGTTGTGCGTGCCCATCTTCACCTTGGTGGCGGGCTTGTGCAGGAAGTCCTCCCATTGGGCGGGGGTGTAGTCCTTCAGCTTGACGGCCGGGTCGAACAGGCCCGACTGCGCCATGAGCTGCCAGTACCAGGTGCCCACCCCGAACCCGGGCACCTTGACCGCGCCGTCGTCCAGCGACAGCTCGCGGTCGAGCAGCTCGTCGACGTCGATGTCGGACACCTTGCCGAGCCCCTCGCAGTCGGGGCACATGCCCTCGGCGCGGTTGAAGCTGAATGCCGACGGCGGGCCGACGTGCGGGGTGCCCAGGCGGCTGAACAGGACGCGCAGCATGGTGTGGGCGTCGGTGGCCGTGCCCACCGTGGAGCGGGCGTTGCCGCCCATGCGCTCCTGGTCGACGATGATCGCCGCGCTCAGGTTGCGCAGCGCGTCGACGTCGGGCCGGGCGCGGCTCGGCATGAAGTTCTGCAGAAACGCCGTGTATGTCTCGTCGATGAGCCGCCGCGACTCGGCGGCGATGGTGTCGAAGACGAGCGACGACTTGCCGGAGCCGGACACGCCGGTGAAGACGGTGAGCCGCCGCTTCGGGATGTCCAGTGAGACGCCCTTGAGGTTGTTCTCGCGGGCGCCGCGCACCTGGATCACGTCGTGACCGTCCGCCAGGGAGTGGTCGCGCTCGCGGAGCGGTTCATCGTCCCGGACGGGGCTGGCCTGCTGGCTGAAGATCAACGGGACCTTCCATGGTCGAGGGAGGTGGAGGAGGGAGGAGGAGAGATGCCGGGGATAGGGGCCGGAACCGACAGAAGCCGGCCCGAGCCGTCCCCCGCCCTCTCCGGACGGAGAGGGCGGGGAGGAGCGGTTAACATCGTACAACGTACGGCGTGATGGCAGGGGGCGTGATCACAGTGGGCGTTGCATGGCCTTGGCGCGGCGGGCGGCGACCGCCGACCCCGACTCGCGGCGGGCCATCCGGCGCAGCAGGGCCGGCGCGAGGGCGAAGCCGAGCAGCGCCCAGGCGCCGAGGACGCCCGCCGTCTCCAGGTGCCGCCAGGAATCACCCACCTCGGCGGCGGCCAGCGCGTCCGGCAGCAACGCCGAGCGCAGGCCGAGGCCCAGCCAGTAGACCGGGAAGACCTGTGCCACCAGTTGCAGCCACCCGGGGAACGCGGTGACCGGGTAGAACACGCCCGAGACGGCCATCAGCGCCATCAGCGGCAACATGATGAGGCCCATGGACTGCGCGCTCTCGAACAGCGAGCCGAGCACCGCGCCGATCGGCAGCACCGCCACCAGGCCGATCGCCAGCACCCAGGTGAGGGTCAGCCAGGACGACACCTCGCCCAGTCGCAGCCCGTCGAACAGGAACGCCGCCGGGACCAGCGGGACGAGCGCGCCCGCCACCGCCAGGCCGGCCCGGCTGAGCACCTTGCCGGTCAGGTAGCCGAGCATGCCGTTCGGCGTGGCCTTGGCGCGCAGCAGGGTGCCGTCCTCGCGGTCCATGGTGAGCGTCATGGCCAGCGCCGTCATCCCGTTGAGGACGACGTTCAGGCCGAGGATGCCGGGGACGGACTGCGAGCCGAGGGAGAAGCCGGTGCCCGGCACCGTGCTGTGCCGCAGCAGGTACATCACGACCAGGGCGATGGCGGGCAGGAACAGCGCCCCCCACACCTCCTGCGCGTTCGTCGCGCTCTGCCGGAACTCGACCCGGGCCCGGTGCAGCCCCGCACGGAACGCCACCACCCGCGCGCCATGGACGCCGGGCGGGGAAGCGGTCACGCCGGCACCTCCACGAGGCGGCCGGGCACCTCGGCGTGGCCGCCCGCCTCGAAGTCGCGCACCATCGCCAGGTACACCTCTTCCAGGCGCGTCCTGCGCACCTCAAGGTCGGTGATCGCCGCACCGTGCCGCTCGAACAGGCCGCGCACGTACCCGGCGGCGTCCTCGACCGACGCGGCGTGCCACTCGCCGTCCAGGTTGTAGCGCACCTCCGCCTTCCCCGAGACGCGCCGTGCCAGCTCCGCAGCGCTGCCGTCGGCGACGATCGTGCCGCCCACCAGGATCAGGATGCGGTCGGCCAGCCGCTCGGCCTCGTCCAGGTCGTGCGTCGTGAGCAGGATCGTCGTGTCCTCCAGGTCGGCCAGCCGCCGCACCAGCTCGTGGAAGTCCTGCCGCGCCTGTGGGTCGAAGCCCACGGTGGGCTCGTCCAGGAACAGCACCTCCGGCCGGCCGACCAGGCCGATCGCCACGTCGAGCCTGCGCCGCTGCCCGCCGGAGAGCCGGGCGACGGTCGCCTCCGCCTGCCCTTCCAGCCCCACCAGGCCGATGAGTTCCTCCGGGTCGTACGGCCGCGGGCGCTCCGCCGTGCCGTAGGGAGTGTAGTAACGGCCGAGCTGGTCGAGCAGCTCGCGCACCCGCCAGCGGCCGTGGTCGCGCCAGGACTGCAGCACGATGCCGAGCCGCGCGCGCCACGCCTCGTCCCCGTCGTCCGGGTCGGTGCCGAGGACGCGCACCTCGCCCGCGGACCGCCTGCGGAACCCTTCGAGGATCTCGATGGTCGTGGTCTTCCCGGCGCCGTTCGGCCCGAGCAGAGCCACCACCTCTCCGCGCCGCACCCGCAGATCCACCCCGCGCAGCACGTCGGCGGAGCCGTACCGCATCCTGAGACCACGGGTCTCTATGGCCGGCTCGTCCGGCTTTTCCTTCTCGATGTCGCCCGGATTCATGCCTTCAATTTTCTCATTGAAGTGCCCTCTTGAGAGTTCGTCGTCCATCTGAGCTGCCGTACTGGGCATTGCCCCGGATAACCTTCAAGTCCCTGGTGAACCCTGTCCGGGAAGGAAGATCGTTGGGCCGAGAAGGAGAGGCGAAGCTGCGCCCTGTCGACCTGGCGCGGCTGGTGGGCATCTCCGCCCAGCAGGTGCGCAACTACGCCGACACCGGCATCCTGCCCCCGGCGCCGCGAACGCCCGCCGGCTACCGCAGCTTCGGCGAGCGGCACCGCGCGGCCCTGCTCACCTACCGGGCGCTGGCACCGGGGTACGGCTGGGACGCCGCGCGGTCGATCATGCAAGCCGTGCACACCGGCGACGTCGCCCACGCGCTCGCCCTGGTGGACGCCGCCCACGCCACCCTGCACGGGCAGCGTCTGTCGCTGCGGGCGACGGCGCGAGCGCTGGAGGAGGTCGCCGGACAGGAGCCCGGGCAGGATCTGGAGGTGTCCGCGCGGTCGCGCCGGGGCCTGCGCGTCGGCGAGGTGGCCGCGCTGCTCGGGGTGCGCACCTCCACGCTACGGCTGTGGGAGTCCGCCGGCCTGCTGACCCCGCGCCGCGAGCCCGGCACCCGGTACCGGAGTTACGCCCCGGCCGACGTCCGGGACGCGCGGATGGTCCACATGCTGCGCCAGGGACGCTACCCCCTGTCGCAGATCAGAGGCATCATCGAGGGCCTGCGTCGCACCGGGAGCCGTGACGCCCTCCGCGCGGCCGTCGAACAGCGCGCCGCGGAACTGACCCGGAGAGCGGCCGGCATGCTCGAAGCCTCCAGCCACCTCCAGCACTACCTGACCGGCCACCAGCGGTCCTCATCCGATCACCAGCGGTCCCCGGGAACCTGACCGCCCGCCGGACCTCGGGAACGTGACCGCCCACACCTGACCGCTACCGGACTCCGGACCCCTGACCGCCCACCGGCGTCCGTCCGCTGAACGGTCGCCGCCCGCGCGTCGCCGGAGTCCTGACCGTCAGGCGTGTTCGGTGGCGAGGAGGTGGCGCAGGCCGAGGAGGTCGATGGCGCGTTCGCGGAGTTCGACCTTGCGGACCTTGCCGCTGATGGTCATGGGGTAGGAGTCCACGGCCTGCACGTAGCGGGGGATCTTGAAGTGGGCGAGCTTGCCCAGGCAGAACGTCCGCAGCGTCTCGGCGGTCAGCGGCTCGGCGTCCGGGCGCATGCGCAGGAACGCCATCAGCTCCTCGCCGTACCGCTCGTCGGGCACGCCGATGACCTGGACGTCCAGGATGTCGGGGTGGGAGTGCAGGAACTCCTCCACCTCGCGCGGGTAGACGTTCTCGCCGCCCCTGATCACCATGTCCTTGATGCGGCCGGTGATGCTGAGGTACCCCTCCTCGTCCATGATGCCGATGTCGCCGGTGTGCATCCAGCCGTCGGGGTCGACGGCCTCGGCGGTCTTGTCCGGCTGCCGCCAGTAGCCGAGCATCACCGAGTAGCCGCGGGTGCACACCTCGCCGGGCGTGCCGCGGGCGACGAGCGCGCCGGTCTCGGGGTCGACGACCTTCACCTCCAGGTGCGGCCCGACACGGCCGACGGTGGACACGCGGCGCTCCAGCGAGTCGTCCGGGCGGGTCTGGGTGGCCACCGGGGAGGTCTCGGTCATCCCGTAGCAGATGGTCACCTCGGTCATGCCCATGCGCTCGACGACCTGGCGCATGATCTCCACCGGGCACGGCGAGCCGGACATGATGCCGGTGCGCAGCGACGACAGGTCGAAGGACGCGAACCCCGGGTCGGCCAGCTCGGAGATGAACATCGTCGGCACGCCGTACAGCGACGTGCACCGCTCGGCCTGCACGGCCTCCAGCGTGGCGCGGGCGTCGAAGACGGGAGAGGGGATGACGACGCAGGCGCCGTGGCTGATGGCCGCGAGCGTGCCCATGGTCATCCCGAAGCAGTGGTAGAACGGCACCGGCACGCACACCCGGTCCTCGCCGGTGTAGCGGCACAGCTCGCCGACGAAGAAGCCGTTGTTGAGGATGTTGCGGTGCGACAGCGTCGCGCCCTTCGGGAACCCGGTGGTGCCCGAGGTGTACTGGATGTTGATCGGGTCGTCGGGGGCGGTCGCCGCGGCGGCCTCCTCCAGCGCCCGCCGGTCGGCCCGCCGGCCCGCGTCCATCACCGCCCGCCAGGCGTCGCCGCCGATCAGCAGGACGTCCGACAGCTCAGGGCAGCGCGGCCGCACCTGGCCGATCATGCCGGCGTAGTCGGAGGTCTTGAACCGCTCCGCGGCCACCAGCGCCCGCACGCCGGCCTGGTTGAGCACGTACTCGACCTCGTGCGCCCGGTAGGCCGGGTTCAGGTTGACCAGGATCAGGCCGATCTTGGCGGCGGCGAACTGGGTCATCGTCCATTCGGCGCAGTTGGGCGCCCAGATGCCGATGCGGTCGCCCTTGACCAGGCCGAGGTCCAGCAGGCCGAGCGCGAGCGCGTCGACCTCCCCGGCCAGCGCGGCGTAGGTCCACCGGCGGCCGGTGGTGCGGTCGACCAGTGCGTCCCGGCCGCCGTGGGCGGCCACGGCCCGGTCGAAGTTCGCTCCGATGGTCTCCTCGAGCAGTGGGGTGGTGCAGATGCCGGTCGCGAGACTGGGCAGGGACCCCGCGCTCGATGTGCCGGGGATCTCGCTTTCCACGATGGAGGCGGTCACGGATCTCACTCCTTCGGTTCGCGCGGCCGGAACGGCGCCGATCGGACGCGTGCGGCGCGGCCGCCCTCGCGGGACGGCCGCGCCGCGGCGGACCTCAGCGGGCCGCCGGGGGAGCCGGGTCGACCGGCACCTGTTCGGGCAGGTCGGGGGAGGAGGCGGGCGGCATCGGCAGCGGCACCCCCGGGCCGGTCCTGCCGTTGCGTGAGGAGGCGAAGCGCCGCATGATCGGCCGTTCCACCAGCGAGTACAGCGCCCACGAGAGCGCCAGCGTGATGCCGGCCAGCACGGCCATCATCCCGAAGGCCGCCGGCGTGCTCCAGCCCTGCATGTTGCCGAACCACTGGCGGACGTAGATCAGCACCAGGAAGTGCCACATGTAGAAGGCGTAGGACACCTCGCCGAGCCACACCATGACCTTGCTGCCGAGCCAGTTCGTCCGCCGCTCGGCGTCGCCGACGGCGCCGGCCGCGATGATCAGGCCGAGCGGGACGACCGAGACGGCCACGACGTCGAAGCCGATCGGGAACTGCGGCGCGACGGCGTACAGGACGATGCCCAGGGCGAGCGCCCCGCCGAGGCCCACCGGCAGCCGCCTGTCGGTCATGACGATCCTCGCCAGGATCATGCCGAAGACGAACTCCAGCATCCGGACCGGCGGGAACTGCATGACGAACCACATCTCCAGCTCGGTCATGCCGAAGCCGGGGATGGGAGGCTGGGCCGGAAGCAGCTTGGCAACCAGCGGGACGGCGAAGATGGCCAGCACGGCCAGGCCCGCGTACCCCCACAGCCGCTCGGGCCTGATGCGCCCGATGTAGCGGGCCAGCAGCGGGAAGCACAGGTAGAACAGCGCCTCACACGACAGCGACCACGCGGGGGAGTTGAACGCCGTCCTGACGCTCAGATTGGGGACGTAGGACTGCAGCAGCAGCGCGTGCAGCAGCGCCGTCCCACCGTCGATGGCCTGCTTGCCCACCCAGCTCACCAGCACCAGCGCGGCGGCCAGCGTGATGATGTAGTTGGGGTAGATCTTCAGGAAGCGGCGGCGCAGGAAGGTCGCCGTGGTGTCGGAGGACCGCGCGGCGTAGGTCAGGACGAAGCCGCTGAGGATGAAGAAGTAGGAGACCGCCGCCCAGCCGCCCTGGATGACCACCGACATGTACGTGCCGGCGAACGCCGCGGAGGCGAACAGGCTCGCGCCGATGGCGTGGGTGAGGAAGACCATCCCCGCGGATATGAACCGCATTCCGGTCAGCGACGGAAGCCGGGACGGCAGGGCTACGGGACGGGAACCGACGGATTGCGATAACTCCACCATTAGACGCACCTTCTCAAGTTCTGGCCGGCTCAGGCTCGATCAGCGGGCGGCCCGGCGTGCCCTTTCGCGCGGTCGATCGGGGAGCCACCGTTCATCGATCGGCAGGACTTGACCATTGCATCCCCGCGTACGGCGCCGCATTTTCCAAATTGCGCTCTTGGCGCGCGGCGGCGCGGTTCCCGGCGCGTACGGGAAACGGGTCCGCGCAGGTCAGCGGCCCCGTTTCCGTGCCGGCCCGGCGGGGAGCGGGCGCACACCGCATTCCAGGAGATGCCCGCGCGGCGGGCGGCGGTGAACGCTGGGCTGCACGGCACGATTCCCCGTCAGCCATTCGAGATGAAGGACTGCGCGCCAATGGCAGTGGCCACGAATGTTACCGAGCACGGAGTCGTCCTCCCGTCCGAGACCGCCCTCACGCCGGCCGAGATGGTCGCGCGAGCCGAGGCCATCGCGGCCACGCTCGTCGACCGCCAGGCCGAGACCGAGGAGCGCACCTTCTACGCGCAGGACACCCACGAGGAGTTCCTCCGGGCCGGCTTCTACCGCATCCTCGTCCCGCGGCGCTACGGCGGCCTGGAGTACGGCATCGACACCTTCATGCGGGTGACGATGGCCCTCACCAGGGGATGCCCGTCCACCGGCTGGATGTACTGCCTGGGCCACGCCCACGCCCTGGTCGTCGCCTCGCTGTTCGAGGAGCGCGCGCAGTCGGAGATCTTCGCGGGCGGCGACTTCATCTGCCCGGCCACGGTCGCGCCGAGCGGCACGGCCGAGCGCACCCCCGGCGGCGACTGGGTGCTCAACGGCACCTGGGGCTACAACTCGGGCGCGCCGTACGCGACGCACTTCATCGGCCACACCCTGGTGTCCCCCGGCGAGGGCCTGCCGCCGTCGCCCATGATGTTCATCGCCGAGCGCAGCCAGTGGCGCCGCCTGTCCGACTGGGGCAAACAGCTCGGGCTCAAGGGGAGCGGCTCGCACAGCATCACCATGGAGAACGGCGTCGTCCCCGGCCACTTCACGCTGGACACCCACGTCAGCCAGGTGGACGTGTCCAAGGGCACCCCGGGGCGCACGCTGCACGGCAACCCCGAGTACGGCGGCGGCCAGCTCAGCTTCATGGTCATCGAGGACGCCATCCTCGCCGTCGGCATGGCGCTCGGCGCGCTCGACGCCTTCGAGGACCTGATGCGCAGCCGCGTCGCCCTGTTCCCGCCGAACCTGCCCCGCACCCAGGACCCCGACTACCAGTTCTGGTACGGCCAGGCCGCCGGGATGATCGCCACCGGCGAGGCGGCCGTGCTGAACGCCGTCCAGCAGTGGCGGGAGATCTGCGCGCTCGGCCCCGCGGCGGTCACCAAGGAGGTGGAGATGCGCATCGCCGCCATCTGCCACCAGGTGGTGGACCTGTGCTGGCACGCGGTCGAGAACTACCTGTTCCCGACCGCCGGTTCCAGCGCCGTGCGGCACGGTGAGCGCATCGAGCGGGTGTGGCGGGACATGTCCATGTTCCACAGCCACGCCGGCTTCGCCGTCTTCCTGTCCACCATCGCCAAGCGCGAGCTGGCCAAGGCCCGCTTCGGCGTGGAGGACCACGCCCACGCCTGACCCGCGCACGGGTCCCCGCGACCCTGCCGGCCGTGCCCACCGACGACGCTGCGCACGGCCGGCAGAGAACGTCCATCCGCCCCGCACCGCCGGCGGAGAACCTCCATCCGCCGCGCACCGCCGGCGGAGAACACCTCGAGAGCACGTCCAAGAGCGCACAGCGGCGAAGACCCGCGTCCCCCGGCCTGCCGGTGGGGGACGCGGGTCTTCGCCGTGGGAGGACCGCCCGCCGCAGGACGGGCGGCCGCCGTGCTAGCGGCTCGGCTTGCGGGCCGAGACGATGACGTACCCGATCTGGTCCTTGCGCGGGGCGAAGAAGCCCAGGTGGCGGCGGGAGAACTCGGCCAGGGCCTCCTCGCCGAACTTGGCGGCGATCGAGTCCCGGTGGTCCATGGCGGCCTTGATGTACTTGCTCTTCTTGCCGAACACGCGCGGGCCGCACTGGGTGTACTCCTCGACCTCGAAGCCGGCCCGGCGCGCGTGCTCGATCCACTGCGCCAGCGTGGGCAGTTCGCGCAGCTTCAGCGTGCTCATGAACCGGCGCACCCGCGCGGGCTCGGAGTCGGACTCCAGGCTGAAGTCGGAGAAGGAGATGCGGCCGCCGGGGCGCAGCACCCGGAACAGCTCCGACAGCACCCGCCCGAGGTCGGGGGCGTTCTGCAGCGACTCCAGCGCCAGGACGGCGTCGAAGGACCCGTCGGGGTAGGCCAGCTGGGTGTAGTCGCCGTACTCGAAGGTCACCCGGTCGGTCACCCCGTTGGTGACGGCGCGCTCGTTGGCCTTGTCGATCTCGAAGGAGCTGACGGTGATGCCGGTGACGCGGGCGCCGTAGTTCCTGGCCAGGAAGACCGCCGTCTCGCCCGGCCCGCACCCGGCGTCCAGGACGCGCTCGCCCGGGCGCAGCCCGAGGGTCTCGGCCACCTTGCGGCTGATGCGGTGGACGGCGTCCTTCAGCGGCGCGTCGTCGTCGTTGTCGTACCAGTACCACATGTGCAACTGGCCGTCGCGCAGCTCGTCGCCGATGGGGGAGCGCTCGTCGTAATGGGTGCCGATGGCGGCCGAGTCGATCAGTTCCCTGGTCATCAATCCCTCATTCCAGACGATGGGCGGCCGGTGGCGGGGCACGCAGAAGGGCCGGGGCGGCCGGCGGCCCGAAGGGATGCCGTCCCGCGGCCGAGGGCGAATGCGGACGCGTTTTCCCAAGGCTCATGGTGACCGCGCGGAGCCCTTTCACGCATCTCCGCGGTTGCTGCCTGCGGGCGGCATCAGGGCAGCTCGGAAGGGGGGTCGGCGGTAAGCACGCTCGGAGAAGACTCCCCGCCGGGCCGGTGCGAAGATTTTCGTGGACGCAATTCTCGCCGGACCGGTACCGAGCCGTCCTGGCCGTGGAAATCGGCCACCCGGCGGTGCGCATCGATAAGTGCACATTGGGCGCGGCCGGCGTACGCCGGCGATTCCAGCCGTGCGGCCGCCCATTCTCCCTTCGTGAAAGGACGCGCACATGAGTGTTGCCACCACGGGGCCCGCTGTCGCCGAACTGCTGACCGATTTCACCACCGCGGAGCCGGCGAGCCTGGAGGCGGACTTCCACCGGCTGGTCTCGGCGCTGTGGCACCGTGGGGAGGCGGGTGACCGCGCCCTGACGGCCGTTCCCGCGCTCGTGGCCGCGCTGGACGAGGCCGGCGACGACCGCAAGGGCCACCTGGCCGTCCTTCTCGGGCTGCTCGCCGAGGCCGAGTACCCGGCCATCGACGGCCCGCTCACCGCGGCCGTCCGCGAGGGCCTGGACCGCTACCTGGACCTGCTGGCCCGCACGGGCAAGGACCGGCCGCTGACGCTCGCCCTGCTGTACCTGGTGTCGCACTTCCCCGGCGACCGCGAGCGCATCCTCGCCGCCGTCGCGCCTCTGGAGCTGAGCCCCCCCGACCAGAGCCGGCTCGTGCGCGGCCTGGCCTCGCTCGACTACGACGACCCCGACATCGGCCGCATGTGGCCCTCCCCGTCGGTGTGGGACCTCAGCGCGGACGACCTGGAGTTCCACCGGCAGCAGCTTCGCGCGCTCACCACGGCGCAGATCACCACGAACTGGGAGAACGACACCCGGATGCTGTGGGCCTACTCGGGTGCCATGGCGTACTGGGCCGTCCGTCACGGCATGCCGGTCGACCTCCCGCCGGCTCCCGGGACCGGGGAGGCGCCGGCCCCCGCCGCCGAGCTCGGCATCGAGACCTTCACCCAGTACGCGGACGTGCTGCGCTGCACCGCCTGCTCCGGCTCCGTCGAGTTCGACGGCGAGGTCGTCCGCTGCCCGGCGTGCGCGGTCCGCTACCCGATCGCCCTGGGCATCCTGGACCTGTCCGACGGCATCAGCGAGGCCACGGCGGACCTGCCGCACGAGGCGACCGCCAACCTGCTGGCCAAGCTCGCCGAGATGCCGAGCCTCGGGGTGTACTACGAGAAGGTGCTGCGCCCGGCCTACCTGCGCATCGCGGGGGCCAACTGGGGCGGCGCGGTGACCCCGCAGGTCGAGGACGACTACATCACCCGGCAGATCCGCCCGGTGGACGGCCCGGTGCTGGACCTCGCCTGCGGCGCCGGGCGGTGGACCACCGTGGTCGCCGCGGCCGTCGGCCAGGAGCGCCTGGTCGGCGTCGACATGGGACTGCCGATGCTCACCGTGATGCGCGGCAAGCTTCCCCAGGTGCCCGCGGTGCGGGGAAGCGCGCTGAACATCCCGTTCGCGGACGCCACCTTCGGCGCGGTGAACTGCTGGAACGCCCTGCAGGCGTTCCCCGACGACGCGGCGGACGCCATCGCGGAGGTCGGACGGGTGCTCAGGCCGGGCGGCACGTTCACGCTGATGACCTTCCTGTTCGACACCGACCCGATCGCCCGCCACTTCCAGGAGTCGCACTACTTCCCCAGCCGCCCCGAGGGCCAGTTGCTGTTCACCATGGAGGAGCTGGAGCGGTGGCTGGCCGACGCCGGCATGTCCATCGCCGACTCCTCGGGCCCCGGCAGCTTCGCCTTCATCACGGCCGTCCGCGGCTGACCGTTCCCGCCGGCCGCCCGCGGCCGACTCTGCATCATGGCCGGCTGCGGCCGGCCCTTCCGGCGGCCGCCCGCGGCCGGCTCTTCCCACGACTGAACTGGAGGCAGGCGGCGATGACCACGGTGAGCGAGCGGGACACGGGCGTCTCCCTGCCCGGCGAGGCGTCCTACGAGGCCGCGACCCGGGTGTTCAACCTGGTCGCCCCCGCGCGGCCCGCCGCGGCGGTGACCGTGCGCACCCTCCAGGACGTCCGGGCCGCGCTGCGCTTCGCGGCGTCGGAGCGGATGCCGGTGCGGGTGCACACCACCGGGCACGCCTCGGCCACGGCACGCCCGATGGACGGTGCCCTGCTCATCCGGACCCGGATGGAGGGCGCCGTCGAGATCGACGCCTCGCGCCGGGTGGCCCGCATCCCCGCGGGGACGCTCTGGGGCGCGGTCGTCGAGGCGGCCTCCGCGCACGGCCTCACCCCGCCGCACGGCTCCTCGCCCGACGTGGGCGTCGTCGGCTACCTGCTGCGCGGCGGCATGAGCTTCTACAGCCGCAAGGTCGGTCTGGCGGTCAACAGCGTCCGCGCCGTCGAGCTCGTCACCGCCGACGGCGAGCGGCGCCGCGTGGACGACACCACCGACCCGGAGCTGTTCTGGGCGCTGCGCGGCGCGGGCGGCGGCTTCGGCGTCGTGACCGCCGTCGAGGTGGACCTGTTCCCGGTCGCCAAGGTGATCACCGGCGCCGCGTTCTGGCCGGCCGCCCACGCCTCCGCCCTGCTGCGCGCCTGGCGCCGGTGGACCGAGGACGCGCCGTGGGAGGTCGCCACCTCGGCGCGGGTGATGAACCTGCCGGCCCTGCCCGACGTCCCGCCGGTCCTGGCCGCCGGGCCGGTGCTGTGCGTGGACGGCGTGGTGCTCGCCGAGTCGGACGGGGACTTGGCCGTGGCCCGCGAGCAGGCGGAGGACCTGCTGGGCCCGCTGCGCGCCGTGGCCGCCCCCGTGCTCGACACCTGGGAGCTCACCGACCCGGCCGGCGTGCTGCAGGCGCACATGGACCCCTCCGACCCGGTCCCGATCGTCGGGGACCACATGCTGCTCGGCGAGATCGGCGACGAGGGCGCGGAGGAGCTGCTGCGGGTGCTCGGCCCGGGCTCCGGGTCGCCGCTGGTCGTCGCGGGCCTGCGTCAGCTCGGCGGCGCGTACGCGGTGCCCCCCGCGGCGGGCGGGGCGCTCGGCCACTTCGACGCCCGGTACGCCTACTCGGGCGCGGGGGTGCCCGACGGCGGGCTCACCCGTGAGGCGATCCTGGAGCACTGCGCCACCGTGCGGGCCGCCCTCGCCCCCTGGGACACCGGCCGCACCGCGCCCACGTTCGTCGAGCGGCTCGACCAGCCGCAGGGCCACCTGAGCGGCGACCAGGTGGCCACCGCCGACCGGGTCCGCCTCCGCGTCGACCCCGAGGGCCTGTTCCGCCACGACGCCCTCCCGGCGACCACCGCCCTGATCTGACGGCCGCCCCTGATCGGACGGCCGTCCCGGTCCGATGGCCGTCCAGGTCCGACGGCCGTCCCGGTCCGATGGCCGTGCAGGTCGTGGCGTCGGACCGGCTGGGGCTCGCGTTCACCGACGCCGGCCGTGGGCGGCGGTGACCTGCCGGTATCGTCGGTAACAGGCTCACCTGCGAGTGTCTCCGTCCCGGCCCGGCCGTCCGCCGCGAGAGGCGGTCCCGGGCGTGTCACCGCGCCCCGCGGGAAATACGGTACAGGGGTATGGTGTTGTCGTAGAGGAGAGCGAATCGGCTCATCGACGACAGGAGTGATCACGTTGACCACCACCACCTACACCGTCAAGGGCATGACCTGCGGCCACTGCGTCAGCTCGGTGAAGGAAGAGGTCGGCGAGGTGCCGGGCGTCACCGGCGTCGAGGTCGACCTGCCCACCGGCCTGGTCACGGTGCGAAGTGAGGAGCCCCTGGACGACGCCGCGGTCGCCGCCGCCGTCGAGGAGGCCGGCTACGCGGTCGTCAGCGGCTGAGGGGTCGACACCGGGCCCCGCCCGGACGAGGGGGAGTGCGATGGCTTCGATCACCGACCACGACCGGCCGGACGCCGGCGGCTCGGTCGAGCTCTCGATCGGCGGCATGACGTGCGCGTCGTGCGCCAACCGCATCGAGCGCAAGCTGAACAAGCTGGACGGCGTGACCGCGACGGTCAACTACGCCACCGAGAAGGCCAAGGTCACCTTCCCCGAGGGGCTGGAGGCCGCGGCCCTGATCGCCGAGGTCGAGAAGGCCGGGTACACCGCCGCGCTGCCCGCCCCGCCCAAGGAGGCGCGGCAGGCCGCCGAGACCGAGGAGCAGGCGGAGGCCGCGGAGCCGGCGCCGTTGCGTCAGCGGCTGGTCACGGCCGTGGTGCTGTCGGTCCCGGTCGTGGCGATGGCGATGATCCCGCCGCTGCAGTTCACCTACTGGCAGTGGATCTCGCTGACCCTCGCCGCCCCGGTCGTGGTGTACGCCGGGTGGCCGTTCCACAAGGCGGCCTGGACGAACCTGCGCCACGGCGCGGCGACCATGGACACGCTGGTCTCGCTCGGGACCATCGCCGCCCTCGGCTGGTCGCTGTGGGCGCTGTTGTTCGGCACCGCCGGCATGCCGGGGATGCGGCACCCGTTCGAACTGACCATCCAGCGCACCGACGGCTCGGGGAACATCTACCTGGAGGCCGCGGCGGGGGTGACGGCTTTCATCCTGGCCGGGCGCTACTTCGAGGCGCGCTCCAAGCGGCGGGCGGGAGCCGCCCTGCGCGCGCTGATGGAGCTGGGGGCCAAGGACGTGGCCCTGCTGCGCGACGGCGCCGAGGTGCGGGTGCCCGCCGACCGGCTCACCCCCGGCGACCGGTTCGTGGTGCGGCCGGGAGAGAAGATCGCCACCGACGGCGTGGTGGAGGAGGGCTCCTCGGCGGTGGACGCCTCCATGCTGACCGGCGAGTCGGTGCCGGTGGAGGTGCGTCCAGGCGACGCCGTCACCGGGGCGACCGTCAACGCCGGAGGCCGCCTGGTGGTCAGGGCCACCCGGGTCGGCGCCGACACCCGGCTCGCCCGCATGGCGCAGCTCGTGGAGCAGGCCCAGACCGGCAAGGCCGAGGTCCAGCGGCTGGCCGACCGCATCTCGGGCGTCTTCGTGCCCATCGTGATCGTGCTGGCGCTGGGCACGCTGGGATTCTGGCTGGGCTCCGGGGCCGGCGCGGGCGCCGCGTTCACCGCCGCCGTCGCCGTGCTGATCATCGCCTGCCCGTGCGCCCTCGGGCTGGCCACTCCCACCGCGCTGCTGGTCGGCACCGGGCGCGGCGCCCAGCTCGGCATCCTGATCAAGGGCCCCGAGGTGCTGGAGTCCACCCGGGCCGTCGACACCGTGGTGCTGGACAAGACCGGCACCGTCACCGAGGGCCGGATGACCCTCACCGAGGTGCACGTCGCCGACGGCGAGGACGAGGCCGAGGTGCTGCGCCTGGCGGGGTCGCTGGAGCACGCCTCCGAGCACCCGATCGCCCAGGCCGTCGCCCGCGGCGCGGCCGAGCGGGCCGGCGGGCTCCTCACCCCGGAGGACTTCGCCAACGTCGAGGGGCTCGGCGTGCAGGGGCTCGTGGACGGGCACGCGGTGCTGGTCGGCCGTCCCCGGCTGCTGGCCGAGTGGTCCCAGCACCTGCCCGCGGACCTCGAACGGGCCGCGCGCGACGCCGAGGCCGCCGGACGCACCGCGGTCGCCGTCGGCTGGGACGGGCGGGCCCGCGCGGTGCTGGTGGTGGCCGACGTGGTCAAGCCGACCAGCAAGGAGGCGATCGAGCGGCTTCGCGGCCTCGGGCTGACCCCGGTGCTGCTGACCGGCGACAACCAGGCGGTGGCCCGCTCGGTCGCGGGCGAGGTGGGCATCGAGGAGGTCATCGCCGAGGTGCTGCCCGCCGACAAGATGGAGGTGGTCAAGCGCCTGCAGTCCGAGGGCCGCACGGTCGCCATGGTCGGCGACGGCGTCAACGACGCCGCCGCGCTCGCCCAGGCGGACCTGGGCCTCGCCATGGGCACCGGCACCGACGCCGCCATCGAGGCCTCCGACCTGACGCTGGTCCGCGGCGACCTGCGGGTGGCGGCCGACGCCATCCGGCTGTCGCGGCGCACCCTGCGCGTCATCAAGGGCAACCTGTTCTGGGCCTTCGCCTACAACGTGGCCGCCCTGCCCCTGGCCGCGGCCGGCCTGCTCAACCCGATGATCGCCGGAGGGGCCATGGCCTTCTCGTCGGTCTTCGTCGTCTCCAACAGCCTGCGCCTGCGCGGGTTCCGGTGACCCGTCCCTGACCGTCCGCCCGCCCCGAGACGGCGGCGGCCCGCTCGCCCTGTGGCACGTGCCCGCCGGATCGTCCCGCACACGCGCGAGAAGGCGTCCCCCTGGGCAGGGGGACGCCTTCCGGCCGCCGGAGGGGGTGCCCCTCGCGGAGCGCGAGGGGGGCGCCGGCGTCAGGAGAGGCCGAGCTCGCGGGCGATCAGCATGCGCTGGACCTCGCTCGTCCCCTCGCCGATCTCCAGGATCTTGGCGTCGCGGTAGAACCGCGCGACGGGGAAGTCGTTCATGAAGCCGTAGCCGCCGAAGATCTGCGTCGCCTCGCGGGAGTTGTCCATG
Organism: Sphaerisporangium sp. NPDC004334; assembly: GCF_053602655.1. NCBI lineage: Bacteria > Bacillati > Actinomycetota > Actinomycetes > Streptosporangiales > Streptosporangiaceae > Sphaerisporangium > Sphaerisporangium sp. NPDC004334. The sequence continues at coordinate 18,058 of NZ_JBSGDZ010000009.1, forward strand.
GCGGCGTTGGAGGCCACCAGCTTGGCGATCGACGCCTCCTTCTTGAACGGCTCGCCGCGCAGCAGCTTGGAGGCGGCCTGGTAGTAGGCCAGCCGGGCGGTGTGCGTGCGCGCCTCCATGTCGGCGATCTTGAACTGGATCGCCTGGTACTCGCCGATCTTGCGCCCGAACGCCTCGCGCTCGCGGACGTACCGGACGCACTCGTCCACGCACCCCTGCGCGAGCCCGACGCTGACCGCCGACAAGGCCAGCCTGCTCTCGTCCAGGATCGACAGGAACTGCGCGTACCCGCGGCCGCGCTCGCCGAGCAGGTTGTCGGCCGGCACCCGGCAGTCGGCGAAGGCCAGCTCGTGGGTGTCGGAGGCGCACCAGCCGACCTTGGAGTACTTCGGCGCCACGGTGAAGCCGGGAGTCCCGGAGGGCACGATGATCGCCGAGATCTCCTTGCGGCCGCCCTCCCGGGTGCCGGTGACCGCCGTGACGGTGACCAGCCGGGTGATGGAGGTGCCGGAGTTGGTGATGAACGACTTGCTGCCGTCGATCACCCAGTGGTCGCCGTCCAGCGTGGCCCGCGTGCGCGTCGCGCCGGCGTCGGTGCCGCCGCCCGGCTCGGTCAGCCCGAACGCGGCCAGCGCCTCGCCCGCGCACAGGGAGGGCAGCCAGCGCTCCTTCTGCTCGCGCGTGCCGAAGCGGTACAGCGGCATCGCGCCCAGCGACACCCCGGCCGACAGGGCGACGGCCACCGAGGAGTCGACGCGCGCCAGTTCCTCCAGCGCCACGCACAGGGCGAGGTAGTCGCCGCCGCCTCCGCCGTACTCCTCGGAGAAGGGCAGGCCGAACAGCCCCATCCGCGCCATCGTGGCGACCAGCGGGTAGGGGAACTCCTCGCGCTCGTAGTACCCCCCGATGACCGGGGCGACCTCCTCGTGGGCGAACTCCTCGACCGTCTTGCGCAAAGCTTCGTACTCGTCGTCCAACCGGAAGTCGATCACTGGTCTCCTCGCATGGTGGCACGGCGGCCAGGGTGGCGAAGGGCCAGGAGAGGGCCGCCGGGGCGGGGGGAGCCGAGGCGGCCCTCTCCGGCCCGGTCAGAGGGGGACGGAGGTGGTCAGGCCGCCGTCGACGACGATCTCCTGACCGGTGATGTAGGAGGCGCGCGAGGACAGCAGGAAGACCGCGGCGTCGGCGACGTCGGCCGCGGAGCCGAGCCGGCCGAGCGCCACGTGGCTGCGGCACTCCTCCTGCGCCTCCGGGGTGGTGGAGATCGCCTCGAACATCTCCGTCACGATGTAGCCGGGGCTCACGGCGTTCACCCGGATGCCGCGCACGCCGAGGTCGGGCGCGAGCGTGCGGGCGAGGTTGATCACCGCCGCCTTGGTGGCCGCGTAGACCGAGGTGAAGGCCAGCCCGCGGTGGGTCAGCCAGGACCCGTTGATCACGATGGAGCCGCCGTCCCGCAGCAGGGGCAGCGACTTCTGGATGGTGAAGTAGACGCCCTTGAAGTTGACGCCGACCAGGCCGTCGAAGTCCTCCTCGGTGACGTCGGCGCTGCGGGAGAACCCGGCGACGCCGGCGTTGGCGAACACGCCGTCCAGGCCGCCGAAGCGCTCGCCGATCCGTGCCGCCAGGCGGTCGAGGTCGGCGGTGCGCGAGACGTCGGCGGGGACGGCCAGGACGCGGTCGCCCGCGTCGAGGTCCTTGACCGCGGACTCCAGCCGGTCCTCGCTGCGTCCGGCGAGCACGACATCGGCGCCCGCGTCGAGGAGCCGCTGCGCGGTGGCGAGGCCCATGCCGCTGCCGCCACCGGTGATCAATACCGTCTTACCTGTGAACTCGGCCATGCGGTCAGGGTCACATCCGCGCCTCTTCCGGCACATCTCCAGAAATGCTTTTCACCGATTTCCTGCGGTTATCCGGTACTTCCAGGAGGGGTTCCCGGCGGGCGCCGCGCGGCTTCCGGGCAATGGCGCGATGAATTGAGGGCGGTTACGGCCCGGCGCGCCGAATTACCGGTGACCCGCCTTTCCCATCAGGAACTCCGGCACCGGTGCGCGGCGCAGCACAGCATTTCGGGAGATGCGACGCCGCGCGATCGGGCGTGACGATGTAGCGGTGCTGACCGGCGGATGGACCGTTTCCCCGCCGCAGGGTCAAGGAAGGAGCCTGCCGTGCCTCGTACCCGTGGCTAGCATCGCCATCGGCATGCCGTCACGAGCCGGGCGGATTCCCCTCCGTCACCGGCCGGGCGGAATCAGCGCCGGGCCGTACGCCCATTCCCGGCCTGCGGATCGGCCCCGGAATCCCGCGGCCTGGGCGACACCATAACGTTCTTCGACTCCCACCTCCGGCCGTCGCCGGTCCCATCACGCGCCGGAAAGGCGCGGTGGATTTCGTGGCGTGAATTCCGCGGCCACGGCCGGCGGTTCGCGCGGCCGGAATGCCGGGACCTCGCGCCACCGGCAGCTCCCGCGGCCGCAGGCCGTGCGGGCGGCCGGCGCGGAACGCGGTCGGCGTGGGTGGTCACCAGGCAGAAAAGGGCCGGTACGTCACCGGCCGGCCGACAGCCGTAACGACGATGCCGGATCAAATACGGAAATTCGAGGAGATGACCACGATGGGCAACGACGCCAATACCCGCGCGGTGGTGCTCGGCGGCAGCCTTGGGGGACTGTTCGCGGCACGAGTGCTCGCCGACGCCTACGACGAGGTCGTCGTAGTCGACCGCGACCTGCTGGTCGATGTGAAGGAGCCCCGGCGCGGGTGCCCGCAAGGACGCCACATCAGCGGCCTGCTGACCCGCGGCCAGCGCGCGATCGAGAGCATGTACCCGGGCATCACCGAGGAACTGTTCGCCGACGGCGTGCCCAAGGGCGACCTGGCCGGCACCGTGCGCTGGTACGTCCGCGGCAAGCGGCTCAAGCAGCAGGCCGCCGACATGCTCTGCGTGGGCGCGAGCCGTCCGATGCTGGAGTACCACGTCCGCCGGCGGACGCAGGCGCTGGGCAACGTCACGTTCCTCGAGCGGCACGACATCCTCGGCCTGGAGGCCACCCCCGACCGCCGCAAGATCGTCGGCGTGCGGGTGCAGAACCTCGACGGCGGCACGGGCGTCGAGGTCGTCGAGGCCGACCTGGTCGTCGACGCCAGCGGCCGCGGCTCCCGCACTCCCATCTGGCTGGAGGACCTCGGATACCCCCGGGTCAAGGAGGACCGCAAGAAGATCGGCCTCGGCTACGTCACCCAGCACTACAAGCTGAACAACGACCCCTACAAGGGCGACCTGTCCATCAACGGCGTGGCCTACCCCGCCTCCCCCCGCGGCATCCTGTTCGCCAAGACCGACGGTGACCGGGCCGAGATGACCACCTACGGCATCCTCGGCGACCACCCGCCCACCGACCAGGAAGGGCTGTTCGAGTTCATCCGCTCGCTCGGCATCCCGGAGATCTACGACGCGATCGTCCAGGCCGAGCCGCTCGAGGACCCCGTGCGGTTCAGCTTCCCGACGACCCTGCGCCGCCGCTACGAGGACATGGACCGCTTCCCCGACGGCCTGCTCGTCGTCGGCGACGCCGTCACCACCTTCAACCCGGTGTACGCGGGCGGGATGACCGTCGCCGCGCTGTCGGCGCTCACCATCCGCGAGCACCTGCACAGCGGCGCCACCCCGCAGCCGCTGGACTACTTCCGCGACCTCGCCCGCAACGTCATCGACCCGCCGTGGCAGATGACCCACAACGTCGACCTCGGCTTCCCCGGCGTGGAGGGCGAGCGCCCGCTGAGCCTGAAGCTGGAGCAGGCGTTCATGGCGCTGGTGCAGACCGCCGCCTCCCGCGACAGCCGGGTCACCGCCGGGTACATGCGGGTCGCCGGCCAGGTGGAGCACCCCAAGACGCTCATGAAGCCGAAGTTCCTGCTCCGCGTGGTGCTGGCCGCGCTCGGCCTGTCGAAGACGCCCGGGCCGCTGGTCACCACCCGGGAGATCGCGAAGGTTCCGGGAGCCGGCAAGCGCAAGGTCACGACCTCCTGAAAGCACGGCGTCCCGCCCCCGGGACGACGCGATGGGACCGGCCGCCGGCGATCCGCGTACGGCGGCCGAACCTCGAAGGGAACACGAGTGACTGAGGCATCTCCCGCCCGCGGCCCGGGCGCCCGGCGGGCGGTGACGTCCCGGGCGCAGGACGGGGCGTGGTTCCTCGACCGGCTGGTCCCCGGCTCGCCTGCGCACCACGTGCACCGGGCCTACCGGGTGACCGGCGACCTCGACCTCGTGGCGCTGGAGGCGGCCTGGCGCGAGGTGGCGGCCCGGCACGACATCCTCAGGACGACCCTGGTGGACGAGGCCGGACGCCCCGCGCAGCACATCGCCGCCCGGCCCGCACCGGCCCTCACCCTCACCACCGTCGACCTGACCGCCTCCCTCCTCGGCTCGACCGGCTCCATCCCGGCTCCGCGAAGTGCCGTTTCCGTCCTTACGGGGGGCGCGGTCGCGACCGGGAGGGGCGCCGTGCTTCCGGTCGCCGCCGAGGCGGCGGCGCTGCGGTGGTGCGCCGGGCAGGTCGCCGCTCCGTTCGACCTCGCCGCCGGGCCCCTGGCCCGGCTCGCGGCCGCCCGGCTGGCGCCGGGGGAGTACGCCCTGGTCATGGTGCTGCACCGGGCGGTGGCCGACGACCGTTCCCTGACCCTGCTGGCCGAGGAGGTCTCGGCCTGCTACGCCGGCGCGGCGGCCGGCCGCCCGCCGGGTGCGGCGCTGCCCCCGCCCGGCCTCCAGTACGCCGACTTCGCCCGCAGGCAGCGCGAGCGCGAGTCCACCCCCGAGTTCGCCCGCCTGCGCGACGCCTGGATCTCCGCCCTCCGCGCCCCGGAGTCGCCTCTGGCGGGCCCGCCGCTGCCGGTGGACCGGCCGCGTCCCGCCGGGCCGTCCCCCGAGGGCGACTCCATCCGCTTCGACTGGGGCCCCGAGCTCGCCCGCGACCTGGCCGCGCTCGCCCGCGCCGAGGGGACGACGCCGTTCGCCGTGCTGCTCGCGGCGTCGCAGTGCCTGTTCGGCCGGTACGGGCGCGAGGACCGGCCCGTGCTCGCCGTCACGGCCGACGCGCGCCCGCCCGGCTACGAGCGGGTCGCCGGCCCCTGCACCGATCTCCTGGTGCTGCGCGGCGACCTGTCCGGAGCCCCGTCCTTCCGCGAGGTGCTCCGCAGGGCGGCGCGGCTGGCCCTGAAGGCGCACGAGCACCGTGAGGTGCCCTTCGACGAACTGGTCCGGGCGCTCAACCCGGAGCGGGACCCCTACCGCGTCCCTCTGGCCGACGTCATGCTCGTCTGGCGCGAGCTGCCGGAGCCGGAGCTCGCGCTGGCCGGAGCGGCCGTCCGGTCCGTCGCGGTCGGCGGCGGCGCGGCCCGTGGCGACCTGGCCCTGGTCGTGGACCGCGCCTCGCCCTCGGTCCGCGGCTGCCTTGAGTACCGCGAGAGCCTGTTCGACCGGGCGTCCGCTCGCATGCTGCTCGGCCAGCTCCGCACGTTGCTGACCGCCGCGCTGCGCGAGCCGGACCTGCCCGCCGGCGCGCTGCCGCTGGAGGACCCCGCGCGGCTGGCCGCCGCGGTGCGCGACGCCGACCGCATCGCCGACGCGCCGCCCGCCCGCCCGGTCAACGACCTGTTCCACCGGCGGGCGCGGAGCCGGCCGGAGGCGGCGGCGGTGGCCTGGGACGGCGCCGAGGTCTCCTACCGGGAGATCGAGGAGCTGGCCGCGCCGCTCACCGCCGCGCTCCGGGCGGGCGGCGGTGTGGACGGGCTGCCGGTGGCGGTGCGGGTCCCGCAGGGCCCCCGCCAGGTGGCGGCGCTGCTCGGCGTGCTGGACGCGGGCGCGTACCTGGTGTGCCTGGGAACCGGCGACACCGGCGAACGCGGCAAGGCGGTCCTCGCCGACCTCGCCCCGGCCCGCCTGGTGCTGGACGGCGAGGCGGCCGACGGCGAACTGGCGGGCTGGTACCGGCGGGAGCTGGGCGGGCAGGTCGTCGACATGGCCGCCCTGCCGGCGACGGCCGCCCCTTCCACCGCTTACGAGACTTCGACCGCCCACGAGACTTCCACCGCCCACGAGCGGCGGGCCTACGTCGCCTACACCTCGGGCTCGACCGGCAGGCCGAAGGGCATCCCGCAGTCGCACGCGGCGCTGGCGCGGTTCGTCACCTGGTTCGCGGCGGAGTTCCGCATCGGCCCCGGCGCGCGCGTCGCGCAGTGGGCCGCGCCCGGGTACGACGCGAGCCTGGTCGAGATCTTCGCGACGCTCGCGGCCGGCGCGACGCTGTGCCCCGTCCCCGACCGCACGCGGGCCAATCCCGACCGGATGGCCGGCTGGCTCGCCGCCGAACGCCTCACCCACTTCCAGACCGTCCCGAGCTTCGCCCGCCAGCTCCTCACCGCGGTCGCCGACCAGGGCGTGCAGGGGCTCCTCGGCGGGCTCGGCCACCTGCTGCTGGCGGGAGAGCCGCTGGCGGGAGAGGTGGTCGACCAGGTGCGCGCCACGCTGCCGTGGGTGCGGACGGTCAACCTGTACGGTCCGACCGAGACGATCCTGGCCACCTGGCACGAGGTCACCGGCCCGGTGCGCGGCGTCGCGCCGATCGGCCGGTCGATCCCCGGACGGCAGGTCCTGGTGCTGGACGACCAGGACCGGCCGTGCCCCGCGGGCGTCACCGGCCAGATCGTGATCCGCGGCCCGCACATCACCCCGGGGTACGTCGGCGCCGCGGCCGGTGAGCGGGCGCCGTTCCGGCCGCTCACCGGCTTCGACCCGGCCTGCCGCGGCTACCGGACCGGCGACCTCGGCCGCCGCCGGTGGGACGGGTCCCTGGAGTTCGGCGGGCGCGGTGACTTCCAGGTGAAGTTCAACGGCGTCCGCATGGAGCTGACCGACATCGAGGCCGCGCTGGCCGCGCATCCGTCGGTCGCGGAGTGCGCGGTCGTCGCGGTCGCCGACCGCACCGGCCTGGTGACCCGCCTGATCGGCTACGTCGTCCCCCGCCCGCCCCCGCCGGACCTCGGCGGGCCCGCTTCGGAGCGGCGGGAGGCGCCGGACGCCGGCGGTCTCCCGCAGGAAGGGCGGGCCGGGCCGGAGGTCTGGCGGGCGGCGCTGCGGCTCCGGTTCGGCAAGGCGATGCCGCCGGTGTCGTTCAAGACCCTCGACGCGCTGCCGCGCAACGTCGGCGGCAAGGTGGACCGGAACGCGCTGCCGCGCCCGGCCCCCTCCGCCGCCCGCCCCGGCGGGCCGCCGCGCGGCCCCGTCGAGGCCGAGGTGGCCGCCGTCTGGTCGGAGTTGCTCGGCGGCCGGCGCGTCGAGGCGGACACGACCTTCTTCGCGGCAGGCGGGCATTCCCTGCTGATCCCGCGGCTGCTCGATCGGATTCGCGGGCGTTTCGGAACGGCGATCTCGGTCGCGCGATTCCTCGCCGATCCGACACCTGCCGGTCTGGCCGCCCTCGTCGAGGCGCGAGCCGTACCGAAAGAAGCTGTTATCCAAACCATGATGGGGTGAGCAACGTGACTCTGGTGGAAACCGAAGTGTCCGTCGACTTCGACGGCGAGAGCCTGGAAATCGCCGACGTCCGCCGGGTGGCCGAGGACTGGGCGTCCGTCACCATCGCCCCCGCGGCGCTGGCCAGGGCCGCGACCAGCCGCCGGATGTTCGAGGACACCATCCGGCAGGGCATTCCGGTCTACGGCGTGACCACCGGTTACGGCGAGATGATCTACATGCTGGTCGACACCTCCAAGGAGGTGGAGCTGCAGACCAACCTGGTGCGCAGCCACAGCGCCGGCGTGGGGCCGCTGTTCGCCGAGGACGAGGCCAGGGCCATCCTGTCCGCCCGGCTGAACGCCCTGGCCCGCGGGTACTCGGCCGTGCGGCCGGAGCTGCTCGAGCGCCTGGCGCTGTACCTCAACCTCGGCATCACCCCGGCCATCCCGGAGATCGGCTCGCTCGGCGCGAGCGGCGACCTGGCGACCCTGGCGCACATCGCGACCACGCTGATCGGCGAGGGCTACGTGCTGCGCGAGGGCAAGCGGGTCGAGACCGGGACGGTGCTGCGCGAGCACGGCATCGAGCCGCTGCAGCTCCGCTTCAAAGAAGGCCTGTCGATGATCAACGGCACCTCCGGCATGACCGGGCTGGGGTCGCTGGTCGTCGGCCGCGCCATCGAGCAGGTGCGCCAGGCCGAGATCGTCACGGCGCTCGTGGTGGAGACGCTGCGCGGCTCGACCAGCCCCTTCCAGGCCGAGGGCCACGACCTCGCCCGTCCCCACCAGGGGCAGATGGACAACGCCGCCAACATGCGGGCGCTGATCAAGGGCAGCGGCCTCACCCTGGAGCACGCCGAGCTGCGCCGTCAGGCCCAGGAGCAGCGCGCGGGCAAGGGCGTGGACCGCACCGAGGTCTACATCCAGAAGGCGTACACGCTGCGGGCGATCCCGCAGGTCGTCGGCGCGGTCCGCGACAGCCTGTACTACGCCGCCGAGAAGCTGCGTATCGAGCTGAACTCCTCCAACGACAACCCCCTGTTCTTCGAGGGCGTGGAGGAGATCTTCCACGGCGCCAACTTCCACGGCCAGCCGATCGCGTTCGCGATGGACTACGTCACCATCGCGCTCACCCAGCTCGGCGTGTTCTCCGAGCGGCGCACCAACCGGATGCTGAACCGGTACCTCAGCGACGGCCTGCCGGAGTTCCTGGTCAAGGGCGACCCGGGACTGAACAGCGGCTTCGCCGGAGCGCAGTACCCGGCGACGGCGCTGGTGGCCGAGAACAGGACCATCGGCCCGGCCAGCACCCAGAGCGTCCCGTCCAACGGCGACAACCAGGACGTCGTCAGCATGGGCCTCATCGCGGCGCGCAACGCCCGCAGGGTGCTGTCCAACAACAACCGCATCCTGGCCGTGGAGTTCCTCGCCGCGGCGCAGGCCGTGGACGTGTCGGGCAGGTTCGAGCAGCTCAGCCCGGCGGGCAAGGCCACCTACGGGCTGGTGCGCTCGCTGGTGCCGACCCTGGACGCCGACCGGTTCATGTCCGACGACATCGAGCTGATCGCCGCCGCGATCTCCCGCGGGGAGTTCCTGGCGGCCGCCTCCAGCGCCAACGTCGAACTGCGCTGAGCCGCGCGGAACACAGCAATACAGAAGAACAGTGACAGGGCCCGGGGTGGATAGAGTTCATGGATATGGCCGTGCGACCATTCTCCTCCCCGGGCCGGACCGCCCGATGAATTCCTCTGCGCATTTCCGGAATTCCACGCGGGCTCCCGGCGCCGGCGTCGGCCCGCGCAGACCCGAAGGAGGACCTGGAGCATCATGACGATTTCTGCGCCACCGCAGGCGCCGGCCGGCACGGCGGAACGAATTCCGCTCTCCTTCAACCAGGAATTCCTCTGCAATTTCGACGTGGGCGACGAGGAGGGGCCGTTCGGTCCCAAGTACAACATCGTCTGCGGCTGGCGCCTCACCGGCGCCGTCGACGTCGAGATGCTGCAGGACGCCCTGGACGACGTGGTGACGCGCCACGAGTCGCTGCGCACGATCATCGTCCGGTCGGCCGAGACCCGCTATCAGGAGGTCCTGCCGCCGACCCCGGCCGCGCTGCTGGTGCGCGACTTCACCGGCGTCGCCCCCGGCGACCGCGAGCTGCGCGCCGAACAGCTGCTCATCGAGCTGGAGGCGGGCGCGTACGGCATCGGCGAGCTGCCCCTGCTGCGCGCCGTCATCGGCCGGTTCGCCGACGACGACGCGGTGCTCGTGCTGATCGCCCACCACACCGCCGCCGACGAGTGGTCCATGCGCCTGATCATGCGCGACCTCGTCGGCTGCTACGCCTCGCGCTCCGGTCACCAGGTCGAGCTGCCCGAGGTGTGCCAGTACGGGGAGTACGCGCGCTGGGAGCAGGAGAGCGCCGCCGGGGCCGCGTCCGCGGACAAGCGCGCGTTCTGGCGCGAGCGGCTGCGCGGCGCCCGCATCCTGGCCACGCCCACCGACCACCCGCGCTCGGCCGGGCTGCCCAAGGCCACCGCCTGGCACCGCTTCTGGATCCCCGCCGAGCTGACCTCCGGGGTGTTCGAGATCGGCCGCGGCATGCGCAGCTCGCCGTTCATGGTCCTGCTCGCCGCCTACGCCACGCTGCTGCGCAAGGAGACGGGCGTCACCGACATCGTCGTGCCGACCTTCACCTCCGGCCGCGCCCAGCCGCGCTTCATGGACACCGTCGGGTCCTTCTTCAACTTCGTCCCGCTCCGAATCGATCTGGACGGGTGTGACACCTTCCGCCAGGTCGTCGAGCGCACCCGGGCCACCTGCATCTCCGCCTACACCCACGACATCCCGTTCGCGCAGGTGCTGGAGGAGGCGCCGGAGCTGATGCTCCCCTCGATCGCCGACGACCGCGCCGTGTGCGCCTTCCAGGTCTTCCGGTCGCCGCTGGCCGGCCAGGAGGAGTCGGCCGGAGGTCTCGCCTACTCCGAGATCCGCCGGCGGCTGCTGTCCCAGCCCGTGGGCGGGGACATCCCCGACGGCGCGATGTGGCACCTGGAGATCGACTCCACGGGCGACATCGTCGGAACCCTCGGGTTCAACAGCAACCTGTTCGACAAGAGCACCATCACGCGCATGGCGTCGGAGTTCCACCAGGTGGTCGCGGACGCGGTCACCGCCCCCGACGCCCCGCTGCGGTGGGGCCCGCCACCGGGGGCCGTGACCGCCTGAGATCCGACCAACCAGCAAGCAGAGCCCGTCGAGCGATCGAGAAGCCTTGCCAGGCAAGCAGCGAGAGGACATCCAATGAGCACTGAGGGCACGGGGAAGTACACCGTCGAGGAGATCGAGAAGAAGGTCGAGGACATCTGGAGGTCGGTTCTCCAGGTGCCCGAGGGCCACGAGCGGGAGACCTTCTTCGAGCTGAACGGCGAGTCCATGGCCGCCAACCGGCTCGTGTCGCGCGTCGAGGGGGAGCTCGGCATCTTCATCGAGGTCGGCGACATCTTCGAGGAGGACCCCGACCTGGCCGGTTTCGTCCGCAGCGTCGTCGCGAAGGCCGGCGACCCCTCGCGGGTGTGACGTCAGTGGGCCGGTCATCGGCGGCGCCCGCGCGCGACCCGCGCGCGGGCGCGAGGACAACTCTCATCATGAAAGGTGGTCTGCGATGGCGGGCCTGACCCGGGTGCGACCCGACGCCGACCTCGGTGAGGTCGTCGAGATCCTGGAGCGCGACGGCGCGGTCATCGTCGAGGACTTCGTCGACGACGGCACGCTCGCCGCGCTGTGGGACGATTTCGGACCGGCCCTCGACGCGTGCGAGTACAGCCAGGACTGGTACAACGGCAAGCGGACCCGCCGCGTGTCGTCGTTGTTCGCGCGCACCGCGCACCTCACCCCCGTGGTGACCCAGCCCCTGTACCTCGGGGCCGCGCGGGCGATCATGCAGAAGCCGGTGCCGATGTGGGTCGGCAAGTCGCGGGTCGAGATGACCCCGACGATCCAGATCAGCGGCACCCAGCTCATCCAGCTGCACGCCGGGCAGGGCAAGCAGCCCCTGCACCGGGACGACGCGCTGCACCTGCGCCGCCACCCCGGGCCGACCAGCCGGGTGCAGCTCATGCTGGCCATGAGCGAGTTCACCGCGGCCAACGGCGGCACCATGGTGATCCCCGGCAGCCACCACTGGGACGACGAGCGCGCCCCCGAGGCCTCCGAGGCGCTCCCCACCGAGATGCCGGCCGGCTCGGGCCTGATCTGGCTGGGCGGCGTCTACCACGGCGGCGGCCGCAACGACACCGAGACCCCGCGCACCGGCATGACGATCGCGCTGGACCTGGGCAACCTGCGCCAGGAGGAGAACCAGTACCTCGCCGTGCCCAAGGAGTCCGTGCTGGCCTACCCGGAGGAGGTCCGGCGCCTGCTCGGGTACGACCGCTGCCCGCCCGGCCTCGGCTGGTACGAGATGGATGACCCCTATCTCGCCTTGGAGAGCGACGCCCGCCCCGGCGTCCCCCTCACCCCCGGCGTCCGCGTCTGACCGCCCCCGGCGTCCAGCACCCCCGAGACCGGCGAAGGCCCCGCCTCCGCCGGTCTTCCCATGCCCACCGGCCCGCGCGTGCTCCTGAGGTGCCCTCCCTCAACGTGGGCCGGCCGCGAGCGTGTCGCGAATCGCGTAGCGGTGCATCGTGACGCCCCGCTCGAACGAGCGCTGCTCGAGCAGGTCGAGCTCGACCGGCACGTCGTACTCGTCGAACAGCGGCCTGCCGAAGCCGAGGATCGCGGGATGGGTGAACAGCAGCAGCTCGTCGAGCAGCCTGGCGCGGAGCAGCTGTGTGGCGAGCGTCGCGCCACCCACACCGATGGTGCCGTCGGTCTCGGCACGCAGGGCGGCGAGCTGCTCGATCGCGTCGTCTCCGCCGAAGACCCGGGTGTTGTGGTCGGCGCCGCGTCGGGTGCGCGAGACGAGCACCTTGGGCATGTCCGTCCAGATCTCGCCGTACTCACGCATGTAGTCCGGCAGCGACGCGTCATGACGCGCCTGCGGCCATGATTGCTCCATCGTCTCGTAGATGACCCGGCCCTGCACCATCGACGCGAGCCCCCGCGCCCGCGCGTTGAACTCCCGGTGCAGCTCCTCGCCGATGTGCAGCCACTCGCCCGCGCCGTCGTCCCCCGGAACCTGCTCGATCCGCAGGTCGAGGGACACGTTCATCCAGTATGTGAAGCGACCCATCGTCTCCCCTTCCGTATAGTGGTTGCAATCTGCAACTACTATAGGGGGGCAAACCACCTGTCAAGGAGGAGTCGTGGAACCACGGTCCGAGTGCCCGATCAACGCCGCCGTCGAGGTGCTCGGAGATCGCTGGTCGTTGATCGTTCTGCGCGACGTCATCTTCGGCGACCGCCGGTACTTCCGCGCGCTGCTCACCGGGTCGATCGAGGGCATCGCCTCCAACATCCTCGCCGACCGCCTCAAGCGGCTCATCGACGCGGGGATCCTCACCCGCGGCACCGCGGTCCGCGGACAGCGCGCGCGCTTCAGCCTCACCGAGGCCGGCATCCAGACGCTGCCGATCATCTACGCCCTCGGCAACTGGGGCCTCGACTGGACCAGCGGCGGCGCCGAGCTCCGAAGCCGGCAGCAGCTCATGCGGGACGGAGGCCCGGCGTTCGTCGAGGAGCTCATGGACGAGCTCCGCGTCCACCACCTCGGCGCCCCGCCGAAGCCGCACGACGGCCCGGGCGCGTTCGAACGACTCGGCGCCGCCCACGCCGCCGAGCAGCAACAAGCCGATTGAACAGCCGGCGACTTCGCTGCTTCCGGCCATATCGATCAAGATGAACCACGCGGCGCCGACCGGTGGTTTCGTCGTGTCGTCCGCTCACCCGTCGCAGGGCTTGGCAGCCGAGGCGGAGTCTCCCGTCGGCCGGGAGGCGGGAGCGTCGACCAGTTCTATCTCGATCGCAAGCACGCCGAGAGCTTCCTTCTCCGGACCATAGATGCGGCGGATGTTGGCGAGCTGTTGTTCCCGGGGACTGGTGGGATTGACCTTCTCGGGACCTTCGGCATCCAGCATCTCCTCGAAGGAAATGTAGCGGGCGACGCGTCGCACTTTGGTGAGGACGTCATCGCGGCCGCACACGAACCGGATGTAGTCGCCGGTGGTCAGGGTACGCAGGCTGGGGTACTGGACGCGGACTTCTATCGTCTTGCGGCCATCGGCGACAAGGTCGAAGTACCGGCGGTAGAGGTTCATCTCCCGGGCACGCATGCCCGTCTTCGTGTGCGGGCGTGCGGTCATGATCCTGTCTACTTCAGCGGTCGTGTAGGAACGGTAGAAATGCTTGGGGTCGGCGAGCATCTTGCCGACCAGCCAGACCATGGCGTCGACATAGGAGTCGAGATCGCCGGGCCATTCGGTGGCGTCCAGCATCCATGGATGGGTGCCCGGTGGCGGCGCCACCTTGCCCTCACGGATGAGGGACTTGGAGAGTTTGGCGCCGGTGTCGGTGAGAATCATCGGCGTGAACACGCGCGGCGGCGGAGGTGGCCCTGGTAGCTGGGCGAAGGCCTCGTCCACCAGTTGGCAGCCGTAGGCCCAGTCGCCGCCCTTGACCATGACCGACAAGGTGACGTGGTCGCGGGCGGCCAAGCGCTCCTTCACCAGGTTGCGGTAGAGAGTGGCCAGATCGAGGTAAGCGCTGGTGTCGGCGGTCATCGAGATCTCGTAGTCGCCGTGGTCGGTGCACACTGCGGCGAAGTCCGCCCCTCCTGAGCCGGTTCGCAGCAGTCGGGTGCGTTCGGCTCGCTTTTCTGCCCAGCCGCAGGCCGGGCAGGGCAGCCGGATGTGAACCTGGCCATGGGAGGGCGCCAGAGGCCAGCGGATTTGGTCCAGCCTCCCGAGGGTGGCGAGGAACTCATGCCGGAAAGCGGGGCCGCCCTGCTGAGCAGAGTAGGTCTCGATCTCGTAGTCAACGCCGGTGGCGTCGGCGAGCGAGTCGAACATCGCCCGGTAGTACTTGCCGATCAGATCGCCGACCCCGTCCGGGCCGAGGGCATGGAAGTAGGTTTGCTGGTAGGCGTGGTGTGTCTCTGGATCGAGCCGGACGTCGTACGGTGCGTTGTCCAACGCTCCGAACCGGACTACGGCGTCGACGTTGAAGGTGCGCTTGGTGGCTTTGGCCAGCAGGAACGCCGCGGTCTGGACCAGAGAGGTGCCCAGGTGCGGGGCGCCGTTGATCTGGGTGCCGACGCAGAAGGCGACGCGGTCGGGGTTGGCGGCCTGGAGCCGGGGCCGGACCATATCGACGCTGCGCAGCATCGCGTTGGCCAGCACGTTGTTCGGGCTGATGATCTCCACACTGTCGGCACGGCTGTTCATCGTGGTACCTCTCGATCAGGTCGCCGGCACAGGGATCTGGGCGAGGATGAAGTCGACACGCCGGCCAGGTTCGTCGGCGGGGACGAAGATGGGCCGGTATGCGGCGTCGTAGTAACCTTGAATGATCAGTTCGTGGACGCGTCGAATCTCGCGTTCCTTGGCCCACACGAGGTCGTCTTCGGAGTCGAAATCATCCAGCGGATCCAGGACGAACACCGCGTCGTAGCGGTAGACGCGAGAGGCTTCCTCCAATTCGGGGTAGGGGCCGAGACCGAAGAAGGCGTCCCATCCGTACCCGTCCGGGATGCCGCGGTTGTAGAACCGCAGTCCGAACTTGTGGTCGCAGTACTCGGCGATGAACGCCTCGAGCACATCTCGGGAGTAGGCGCGCCGGTCGCCCACCTGTAGATGCCGGCCAAGCCGATCACGGTGCTTGCGGTAGATCTCTCGGGCTGGTTCACCCTCCGTCGCGGGGATGCCTCGTCCGTGCAGTTCGGCGATGACCGCTTCCTTGCCGGCGGATGGCCCGCCTGTTACGACGTATCGGCGAGGTGGAGTATTCGGATCAAGAAGCTGCTCTGCTCTCATGATGTGATGACCTCCATCTAGGAACCGCTTGCGTGGCCGCACAATGCTCGCCGCCATACGGCGGCGAGCGCGGCACCGCCGGCGGCTGCGCCCAACCTCGCGGTGAAGTCGGCAAGACCTCCCACGGGGTCGGCGATTTCGGTGAGAAGCAGCTCTTGGGCAGGAGTGATCGGGGGTACCCACCCCGCGAAGGCGGCGACCTCCTTAAGGCTCGAATCGGTCGCCGCGTGTAGCAGGACGTTGCCGTAGGCCGCCCGGTATCTGGCAGCCGCGGTCAGAACCAAACCGTGCCGCCACAGGGCCGTCACGGCCGCCGCTTCTGTCTCGGCCGCAGAGGCTTCCATGCTGACCAGACGGGCTACCGTGAGCAGCTCAGCCCGCAGCAGGTACATCGCCCCCCATAGCGCGGCGAGGGCGTGCTGATGCTCGGCCGCCTCCCACGCGAACACGTCCGCCGGAAGCACGGGCGGCCCCGAGGCGGCGTGCAACTCGGGAGGTGTGGCGTGCCGGGCGGTGAACTCCTCGCTGTCACGGCGCAGCTGCCAAGCCACCAGCCTCGCCACCTTTGGTTCGATCCGCTTGCGGAAGTGATGCACCTCGTACTGGGCGGCTGCTGCCGCCGCCTGGCGGCGGGCCGTCAACGTCGCCCCCGATGTTTTGGCCTCCGCCCCGAACAGAAGCCGGGCCGCGAGGGCCAGCTCCGCGTTCTCGAACCGGTCAAGCTGTTCCCGTAGCAGCCCGTCCAACGCCCGTACTCGGCTGGCGGAGTCCTCCGGACGCAGCGCCCGCGCCTTCACCCCCCGTAGACCTAGTAGGGCTGGGCCGCACAGATCCGGCCGGACCGGCAACCCGCCACGCAACAGGGTCCGGATCTCGTCCGGCAGCGCGTCTGTGGGCGAGCCGCCTGCTTCTCCGCTCACGGGATCAGTATGGCAGCCGTACCCAGTAAATGCCCAGTATCATGCCCTGAAAATGACCAGAGGCTTGACGGATCCATCCTGATCCGCCGGCCTGGAACTCCGGTGACCGCAGAGATGGGCGCCGCTTGGACGGTCGACGTGCTCGACCACGCTCTTCGTGAAGAGACGCCGCGCATCGGGCTCTGGCTGGACACGTCGGAGCACACGCCGGACCAGACGGTCTCAGCGATTCTCGACGGCCTCCTCGCCGCCCAGGTGGAAGCGAACTGACCCAGGTGAACGTGTGGTCCGGCGTCCACCGGCGCCCGACCACCGGGTCGTGACCGTATTCCCAACCGACGATCACCCCGGCTAGGCTGGGCGTCGCTGCTATCTGCACTCACCGGACTGGATGTTCAGGGCGGGATGGCCAACGGAGCGACATACGGCAGGCCGATCGGTCGCGACGCTGAGCTCGGCCTCCTCGAGAGCGCCGTGTCCGGAGCCGCCGACGGAGCGCTACGGGCCGTGGCGGTGCGTGGCGACCCGGGAATGGGCAAGACCCGGCTGCTCGCCGAACTGGCCGACATGGTTCGGGCCCGTGGGTTCGCCGTCCATCACGGCCAGGCGACCGAGTTCGAGCGTGACGTGCCGTTCGGTGTCTACATCGCCGCGTTCGAACCCCAGCCGGGTGATCCGCGCCGGGACGCGCAGGGTGCGCTGACCGAGTTGCTGCTGGACGCCACCGGACCGTCCGAGGCGCGGCGCGCGGGGCTCGACCGCTACCGGCTCTTCCAGCGCGCGCGCCGGCTCATCGAGGACCAGGGGGCCGCCGGCCCGGTCGCCATCGTGCTCGACGACCTGCACTGGGCCGACCGGTCCTCCGTTGAGCTGACCGAGTATCTGCTGCGCCGCCCGCCGCGGGCGCCGTTGCTGCTGGCCACCGCCTACCGCACGGCGCAGGCGCCCGCGGGCATCGGGCGGGCCCTGGCCCAGCTCGGCGACGCGACCGTCCACATCAGCCTGGCCCCGCTGGGCGAGGCCGACGTGGCGGCCCTGTTACCGGGGGCCGACCGCGGCCGGCGGCGACTGCTGTACCGCACGACCCGCGGAAACCCGCTTTACCTCCAGGTGCTCGCCGACGCCGGGGTGGAGACGCTCACCGCGCTCGCGGAGGCCGGGGACGCGGCGACCGGCGCACCCGAGCGGGCACTGCTGGACGTGCTCAGCACCGAACTGACCGCCCTGACGCCCGATGTCCGGCAGGTGGCCTGCGCGGCGGCGGTGGCCGGTGAACCGATCTCCCTGGACCTGGTCGCCTCCATCACCGAACTGCCTGAGGCCGCCTTCGACAAGGCCATCGACCACCTGGTCGGCGTGGGCACGGTGGTGGAGGCCGACGCCTGTCTCCGCTTCCGCCACCCGCTGGTCCGGGCCGCGGCGTACTGGATGGCCGGCGCGGCCTGGCGCTCGCGCGCGCACGAGCGGGCGGCGGAGCATCTGCGCACCAACGGCGGCCCGCTGCAGCTGCTGGCCCACCACACCGCGCGATCGGCCAGACACGGCGACGTGCAGGCGGTGCGGACGCTGGAGGCGGCGGCCAGGGCGGCTCTGGACGCCGCTCCGTCCACCGCCGTCCGGCTGTTGCGCACGGCGATCCGGTTGCTGCCGGATGAGGCGGACCTGGCCTTGTGGCGGGTCCAGCTGCAATGGGCACTGGGCCGCGCCTTAGGGGTGACCGGCGAACTGGCGGCCAGCAGGCAGATCCTGCAGGAGGTGATACGGGCGCCGGGGCCGCTGCGTATCGCCGCGGTGAGCTTCTCCTCGATGGTCTATCGCCTGCTCGGCGACTTCGACGAGGCCAAGGCACTGCTCACCACCGAGCTGACCCGGCCGCACGCGCCCGACCGGTCGACCAGCCTGGCCCAGGTCGGGCTGGCCGCGGTCGAGTTGATGGGCCGTGAGCCGGCGAAGGCCCGGCGCACGGCCGCCGAGGCGATCCGGTCCCTGAAGGACGCGGACGACAAGGCGCTGGAAGCGGCCGCCGGCACCATCCAGGCGCTGGCCGGCCTGCGCGAGGGCCGCGTGGCACACAGCCGCGGCGAGACCGACCGGGCGGCGTGGCTGACCGACGCCATGACCGACGACGTGCTCGCCCCGCACCTGGAGTTCGTCGCGCCGCTGGCGTGGGTCGAGCTCCACCTGGGGCGCTACGACGACGCCTTGCGGCATCTGCGCCGCGGGCTGGACATCGCCTACCGTGCCGGGCGTAGCCACAGCGTGCCGTACCTGCTCATCGTCGTGTCCGCGCTGCACGAGCGGCAGGGCCGGCTGCCCGAGGCGGTGACCGCCGCCGAGGAGGCCCGCGAGGCGTCCCGGCTGATCCACAGCCGGGAGACCCTGGCCATGTCCAGCATCCTGCTCCTGCGTCCGCTGTTGTGGCGGGACGGACCGCGGGCCGCCCTGGAACACGCCGAACGGATCTCCGGGACCCGGCCCCGGTCGGGGTGGTGGTCAGGGCTGGCGACCCTCGACCTCGCCCTCGTCCACGCCGAGGCCGGGCGGCCCGACCGGGCCATGGCCGCGTTGACCGGGCAGGAGCCGGCCGACGAACCGACCACGACGTACTGCCTGGCTCTCCAGGCGGTGACCACGGCCGCCGCCGGCGGCGCCGGGTCCGAGGCCGACTCGCTCGCGGAAAGCGCCGTTCTCCGGGCGACGCGGTCCGGTCTGCCGCATCAGCTGGGGTTCGCGCACCGGGCACGGGCGAAGGTGCTCATGCTCGCCGGGCGGTCGAAGGAGGCGGCCGTGCACGCGGCACGGGGCGCCGACCAGTTCGCCGCCGCCGGAGCCCCGGTCGAGGAGGGGCTCACGCGGCAACTCGCCGCCGAGCTGTACGCCGCCCTGGGCGCGGCCGGGAAGGTCCAGCACGAGATAGGCCGGGCCAAATCCCTGTACGCCGCCGCCGGGGCGACCTGGCTGTCGGCCTCGCTGGCGCGCGACGAACGCAGGCTGGCCGCCCGGGCGCCCCGGGGGCGGCGCCGGCCGGCCGGTCCGCTGTCCACGCTCACCACCCGGGAGCGGCAGATCGCCGACCTCGCGGTGGACGGACTGACCAACCAGCAGATCGCGGAGCGGCTGTACCTGAGCCCCAAGACGGTGGAGGCCCACCTCTCGCGCACCTTCGCCAAGCTCGGCGTCCAGTCGCGCGTCACGCTCACCCAGCACCTGACGGCGGACGCCCGGTTCAGGGCCGAACGAGCCGCCGCCGGCCCGGACGCCGGGCCGATGTAGGGGGGTGCGGTAGGGAACCGCCCGATGCTAGCGACGGCCGCCGTGAAGCATGCTGCTGCGGCAAGCCACGCGATCATCGAGCGAGGTTCACATGTCACCCTCCCGTGTCCCGAGACGTACCCGGGTGTACGTCGTACTGGCGACGTTGTCCGCCGCCCTGGGGCTGCTCCTGCCGGCCACTGTGGCCAGCGCCGATCCGATACCGCTGCCGACCCGAGGTCCGTTGCCGACGCTCTCGCCGCTGCCGTCCGGCGTTCCGTTCCCGACGCGCCCGCCGCTGCCGGTCCCGCTGCCGTGCCCGCCGACCTGTGTCGATCTGGGGCCGGATCCGTACGACGCGGTCGTCTACGGCGACAGCTACACCAGCGGCGAGGGCGCGAGCCACGACCACACGTACGTGACGAAGTCCGACGGCAGCGAGGACTGGACCCACAAGTCCGGTCTCGCCCCCTTCGCCGTGGCCTGGACGGCCCTGGAGATGAACCGCTACCCCTTGTACAGGCCGACTCTCACCTCGGACACGATGCGAACGACGTTCGGGCGCGACCGGCTCTTCTTCAACGCCTCGTCCGGCGCGTGGATCAAACACCTCAACGAGCCGCAGATGGAGAAGGGCGGAACGGTCGTCCGTAATCCGCCACAGGCCCAGGACGTCCCGACCATGGCGAAGATCGCCTACTTCGGGCTGGGCGGCAACGACGCCGGTTTCGCCGACCTGGTCAGCACCGCGGCCGAGGCGTACCTGAACCCGGCCACCGGCCGTTTCGGAGTGTTCACCTGGCAGACCGACCAGGAGCAGGCGGTCGCCCTCGAGGTGAGCCGGCTGCAGTCGCGGATCACCCCCCTGCCGGACAAGATCGCCCAGGGACTGGAGACCGTCCGGGAGACCCACCCGGTGGCGGAGATCGTCGTGGCGCTCTACCCGCTTCCGGTCAAGGAGTCGGGCAACACCGGCATGGAGGAGATCACCGGCCACACCATGGACCTGATGTATCCCTTCGCGGCCAAGGTGAACCAGGCCATCCGGGACGGGGTGGCGCAGTTCCAGGCGAGCCATCCGAACACCCAGGTCCACATCTTCGACCCGAACACGGCAGGGCCGAACGGCACCAGCGTGGTCGCGGGACATGAGCTCGGCCGTCCCGACACCTACTTCCAGGGCCTCGTGCGCCGCCCGGACGTGCTGTGGAGCGGCAAGATCTTCAAGTCGTTCCAGGAGAGCTTCCACCCGAACGAGCTCGGTTCGGTGGCCATCGGCAAGGCGCTCGCGACCTTCCTGGCGGCCAGGATGCCGGCACTCTTCCCGCAGGGGCCGAACTTCGACCGCGTGACCATCAACCCGCAGCCGCTGGCCGACGCGACGCCGGATGAGATCCAGTCGGTCGGGCAATGGGCCTACACCAACTCCGCGCAGGTCTGC
This sequence comes from Sphaerisporangium sp. NPDC004334, assembly GCF_053602655.1. Taxonomy (NCBI): domain Bacteria; kingdom Bacillati; phylum Actinomycetota; class Actinomycetes; order Streptosporangiales; family Streptosporangiaceae; genus Sphaerisporangium; species Sphaerisporangium sp. NPDC004334. The sequence goes on from NZ_JBSGDZ010000009.1 coordinate 39,156, forward strand.
GAGGAGACCGACATCGACAGCGTGTGCCGCGCCATCACCCCGACCGGCATCGTCCTGTCGACCGACCTCTGGTTCGACCCCCGCAAGGTCCTCCCGTACCCCCTGCCCGGCGAGCCGGTTCCGGGCGGCTCTGACACCGGTTCCCCCGGCGGCGGTGGCGGCGGCGGGTCGACGTGGATCCCGGCCGAGTACATTCCCAAGGACCCGTGCGACATCTTCCGGCCGGTCCGCTATCAGTTCTACACGGGGGTGCAGGTCAGGGGCGGACCGGTGCAGACCGCGACGGCCATCGACACCCTCATCTTCGCTCCCAAGAAGCCCAAGTGCGTCCCAGGCGTGGGGCTGATCTTCGAGTAACCGCCGTCTCGTCACGGCCACGTGCCACCGCCCCGGCGGAAACCCGCCGGGGCGGTGGTCTCAGTGGCGAATGGGGTGGGCGGTCAGGGGTTGAGGGTGGTGCCGTTGCCTATGCGGCGGAGGTGGTCGAAGGAGGACAGGTCGGGGACCGTCCAGCCGTCCAGGTCGTACTCGCTGAGGCACTGGTCGACGAAGGCCTTGTAGCCGTCGACCTCGCCGCCCACCAGCTGGGCGTTCAGCAGCTCGACGCGGGTGTTCTCGTGGTTGCCCGCGTAGTTGCGCTCGTACAGTTCGTGCCGGCCGCCGAACTCGGTGCCGATGGCGTCCCAGAGCAGCTTCATGACCTTGATGCGCTCGACCGCGTCGCTGCCGTCCGACCCGCGGATGTACTTGTCCAGGTAGGGCCGGATGTCGGGGTTCTTGAAGTCCTCGGAGCTGGAGTTGATGTAGATCAGCCCGCTGGCGATGTCCTGCTGGATGATCTCCTTGATCCGCGGGTAGCCGGTCTGCATGAACCAGCGGTAGGCCAGCCCGTACGCCGGGTTGGGCAGCAGGGCGCCGTCCTTCCACTCCACCGGGTTGCGCGCCGCGGCGTCGGAGAAGGCCCAGAACAGGTTGCGCCACGCCAGGACCTCGCCGATGCGGGTCTGCACGCCGCGGAAGTCCTTGGTGCCGGTCATCTCGGTGGCCTTGACGAGCAGCCCGGCGATGAACTCCAGCTTCACGGCCAGCCGGGTGCAGCCGTGGAAGGTGAAGCGCTCGAAGAAGCCGGAGCGGCCGGTGAACAGCAGCGCCTTGCCCAGGTTGCCGTAGACGAAGACGTTCTCCCAGGGGATGAGCACCTTGTCCAGGACGAGGATGGTGTCGTTCTCGTCCAGCCGCGAGGAGAGCGGGTAGTCGAACGGCGTGCCCATCACCGTGGCGGCGGTGGAGTAGGACGGCCGGCAGATGAGCTTCATGCCCTTCGCGCCCATGGGGATGGTGGCGACGAGCGCGAACTTCTTGTCCTTGATGGGCAGCCCGTAGTGGGCGATGAAGTTGTAGTGGGTGAGCGCCGAGCCGGTGGCCACGACCTTGGCCCCGCTGACCACGAGCCCTGCGTCGGTCTCCTTCTCGACGTGCACGAAGACGTCGGCGACCTCGTCCGGCGGGCGGTTGCGGTCGACCGGCGGGTGGACGATCGCGTGGTTCCAGTACAGGACCTTCTCCTGCGACTCCTTGTACCAGCGCCGGGCGTTGTCGGAGAACGGCTCGTAGAAGTCGGCGTTGGCGCCGAGCGTACCGAGGAAGGCCGCCTTGTAGTCGGGGCTGCGCCCCATCCAGCCGTAGCTCATGCGCGCCCACTCGGCGATGGCCCGCTGGTCGGCGACCAGGTCCTCGACGCTGTGCGGCGTGGTGAAGAACCGGTGGGTGTAGCCGTCGCTGCCGGTGTCGGTCGGCTTGGTCAGGATGGCCTGTTTGTCGGGGTCGTGCAGCGCGTCGTACAACCGCGCCGTCATCCTGATGGGGTTGTGGAAAGCCGGGTGCGCGGTGACGTCCTTCACCCGCTCGCCGTACAGGTAGATCTCCCGGTCGTCGCGCAGGCTCTCGATGTACTCCTCGCCGGTCAACGGGCGCGTCTTGGGCCGCTCCGCGGCCACGCCGGCCTCAGGGGCGGCCGTGTCGGCGGCTGCCGGACTTCTTTCCTCTACGTGCACCTCAACTCCTCGATGAATCGGTAGCCGTCGAGCCGGCCGTCCAGGGGAGGTGCCTGGAGGAAGCACGCCCCGAATGGACACGCCCGAAGAAAAGTCCGCTGTCGCACGCGTGCCGGCGGTCGGGCCGGGGCCGTGCTCGCCGGTGAAACGTTCCGCTCGGCGCCGATGACGGGCGGGCACACCGGAAGCCTGTCGCGGAGCTTAATATTCACATCCGCCATTCCCGCGGCACATCTCTCACATTGCGGTCTCCGGCCTGCGGAATAGGGCTTTCGCATTCCAGAAGATGCGTGGCAGGAAGGCCGGTGCGACCGTCGGATGGTGAGCATCGGCGGCCGGCGATCCGGCCACGTGCGAATTCCGGGCCTTCCGGCGCGCCTGCCGGCGCCGCCTTTTCTCGCCGGTCTTTTCTAGGAGGATATGGTGCTGACGACCGAGGTTCCGACGCGGGACCAGCTCGTCCAACGCGCGTCCGAACTCGTGCCGCTCCTTCGCGGGCACGCGGCCTGGAACGAGGACAACCGCCGCGTCCACGAGGAGTCCATCCAGGCCCTGGCGGACGCCGGCGTCTTCAAGATGCGGGTCCCCGTCCGCTACGGCGGCTACGAGTCCGACACCCGTACGCTGATCGACGTCGCCACCGAGCTCGGCAGGGCCGACGGCTCCACCTCCTGGGTCGCGTCGGTGTACTGGATCCCGACGTGGATGGCCAGCATGTTCCCCGAGCCCGTCCTGGACGAGGTGTTCGCCACCCCGGACGTGCGCATCTGCGGGACGCTGAGCCCGACCGGCATGGCGGCGAAGGTCGACGGCGGCGTCATCGTCAACGGCAAGTGGGGCTTCATCAGCGGCGCCCTGCACGCCCACTACCAGGTCATCGTCGCGATCCAGATCGGCGGGGAGGGCGAGCCCATGCCGGTCGCCATCGTCGTGCCGATGTCGGACCTGACGATCGTCGACGACTGGCACACCTCGGGCCTGAAGGGCACCGGCAGCGTCACCACGATCGCCCAGGACCTGTTCATCCCCGACGCCCGCGTGCTGCCGCTGCCGCTGGTGCTGCAGGGCCAGGCCGCCTCGCCGGCCGTCCAGGGCCGCCCGATCTACAGCTCGCCGCTGCTCCCGGTCGCCTCGGCGTCCTCGGTCGGCACCCTGATCGGGCTCGCCAAGGCGGCCAAGGACACCTTCCTCGAGCGGCTGCCCGGACGCAAGATCACCTACACCGGGTACGACAGCCAGGCCGAGGCGCCGCTGACCCACCTGCAGGTGGCCGAGGCCGTCAACAAGATCGACCAGGCGGAGTTCCACGCCCACCGGCTGTCGGGACTGGTCGACTCCAAGGGCGCCCAGGGCGCGGAGTGGACGATCGAGGAGCGGGCGCGGGCCCGCGGCGACATGGGCGCGGTGGTCAAGCTGGCCAAGGAGGCGGTGGACATCTTCGCCTCGGCGAGCGGCGGCTCGTCCATCTACAGCATCGTGCCGATCCAGCGCATCGCTCGCGACACCCACGCCGCGAACCTGCACGCCCTGATGCACCCGAACACCAACGCCGAGCTGTACGGGCGGATCCTCTGCGGTCTCGAGCCCAACACGCTCTACATCTGACGGCAGAGACGACCAAAGGATCTCGACATGGCCCCCACCAGCACCGCCACCGCCGCCCCCGCCGTGACCGACAAGGACAAGGCCGCCGTCGTCTCGGTCCCGAGCCGCATCGTCGCGGCGTGGGCGAGCCACAACGCCAAGGCCTTCGCCGAGGTGTTCACCCCCGACGGCACCATGATCCTTCCCGGGGCGTTCAGCAAGGGCACCGCGGACATCGAGGCGTACATGACCGCCGCCTTCGCCGGCCCGTACAAGGGCACCCAGGTCACCGGCCTTCCCATCGACATGCGGTTCCTGAACGCCGACACCGCCCTGGTGATCACCCAGGGCGGCGTGCTCGCCGCGGGTGAGAACAAGGTGCACCCCGACCGCGCCGTCCGCGCCACCTGGGTCGTCGCCCGGCACGAGGGGCAGTGGAAGCTCGCCGCCTACCAGAACAGCCCCCTCGAGTCCGCCTGAGGCGGACACGGGGAGCCGCCGGGCCGTGCCCGGCGCGCGCGGTGCGACCGCGGGCGCCGGCCGGCCCCTTCGGCGTTCCCCTCCGCCCACGGCGCGAGCCCGTGGTCTTCCCGGGCCCCCTTCTCCGACGGCCTCCCGGGCGGCTTTCCGCGCGGGCGCCGGGCGGCTCTTCTTCCACGTTGCTTGATACGCGGCAGCGCGTTGACGTGCGCTTCGCCGGCCATGTTCCATGGGAGTCGTGTCAGCACCTTGTGTGCGGTCCGCGGCACGAGCCGGGGTGCTTGATGCCGGGAAAGCCCGGCGTCGCGGCTCGGCCAGTGGCACGACCTCTCCGCCGGCGGCGTCCGGCCGTGGGCCGAGGGGCCCCAATGGGGTCTTCGGCGGTCCGCAGATCCGTCGCGAGGAGTTGACGATGGCGCCCACATCTGACAGTGCGCGATCGGCGATCTCGGCGTCACCGCCGGTGCGCGCTGAGGAGACCGCCGAGTGCCTGGGCGGGGAGGTGCATCTCGCCTACGCCCACCGTCCCGAGTCCGGCGTGCTGGCCGTCGCCGCGCACTTCTCGGCCGAGACCGCGCGCGGGAGGGCGCGGGTGCGGGCCGCGGCTTTGGACGCGCTGCACCGGCTGCCGGACGGCGTGGCCGTGCCCTGCCCGCCGGACGACCACAGGGAGCTGTGCCTGTCGGACTTCATGCCGGACCCGCCCTCCGGCCGCCACTCGCGCGTCGCGGGCATCGGCCTGCTCAGCCACGAACGGTACGTGCTCCCGGCCGAGGTCGTGTGGATGGGCGAGCGGGACTGCCGGGTGGAGCCCACGGCGGTGGGCGTCATCGGCGAGAAGGGCGTCTCCGGCGCGATCGCCGACCTGCTGGCGCACGACATGGTCACCCGCTGGTGGGCGAGCCCGCGCATGCCGCTGCTGCGCGTCTCCCAGCACCTGGCGACGATGATCCCCGGGGAGGCGGCCGAGGCCGCGGCCGCGCTGGGGCTGCGGGTGTCGGCGTTCGCGCTGCCCGGCCCGGACTTCCAGATCGCCGTCGTCGGCGTGAGCGGGGAGGGCACGACGATCGCCACGGCCGCCGCGCGCACGATCGGCGAGGCGGTCGCCGAGGCGTTCCTGCGGGCGCTTGCCGCGCGGGCCCAGCCGTGGGACAGCCTGTCCATCGCCGACTCGCTGCGCCGGCTGACCGTCTGGCACCGCGAGGTGGACTACCTGGCCTACCTGGAGTGGTCGGCGCTGGACGCCGACGGCTCGGTGATGGACCGGCCGATGCCGGGGGACGGGGAGTCGGGCTGGGCCGACATCGCCTGCCGCCGGTTCGGGCACGAGCCGATCGTGGTCACGCTCGGCGAGACCGGCGAGGCGGTGAAGGTGGTGTGCCCCGGCGCGGCCTGCTACCGCACGGTGCCCCCGGGCACCACCTTGCCCTGCCCGGTGCCCTAGCCGCCGGACGCCGATTCGCCTCGCGTGCCGGGGGAGAGGCCGCCGCGGTCGTGGACCAGGCGCCACAGGAACCGGCCGAACATCTCGCGCTCGCCGGGAGTGAACGGGGCCAGGAAGGTGTCAAGGGCGTTCAGCATGGCCGGGCCGAGCTTGTAGCGCAGCAGCGCCTGCCCCTCGCCGGTCAGGCCGATGGCGTACTTGCGCCGGTCATCGGGGTTGCGCGCGCGCTGGACCAGGCCGAGGCGCTCCAGCCCGTCCACGACGCTGACCATGGTGGTGCGGTCGATGCCGTGGGTGCGGGCGAGCTGCTGCTGGGACTGCGGCCCCACGGAGTCGATGGCGGTGAGCACGATGACGTCCTTGGCGCGAAGCCCGAACGGCTCCACCGCCGCTTCCAGTAGCTCGGCGAACAGCTCGCCGGCCTTGCCGAGCAGGATGCCGGTGTCCCCGGAGGAGAATCCCGGCAGGGGGACGTCGGAGTTCGGGGAGTCAGCGCTCACAGACGTGCCTTCCGTGGTCACCTGTCACGAAAAGTGCGGCATGCCGCATATTAAGCACGGCTCCGTCTGGCACGAGTGTCACACGCTGCGATGGGCAGCGCAACCGACGGTCAGAAATCCAATCGTCAGCAAAGCTGATTGACAGTGAAGCTGATCGTCTGCGACCATACTTGTTAGCGTGAAGGGCGCGGGAGGGCCACGGCCCAGGGTTCCACCTCAATGGTTGCGAGGGAGGTCCTCATGTCCGGACGGCGACCCGTACCCGACGTCGGCACCACGTGGGATGCGATATGTGACATCTGGGACGAGGTCCGGGAAATCGTATTGACGTGGGAACACGTGAGGGCGGCCGAGGAGCCGGCTGGCTGATCGCCCGCCGCTGGAGGGTTGAGGCCATGGGCGGGAACGCGCACGAGTCCGCGCCGACGGCGCGGGTCCTGGCCGAGTCCACCGGCTGGCTGCTCAACGACGTGGCGCGCGAGGTCACGCTGCGGCTGGAGGAGGCCCTGAAGGGCGACGACCTCCGCTGGCGCGACTACGGGGTGCTCGTCGTGCTGGAGTCGGCCGGGCCCATGTCGCAGCAGGAGATCGGCCGGCGGCTCGCCGTCGACCGCTCGACGATGGTGCACATCATCGACCTGCTGGAGCAGCGCGGGCTGGTGGCGCGCGGGCGCGACCGGGTCGACCGGCGCGCCTACGCCATCGAGCTGACCGGCGCCGGCCGCGCGCTTCTGGTGGACGTCCTGCACCCGCTGACCGCCGAGGTCCACGAGCGGGTGCTGGGCCCCCTGACACCCGAGGAGCGGTCCGTCCTGACCCGTATTCTCGGCCGCGTCGCCCGAGGCGCCGATGAGAGCAATTTGCGAGAATAACGGACCATCTACACCTCTGATAGTTTGTAATTGCACATATCTGTGGAGCCGGGCAAGGGTCGGAGGTCCTGATCCCCCCTGGACGAGGTACATGGCCAGGAGGCGAGCCATGGACATTTCCGTCATCGGTGTTCCCGCGGAAGCATTGGAGATCTACCGGTACTTTCTGCGGCACCGTGGCGAGGGCATCGGTTCGATCAGGCAGGCCCTCGACCTCGATCCCGACACCATCGAGGCCGCCGTCGACACCCTTGACCGGCTGTCCCTGCTCGACCTGACCGACCACCACCGCGTCATGGCCACCGAGCCGCGCATCGGCATCGAGCGCCTTGTCGAGCAGCGCCTCAACGAGCTCAACTCCGAGATCCGCCGCGTACTCGGCGCGCGGGACGCCATCGCCTCCCTCGTGGAGGACCAGCAGCACGGCGAGAACGCCGGCTCCATGCTGGACATCGAACGCGTCGAGGGCTTGGACCGCGTGCGCCAGCGACTCGACGACCTGGGGTTCTTCTCCTACAAGGAGACCCTGTGCCTGCACCCGGGCGGACCGCTGTCCCGGGGCGCCATCGAGACGGCGCTGCCGCTGGACACCCGCTCGCTGCGCCGCGGGCTCGCGGTGAAGGCCGTCTACCACCCCAAGGCGCTGGACGACCAGGACATGGTGGCCTACCTGCGCGAGCTGGTGAGCCTGGGCGGCCAGGTCCACATCACCGAAGATCCCTTCGACCGCATGCTGATCTTCGACCGCAGCGTCGCCGTGGTTCCCATCCACCCCAAAGAGAGCGCCCGCGGCGCGCTGCTGGTGAAGGAACCCGGACTGGTGTCGCAGCTGGTGACCTATTTCGACGGCGTCTGGGACGCCGCCACCGACTTCCGGGAGTTCACCGAGCCGAGCACCGAGGGCCCTCGCCTTTCCGAGCTGGAACGGAAAGTCCTCACGGTCATGGCGACCGCCGACAAGGACGAGATCGCGGCGCGGGAAATCGACGTCTCCGTCCGGACATATCGCCGTTATGTCGCCGATCTCATGGCACGGCTCGGCGCGGTCAATCGTTTCCAGGCCGCATTGCGCGCCAAAGAAGAAGGCTGGATCTGACGGCGCCGGCGCCCCCGCACACTCGGAGATGACAGGGGACACTTACACCCTTTTGACTGGTGTGGATCAGAGGAGATGGTCTGATGCTGGTTTGCGTTACCGGAGGCACGGGATTCGTCGGCGCCCATTCGGTCGCCGCGCTGGTCCGCGGCGGCCACCGCGTCCGCATGCTGGTCCGCGACCCCGCCAAGGCCGCCCCCGCTCTGGCCCCCTTCGACCTCGGCCCGACTGACGTCGAGACCGTCACCGGCGACGTCACCGACGAGGGCTCCGTGGCACGGGCGGTGCGCGGCGCGGACGCCGTGCTGCACGCCGCGTCGGTGTACTCCTTCGACAGCAGGGACCACGCGCGGATGCGGCAGGTCAACGAGCGCGGCACGGGCGTCGTGCTGGACGCCGCGCGACGTGCCGGCTCGGGCCTGACCGTCCACGTGTCCAGCGTCGTCGCGCTGTTCCCCGCCCCCGGCCGCGTCGTGGACGAGGCGTCGCTCGTCGGCCACCCCCGCGAGACCTACATGGCGGGCAAGGCGGCGGCCGAGAGGATCGCCCGCCGGCACCAGGCCGAGGGCGCGCCGGTCGTCATCACCTACCCGCCCGCGCTGCTCGGACCGCACGACCCCAGGATGGGCGACCAGGTGTCACGCCTGCGGGCCGTCCTGCGCGGGCTGACGCCCCTGTGGCCGCTCGGCGGGTTCCCGGTGGGCGACGTCCGCGACACCGCGGCGCTGCACGCCGCCCTGGTCGCCGCCCCCGACCAAGCACTGACGGCGGCCCGGCACTTCGGCCCGGGGCGGTACCTGACCACGCGGCGGTACATGGAGGTGCTGCGCGAGGTCACCGGGCGCGCGCTGCCCGCGGCGTTCCTGCCCGCCCGGGCGATGCTGCCGGTGGGCGCGCTCGCCGGCCTGCTCCAGCGGGTGTGGCCGTGGCACATCCCCGCCGAGTTCGGAGCCATCTACACCTGCGCCTGCGCCACCAGGGTGGCCGACCACGCCGGCACGTTCGGCGTGCGCCCCCGGGCGGTCGCCGAGACGGTCGGCGACACGGTGCGCTGGTTGCACGAGAACGGCCGCCTGTCGGCCCGCCAGGCGGGAATCCAACGGCCGAGCCTGACGTCCGCGGGCGCGCGATGATGGGAGAGGGCGCCATGACCGAGCAGATCGCGACGAGCCCGGACCTGCACCGTCCGGCACCGGAGCCGCTGACCGCCGTCGAGATCGACTTCGTCCCGGTGGCCGTGCCCCGGCGTCCCGGCCCGCAGGCCAGGCCCGGGGCGCAGGGCCGGCCGGCCGAGCAGGCGCCGCAAGCGGCGCCGCCCGCGCCGGAGCGGTCGATGGAGGCGCTGCGCGAACGGCACCGCGGGCTGCGCTCGGACATCGTCGCGGGCCGGCGCGAGGGCGTGGAGCGGCAGCACCGCCTGGGCAAGGGCACCGCCCGCGAGCGCATCGCGATGCTGCTGGACGAGGGCTCGTTCGTCGAACTGGACATGTACCGCCGGCACCAGGCGCACGGCCTGCGGATGGAGGAGAGCCGGCCCTACACCGACGGCGTGGTCACCGGGTCCGGCACGATCGACGGCCGCCGGGTGTTCGTCTACGCCCAGGACTTCACGATCATGGGCGGGTCGCTCGGCGCCGCCCACGCGGCGAAGATCCACAAGGTGATGGACCTGGCCATCTCCACCGGCTCCCCGATCATCGGCCTGATCGACAGCGGCGGGGCGCGCATCCAGGAGGGCGTGGTCTCGCTCAGCGGGTACGGCGGCATCTTCCAGCGCAGCGTCCAGGCGTCCGGGGTGATCCCGCAGATCAGCGTGGTCCTCGGGCCGTGCGCGGGCGGGGCCGCCTACACCGTGGCGCTGGCCGACTTCGCCTTCATGGTGCGCGACACCGCGCAGCTGTACCTCACCGGGCCCGACGTGGTCGCGGCCGTGACCGGCAAGCGGTACACCCACGCCGAGCTCGGCGGGGCCGACGTGCACGGCAAGAAGTCCGGCGTGGCCACCTTCGTGCACGACGACGAGGAGAGCTGCCTGGACGAGGTGCGCTACCTGGTCTCGCTGCTGCCGGGCAACAACCTTGAGTTCCCGCCCAGCGCGCCCCCCTGCGACGCGACCACCGACACCCGCCCCCGCCTCGCCGAGATCGTCCCGGTCGAGCCGAACAAGCCCTACGACATGCGGCTGATCGTCTCCGAGCTGGTGGACGACGGCGAGTACCTGGAGATCCACGAAGGCTGGGCGCAGAACGTCATCTGCGTGCTGGCCCGCATCGACGGCGCGGTGGTCGGCATCGTCGGCAACCAGCCCATGGTGCTCGCCGGCGTGCTCGACGTCGCCGCCTCGCAGAAGGCCGCGCGCTTCGTCCGCTTCTGCGATGCCTTCGGCATCCCGCTGGTGTCCCTGATCGACGTGCCGGGCTTCCTGCCCGGGGCCGACCAGGAGTACGAGGGGATCATCCGGCACGGCGCCAAGCTGCTGTACGCCTACTGCGAGGCGACCGTGCCGCGCATCCACGTCATCGTGCGCAAGGCCTACGGCGGCGCGTACATCGTCATGGACTCGCGCACCATCGGCACCGACCTGTCGCTGGCCTGGCCGACCAACGAGATCGCCGTCATGGGCGCCGAGGGCGCCGTCAACATCATCTTCCGCAAGGAGCTGGCCGCCGCCGCCGACCCCGCGAGCCTTCGGGCCGAGCTGGTCGCCGAGTACGCCGAACAGCTCATGCACCCGCACTACGCGGCCGAGCGCGGCCTGGTCGACGATGTCATCGACCCGGTGGAGACCCGCGCCGCGGTGGCCAGGGGCCTTGCGATGCTGCGCGACAAGCGCAAGCCCGCGCCGCAGCGCAAACACGGCAACGTGCCGTTGTGAAAGCACGCTGAAGCGGCTTTCGGCGGACTTTCCGCCGAACACAGCAAATACGAAGAAGAACCGCCCGGCATCCGCCCGGAACAATTGACTTCGGCGTTTCCCGGTATTCGCGCCCCCACGCGGCCGGGAAAGCGCCCGTACGCGCCGGATCCTCTTCCCGCCGCGCACGGGCAAACGGTCAACTTTCCGGGATCGAGGTTTGCGCATGGCGACCGAGGCAGTTTCCGCGGCACCCGTCAAGGTGTCGGCGCTGAACAGCCGCCACCACCGGCTCTGGCTCAACATCTTCATGTTCATCGTGGTGGCGCACTGGGCCGAGCACATCGCCCAGGCGATCCAGCTGTGGGTGCTCGGCTGGCCCCCCAAGCAGGCGCTCGGCGTCATCGGGTCGCTGTACCCCCCGGCCTTCACCTCCGAGTGGATGCACTACGGCTACGCGCTGGTCATGCTCATCGGCCTCATCGCGCTGCGGAAGGGCTTCACCGGCAGGGCCCGCACGTGGTGGAACATCTCGCTCGGCATCCAGGTGTGGCACCACTTCGAGCACCTGCTCCTGCTGGTCCAGGCGCAGACCGGGTGGCACCTGGCGGGCCGGCCCGTGCCCACCAGCATCCTGCAGCTCTTCGCGCCCCGCGTTGAGCTCCACCTGTTCTACAACGCGATCGTCTTCATCCCCATGGTCGTGGCCATGGTCCGCCACCTGCGCCCGTCCCCGTCCGAGCGCGCCGAGATGGTGTGCACCTGCGCGGCGCGCGCATGACGGACGGTTCCGGCGCGAAGCAGGGACGCTCCCCGGTCTTCACCGTGGCGCTGACGCTCGTGGGAGCGTTCCTGCTGTACCTCGCCGTCCCCAACATCGGCCCGGTCGTCCGCGCGGCCCGGGCCGACGGCGTTCCCGGCGTGTTCACCGCCGAGACCCTGTCGTGCATCCAGCACCCCGGGCACGAGAGCTGCTCGTGGACCGGGGAGTTCCGCTCCGACGACGGCGCCGTCCAGCGCTCCGAGGTCGTCCTCTACGGCGCCGACCGGGAGACCCTGCGGCCCGGGGAGCGCGCCCGCGCGGTCGACACCGGGCGGGCGGGCCGGGTCTACGGGCCGGGCGGGTCCCGCGAGTGGGTCTTCACCGCCCTGCTCCTGCTCGCCGGCCTGGCGATCGTCCTGTTCCCGTACGCCCGCCCGCTGCGGCGGCTGCTGCGGCCCCCGGCCCCGCGGGCGGTGCCCGTGGGCGGCGGCCCCGGCCGGTGAGCCACCCGCCGGCGCCGCTGCCCCTCCCGCCGGCGTCCTCAGGGATCCCGCGGCCGTCCGCACCGATCGAGCCGGCGTCGTCGCCGGGCTCACCGGCGCCCTCACCTTCCGGGCCGGCGCCCTCACCTTCCGGGCCGGCGCCCTCACCTTCCGGTCCGGCGTCGTCATCGTCCGGGCCGGGGTCGTCATCGCTGCCGCCGGCGCCGCTGCCGCCCCTGCCGGGACGGGAGCCGGCCGTCCCGCACGTGATGATCGTGGGCGACTCCATCAGCCAGGGTCGCGAGGGCGACCGCACCTGGCGCTACCGGCTGTGGCGGACCCTGGTCGACCAGGGGACCGCCGTGCGCTTCGTCGGGCCGTGGAAGGGCACCTGGGTGCCCTCCGCGGTCTGGCCGGCCGAAGCCCCCGCCCAGCCCGCCCGTCCGGACAGCGGCCGAGCCCATCCGGACGACGGCCCCGCCCGCCGGGGTGACGGGCCCGCCCGTCCGGGCGGCCCGGACGACCCGGCGTACGCGGGCTCCTACCGGCGGGGCATCCATTTCCCTGCGTGCCGCCACTACGCGAGCTGGGGCCGGCTGCTGCACGAGGCCAAGGACAACATCGAGGACGCGGTCGCCGCCCACGGACCGGGCTGGCTGATGGTCGCGCTGGGCTTCAACGACCTGGCGTGGGGCGTCTCGGGCCCAGGCCGGCTGCTCGCCGACATGGAGACCTTCGTCCTGCGCGCCCGCGCGGCCGATCCCGCTGTTCAGTTCTTGATCGGAAATGTCGTGCACCGCACGCCGCTGAGTAGCCTGCCCGATCTGGCCCGCGACACCGACTCCTACAACCGGGAGCTGCCGCGGCTGCTCGCCGCGCTGTCGACGGACCGGTCGAGGGCGGTGCCGGTCGATCTGGCCGGCGTCTACGACCCCCACCGCGACTCCTACGACGGCGTCCATCCGAACGACTCCGGTGAGGCGAGGATAGCCGCGGCGTTCGCCGCCGCCTTCGCCCCCGCGCTCGTGCATGCGGGGGGCGGCGTCTCCGGCCGGGTCCCCGCGCTCGGCTGAGGAGGCCGGGCCGGCCGTCGTGCCGCGCTGATCTGCTGGGCCGGCGCCTTGCGGCTGGGTTGTGCGGCCGGCTTACGCGGTCGCCTCGGGGGCCGGACGCGCCGGGCGGCGGTGGAGGTCACACGCGCTCGGCGGCGATGGAGGTCAGCAGCGAGACGAGCCGGTCAGGGGCCGACACCATCGGCCAGTGGCCGGTGTCGAGGGTGTGGAAGGTCCAGTTGGGCACGGCCCGCATGGCGGCGACGTCCTCGGAGACGCGCCCGTCGAAGTGCTCCTTGGAGCAGACGATGTAGCTCGCCCGCTGGTGCTCCAGCGGGCGGGTCAGGACGGCGGGCTCCGAGAGGGTGTGCCCGGGGTGGCCGACGAAGCGCTCGACCAGCCACTGCGCCTGGCGGGTGGACAGATCTTGCCCCTCGGCGACGATCGTGACGTCCGGGATCGGCCAGCGGCCGCTGTTCTCGGCGATCAGTCGCAGCTCCCCGGCGCGCACGCGCTCGGGGAAGGCGTGCAGCATCGACTTGCCGTCGTGCGGCAGGAATCCCTCGACGAACACCGTGCGGCTCACGCGCTCGGGCGCGCGGTCGGCCACCTGGCCGGCGACGATGCCCGAGTAGCTGTGCCCGACCACGATGACGTCGCGTAGATCGTGTTTCTCCATCAGGGCGAGCACGTCGTCGACGTGGGTGGCGAGGCCGACGGTGGAAACGTCGGCCTCGGGGTCGACCAATCCGGAAAGTGTGATCGCATGGACGTCATGGCCGAGCGCGCGCAGCCCGCGGGTCACCGGCTCCCAGACCCACGCGCCCGTCCACGGACCGGGAATCAGGATGAATTGATTTTTCACGGCAGGTCAGTTTCCTTTCCTTCACGGCTGGACTGCCTGAACGGTACGGAATTCGGACCTGGCGGGGCTTTTAGTATGCGGGCCGGGGCGACATGAATATCCGTAGTTATTGAACAGTCTCGTGCCGGATGGCGTCAACGGTGGTCAGGCGGCCACGGGGACCGCGGCGGACGGGCGAAGGGCGGCGGCGTCCCACTCGGACACCTTGATCGGCTGCGCGTCACCGAGGACGGCGACCACACCGGCGTAACCGTCACCGGGATAGATCGTGCGCATTTGAACCGTGTGCGGGGGAATGTCCAGCGGCCAGCTCAACAGCGCGGGCTCCTGCGACGGCGCGCTCACCTCCACCTTGTGCGGCGAGATCCGCAGGCCGTGGCCGGTGGCCTTGAGCACCGCCTCCTTGCACACCCACATACGGGCGAATCCGGCCTGCTGATGACGGTCGGGAAGGGTCTTCAGCACTTCCTGCTCGTCGCGCGACAGCGCGCATCCCACCAGCTCGCTGACCGGGGCGGTCGGCACCTGCTCGACGTCGACGCCCACGGGCCCGGCGGTGGTCAGGGCGACCGCGACGCGGTTGCCCGAGTGGGAGATCGAGGCGTGCAGCCCGTCGTCGGTCAGGATGTAGGGGCGGCCGTGCGGCTTGTCACAGCTCATGCAGCGCCGCTCGATGGGCACCCGCTCAGGCGCGATGTCGAGCTGGGCGCCGGCGGCGGTGCGCAGCAGCCAGGCGGCGGTCACGAACCTCTGGCGGTCCTGCTCGCGCCGGTAGGCGGCGGCCCGCTTCAGCTCGGTGCCGTTCAGCACGCCGACCATGGACTCGAGCGCGTAGTCCTGCGGGTCGGCCCACCAGATCTGGCAGTCGACGGTCCGGAGAGCGATGGCGTTCATAAGCGTGTCCTCCTCGGGTTAGGGGCGGCCGTTGGTCAGGGTCCGGCAGGTCACCAGTTCCCAGTCGCTTACTTCGGGGTTGGTCAGGATCTGCGTCACCTCGGCGCGGATCTGCGCGTCGGTGGTCTCCTCATCGGTCTGCACGCGGATGGCGATGTCGCCGGTGACGTTCTTGAGGTCCTTTCGCCATTTCCTCGGAAGCAGGGCCAGGATTCTGATTCCGTCGACCGGCGAGTTCGGAAGCGGATCGCCGGCGGTCCTGCGGATGGTCAATTCGACGAGCATGTGGTCACCTCAGTCCCAGGTCGTGCCCGGCGTGACCGGCGCATGGCCCGGCGCGGCCCGGATGAACGACATTTCGGATTCGGCCCGGCCGTTGTTCTCGCTTCGCATTTCGATCCCTTTTCTGTCGGCTGTGTGTTTTCTTCTCGCACGACCAACTCTGCGGGATCGGCGTCCGCCGGAACAGAAGAAGCGAAGTCAGCAAGCTGCAGGGTGGTTGCAGCTTCCTGCCACCCTTCCCGCGCCCCTCGCGAACGGCCTGCTCAGGCGGGGCGGTGCGCGGCAGGAGGGGCACCATGCCGGTGGACGCGGCGGGCTGATAGAACGGGAGACGCCCCGCACCGCCCGGCCCATAGGAGGTGGACCCCTTGCGGCAGCTCAGCGCCCTCGACGCGCAGTTCCTCGCCTTCGAGACCGACACCAACGTCGCCAATGTGGCCGGCCTGTCGATCCTGGAAGGGCCGATCAGCCGGGAGGAACTGCTGGGCCTGGTCGAGGAGCGGTCGGAGCTGGTCCCGCCGCTGCGGCAGCGCATCATGCGGGTGCCGTTCAACCTCGACCACCCCTACTGGGTGCAGGACGACACGCTCGACCTGGACTACCACGTGCGCGAGCTGGCCTTGCCCGCCCCCGGCACCGACCGGCAGCTCGCCGCGCAGGTGGCCCGGCTGCACGCCCGGCGCCTGGACCGGCGGCACCCGCTGTGGGAGATGTACCTCATCCACGGCCTCAAGGGCGGCCGCACCGCGCTGTACACCAAGCTGCACCACGCCGCGATCGACGGCATGGGCGGGGCGGACGTGCTGGCCGCCTTCATGGACCTGGAGCCCAACCCCAGGCCCCGCCCCCGCCCGGCCCCGGCCGAGCCCGAGCTCGCGCCCGAGACGGCGCAGATGCTGCTCAGGACCGCCGCCCGGCTGGCCGCCAACCCGGCCCACCTGCTGAGGTTCCTCGCCGAGGCGGCGCCCTACCTGGACGAGATCCCGCTCATCTCCCGGATCCCCGGCGCGGGCACCGTGTCGCGGGTCACCCGCCGGCTGGCCCGCGAGCTCGGCATCAGCGACGGGCAGGTGGTCCCCGAACTACCCAAGCTGGTCGTGCCGCGCACGCCGTTCAACGGCCCCGTCTCGGCGCACCGCCGCTTCGCCTTCGTGGAACTGCCCCTCGACGAGGTGAAGAAGGTCAAGAACGCCTTCGGCGTCACGGTCAACGACGTCGTGATGACGCTGGCCGCCACGGCGGTGCGGCGCTGGCTGGTCGCCCATGACGCGCTGCCGGAGGACCCGCTGGTCGCCGGCGTGCCGTTCTCGCTGCGCGGCGTCGAGGGCACCGAGCCGGGCAACCAGGTCACCCTCATGATCACCTCGCTGGACACGCACATCGACGACCCGCGCGAGCGGCTGTTCGCCGTGCGCGACTCCATGCAGCGCATCAAGGACCGCTTCAGCCTGTCACCGGCGCGCTGGCTGCGCCATCTGAGCGAGAGTATGCCCGCCGCCCTCACCGGCCTGGCCGAACGCGCCGCCTTCGGCCTGGCCGCGCAGACCTCGCCGCCGGTGAACCTGCTCATCTCCAACGTCCCCGGCCCGCAGATCCCGCTGTACATATGCGGGCGGCGTCTGCTCGCCCAGTACCCGGTCTCCGTGGTGACCGACGCCAGCGGCGGCCTCAACATCACCGCCCTGTCCTACAACGGCCAGGTCGCCATCGGCATCATCGCCGACCGCACCATGGTCCCCGACATCTGGAAACTCCCCACCCACCTGCGAGAATCCCTCGACGAACTCATGTCCCTCACCTGAAATCCCGCTACGGCGGGTCGGCTCAGTTCTGGGTCGTCGGGCGGATGACGATCTCGCCGATCTCCACCTCACGCGGCTGTTCGATGGCGAAGGCGACGGCGCGGGCGACGGCTTCCGGCGCGATGGCGTACTGGTTCATGTTGCGGAGGATCTCCTCACGGACCTCGGGGTCGTCGATGGAGCCGGGGAGTTCCGTACGCACGTAGCCCGGCGAGACCGCCGTCGTCCGCAGCACACCATCGGTCGACTCCTGCCGCAGCCCTTCCAGGAGGGTACGCACGGCGTTCTTGGTCGCGGCGTAGACCGCCATCGTGGGCGTGATCTTAAGCCCGGCGGTCGACACCGTGGTCACCAGGTGGCCCTGCCCCTGCTCGCGGAAGACCGGCAGCGCGGCGGCGATGCCGTACAGCACGCCGCGCAGGTTGACATCGATCATCGCCGACCAACCGGCCACGTCGAGGTCGGCCACGGGGCCGATCTTGCTGATGCCGGCGTTGCCCACCAGCACGTCGAGCCGCCCGAACTCCGTCACGGCCAGTCCGACGAGCCGTTCGAGGTCCGCGCGGTCGGTGACGTCCACGGGGCAGGTGACGGCGAGGCCGCCGCGGTCGCGGATCTGCCGGGCGATCTCGTCGAGCCGTTCCGTCCGCCGCGCGCCGAGCACGACGGCGGCGCCCCGCTCGGCGAGCAGGCGCGCGGTGGCCTCGCCGATCCCGCTGCTCGCCCCGGTGATGGCCACGACCTTGCCCTCGATGGCTGACATGGATCTCCTCCACAGTAAAATGGACATGTGTCCGCTTGTGTCTGCTCCCACCGTACCGGACATGTGTCCACTTAGTTCGACCTGCCCTGCAGAGGACCGATGAACGAACCCCGCCGCCGAGCCGACGCCACCGAGAACCGCGTACGGATCCTCCAGGCCGCACGAGAGGTCATCGCGAACGCGGACGAGGTGAGGCTCAACGAGATCGCCAAGCGAGCGGGTGTCGGCCAGGGCACCCTCTACCGCCACTTCCCGACCCGTGAGGCCCTGCTCGCCGAGGTCTACCGCAAGGATGTGGACGACCTCGTGGCCGCAGCGCCCGCACTGCTCGCCGAGCATGCGCCGCTGCCCGCTCTGGCCCGCTGGCTGGACCGGGTGGCCGAGTACGCGAAGGTCAAGCGCGGGGTGTTCGCGGCCGTCGAGGTGGGGGTGTGGCGGGATCTGTCCGCGCACAGCCTCGGCCCGATCGGGGAGGCGCTGACCCTGCTTCTCGACGCGGGCAAAACCGATGACGTCATCCGCCCCGACGTGGACGCCCGCGACGTGATCCTCCTCATCGGCTACCTGACCCGCCTGGAGCCCGAGGAGTGGGACGCCCGCGCCCACCACCTCCTGGAGGTCATCCTCAACGGCCTGCGCCCTCACACCTGAACGGCTTCACCGCAAAGGTCCTGTCCGATCGCGGTGCGAGCGACCTCGATGCGAAGCCACGTCACAGGCCGGGTATGCCGGGTTCGGCGTCTTGTTTGACCTAGAGAGTGATGCGGTCGACGCGTACGGCGCGGTCGCCGGGGAGGACGATGGGGTCGGCCACTTCGACCACGCGGCCGCTCGCGAGCATCTGGCGGGTGATGGCGAACACCGGTATGCCGGAGCCGATGCCGAGCGCCTCGGCTTCCTCGGGGGTCGGCATGCGGACCGCCGTCTCTTCCACGATGTCGTCGACGTCGATCCCGAGCGTACGCAACTGCGCGATGTTGCCGCCCGGCCAGGACTCGTTGTCCGGGTTGGCGACCGGCGTCGCCTCGACATCGGACGCCAGGAGGCAGGTCCGGGAAATCTGCGAGGGGACGTCGGCGGCGTAGAACACAAAGCGGCGTTCCAGGACTCGGGCGCCTACTTCGACATTGAACAGGGTGGCCAGGCGTTCGTCGGCCGAGATCCAGCGGAACGCCTTGTCGAGCCGATACCGGGTCCACGTGATGCCCTGGTCCTGGGTGAAGCTCGTCCGTGGCACGGTCTGCGCGCCGGCGTCGGCCAGGTAACGCTCCATGGAGACGCGCCGAACCGGCGGCCGCTCGCGCACGAAGGTGCCCGACCCGCGACGGGATTCGACCAGGCCCTCATTGCGCAGCAGGTCCAGCGCACGCCTGATGAGGATCTCGGAGACGTCGTGCTCTTCGGCCAAGACGCGATGCGCGGGTAGGCGGGCGCCCGGCGCGAGGTCGCCGTTGCGTATCCGTTGACGCAGGTGATCAGCGATTCGCAGGTAGGAGAGGTCGCCGACCACGGAGAGGGCTTCGCCGTTCCTCGACCTCGGGCGAGTGACGAAGACGAGGGCGGCCGCGGGTTGCGGATCGTTGAGCACCTGACCGACGAATGGGGAGTGGATCCCGGCGTGCATGGCGTCGGCAAGGCCGTGTGGTGGAGGAAGTGTCGCTGATCGCGAACGGCCTGCACGCCGCGTTGTCCAAAGCGCCATGGTCTCCGATGGTGGGGGAGTCCCGCCGGCCCGCGAGAGGCCCTCGGTGAACTCATGGCAACGGTCGTGCGGCTGACCTCCGCGAGACTGCCGGTTTGCTAAGAGGAACATGGTTCCGTATGTTGGGTAGCGGAACGTGGATCCGTTTGTTGGCGATGCCAGGACGGGTGCCCCGTGGTCTGGCCGTTTGTGGCCGTTCGTGTCGCCCTTTTCAGGAGAAACACCCATGAACCAGCTCGATGGAGTCGTCATCTCGGTGCGTCCGGTGGTGCTGCCCGCCCCCGGCCGTGGGGAGGATCTGCAGGTGCGGGTGTCGGCCCCGGTGGCCGGCGGTGACCTGCCCGTCATCGTGTTCTCGCACGGGTTCGGCCAGTCGATGGACGGCTATGCTCCGCTGGTCGACTTCTGGGCCGCTCGCGGGTTCGTGGTCGTCCAGCCCACCCACCTCGACTCGCGGACGCTGGACGTCACGCCGGACGACCCTCGCCACCCGGAGATCTGGCGGTTCCGGGTGCGGGACCTGACGTGCGTCCTTGACCACCTGGACCTCGTCGAGGCCTCGGTCCCCGGCCTCGCGGGGCGGATCGACCGCGGCCGCATCGCGGTCGCCGGGCACTCCTGGGGCGCGCAGACGGCGAGCATGCTGCTGGGCGCGCGGGTCCTGGACGCCGAGGGCGTGCCCGGCGAGGACATGTCCGACCCCCGGATCAGGGCCGGTGTGCTGCTCGCCGTGCCGGGGACGGGCGGCGCCGACCTGACGCCGTTCGCCGCCGAGCACTTCTCCTTCATGAACCCCGACTTCACCCGGATGACCCCGCCGGCCCTGGTGGTCGCGGGGGACAAGGACCAGTCCGCCCTGAGCGTCCGGGGCCCGGAGTGGTTCACCGACGCCTACTTCCTGAGCCCGGGCGCCAAGAGCCTGCTCACCCTGTTCGGGGCGGAGCACTCGCTGGGCGGAGTCGCCGGCCACGCCGTCACGGAGACGACGGACGAGAGCCCCGAACGGGTCGCGCTGATCCAGCGGCTCACGTCGGCGTTCCTGCGCAGCGCGCTCTACCCCGCGGACGACGGCTGGTCCGTGGCGAGCGCCGAGCCGGCGCGAGGCACCGATTCCGTGGGCCGTGTCGAATCCAAGTGACGTTCCGGGAAGCCTGCCGCCGCCGTCAGACGACGGGCGGCAGGCCTCCTGCCAGCAGAGAGGATCCACGGCACCATGCCCAGTTTCGGGATCATGACCGCCCCCATGCAGGTCGGCTACCACGACGTCCTCCGGGTCTGGCGGGAGGCGGACGCCATTCCCGAGATCGAGCACGCGTGGTTGTTCGACCACCTCCTGCCGATCGCCGGCGAGCTGAACGGACCGGCGTACGAGGGCTGGACGCTGCTGTCGGCGCTCGCCGCCCAGACCCGGCGGCTGCGTCTCGGACTGCTGGTCACCAGCAACCGGTTCCGGCCGCCCGCGATGCTGGCCAAGATCGCCGCGACTGTGGACGTCGTCTCCGGCGGGCGGCTCGACTTCGGCATCGGCGCGGGCTCACGTCCGGACCACCCGCTGGCCCGCCGGGAGTACGAGGCGCACGGCCTGCCCTTCCACGACTTCGCCCACTCGGTGGGCAGCCTCGCCGAGGCGTGCACCGTCATCCGCCGGATGTGGACCGCGACCGAGCCCTTCGACTTCGACGGCGCCTACGTCAGGCTCACCGGCGCCTTCTGCAACCCCAAGCCGGTCCAGCGGCCCAGTCCGCCGATCGTGATCGGCGGACGCTCGTCCGCGACGCTGCGCGTGGCCGCCGAGCACGCCGACGTGTGGAACATCCCCGGCGGAGACGCCAGAGACATCGACGACGTCGCCGGACGCAGCGCCCTGCTGGACCGGTACTGCGCCGAGATCGGCCGCGACCCCGCCTCCATCACCCGGTCGATCCACCTGCCGGTCTCCTATGACCGGCCCCGGACGACCCGGGAGGCGATCGGCGAGGCGGTCGCCGCCGGCTTCCAGCACGTCGTCCTCGGCCTGTCCGCGCCTTACCCCGCCGGCGTCGCACGGTGGGTCGCCGACGAGCTCGTCAGAGCACGGTGAGCCGGAGGGACCGGTGGGCCGCCCATGGGGAGCGGGTCACCGGCCCATCCCGTCGGCGCGGTCGGCGGCTTCGGCGCCGTACGCCTCCGGGATCGAGCGTCAGGAGACCGAGTGGGCCATCCAGGACCAGCGCGACCTGATCAAGGCCGACCCCGCCTGCAAGGATTTCCCCAGCAAGCGCCCGGAGGTCCTCCCGCCACCACGGGAGGTCCCGCCGGGCAATGACGCACCGCCCACCCCGGCCCCCACAACCCAGCCGGCCCCCACAACCCAGCCGACCTCCACCGCCGCCCCGACCCTCACCTCGGACCCGGCCATCCCGGCGCCGACCCCCACCCTCGCCCCGACCACCACCTAGACCCGGCCGCCCCGGCTCCCACCCCGCTCTCGACGCGGTGGAGGGACGGTGAACCCCTGGGGGCGGTGACCGGCTTCACGGCCACCGTCCCCGGCAGGAGTGGTGGTCGGCCGTACCTGGGCGGCGGGGAAGGTTCGGATTCGCGCTCGCCATTCCCGCACCGCGGAGCCATCGGCGCGGGAATCGCCGGTGTGGTCAGGTCGTCCGGGGGGAGGACAGCAGTGCCATGCGGGCGGCGCCTATGAGGCCGGCGTCGCGGGCGAGGGCGGCCGGGGTGACGCGGAGGCGGCGGACGAACTCCAGGCTGGTGCGTTCGGCGACGGCACGGCGGAGCGGGGCGAACAGGACCTCGCCGGCCGCGGCGACGCCGCCGCCCACGACGACCTGGTCCAGGTCGCAGACCGTGGCGACCGCGACGATGGCGGTGGCCAGCGCCCCGGCCGCCCGGTCGAAGGCGGCCAGGGGTACGGCCTCACCCTGGCCCGCCGCCTGCGCCAGCTCGCGGGCGTCGGCGCCGCGCCAGCCGTTCTCGCGGGCCCAGCGCACCATCGACGGGCCGCTCGCGATCGTCTCGACGCATCCGGTCCCGCCGCACGGGCAGGGCGCGCCGGCGGGGTCCACCACGATGTGCCCGATGTGCCCGGCGTTCCCGGTCGGCCCGGTGTAGGGGCGTCCGTCCAGCACCAGGCCGCCGCCGATGCCGGTGGAGACGACGATGCCGAGCATGGCCCTGGATTCGCGCCCCGCGCCGCGCCAGTGTTCGCCCGCGGCCGCCGCGACGGCGTCGCCGAACAGGTGGCACGGCGCCCCGGGCACGGCGTCGGAGACCCGGGCCAGCAGCGGGAAGTGCCGCCAGGCGGGGATGTTCACCGGGCTCACCGTGCCCGCCTGCGGGTCCAGCGGGCCGGCGGAGGCCACGCCCACGGCCACGGGCGGCACCTCGCCGGCGACCTCGCGCAGCAGCCCGATCAGGGCGTCGCTCACCACGCCGGGGTGGCCGGGCGGCGCGGGCGGGGTCGGCACCTCGCGGCCGCGCAGCACCGTCCCGTCCTTGCCGACCAGGGCCGCGGCCAGCTTGGTGCCGCCGATGTCGGCGGCCAGCACGTACGAAGTCATGGGCTCCTCGTCGTTCAGCAGGTCGGGCGAAGGGCGCCTGGCACGGGCCCGGAAGGCGAAGGACGGCACCGCCGGCCCGGCACGTCCGGCGCGGTGACGTCAAGCGATGAGTGTGTCACGGGGTCAGGAGCGCGCCCAGGCGGGGGGCGTAGGTGGCGTGGAAGACCAGGGAGGCGGCGCCGATCGCCGCGGCGTCGGCGGCGATGGGGGAGGTGACCACCTGTACCTGGTGCAGCCGCCGGGCCAGCGGCCGGGTGGCCACGGCGGCCGCGATGGCCTGGTGGTAGATGTGGCCGATGTCGTGCATGGCGGGCCCGCCGAGCACGAGCAGGTCGATGTCCAGCACGTTGACCAGGCTCACCGCGGCGGCGGCGAGCCGCTCGCCCACCTCGCGGATGACGCTCAGAGCGAGCGGATCGCCCGCCGCGGCGGCCGCGCAGATCGCGGCATGGTCGGGGGAAGAGGGGACCGGGGAACCTTCACGAACGGGGACGGCCGGGGTGGGGCCGTTCCCGGGGCTCGGGGTGGAGCTGTTTGTGGGGTTTGGGGTGGGGCCGTTCCCTGGGGTCGGGGTGGAGCTGTTCCCGGGGTTCGGGACGGGGTTGTTCCCGGGGTTGCCGGCGGAGCCGCTCCCTGGGGTCGGGGTGGGGCCGTTCGCGGGGTTCGGGGTAAGGGTGCTCTCGTTGGGCGCGGCGGGGGTGGCGAGGGTGCTTCGCTCGCCTTGGGCGAGGCGGGTGCGGACGGTGGCCTCGATGGCGCCGGGGCAGCATAAGGCCTCGATGCAGCCGCGGTTGCCGCAGTAGCAGTCGGGCCCGTCGGGCATCACCGTGATGTGGCCGAACTCGGCGGCGTTCAGCGAGCTGCCGCGGTAGATCTGGTTGTCCAGGAACAGGCCGCCGCCGATGCCGGTGCCGAGGTACAGGTAGGCGAAGCTCGAGGTCGAGCGGGCCGAGCCGGCCCACCGCTCGCCGATGGCGGCCGCCGCGGCGTCGTTGTCGAAGGTCACCGGGAAGCCGGTGTGCTCTTCCAGCAGCCGCCTGATGGGCACGTGGTCCCAGCCGGTCAGACGGGGCGGGAAGTTCATCACGCCGTCGGCGTCCAGCGGGCCCGGGCAGGCCAGGCCGATGCCGAGCACCTTGTCGTCGGGCACCCCCGCGCGGCTCAGCATGTCGCGGGCCGTGCGGGCCATCTGGCGGATCACCGTGTCGGGCGCGAGGCCGGGGGGCACGGCCTCGCGCCGCATGGTGACCGGCTGACCGGCCAGGTCGGCCAGGACGTAGGACAGCTCGCCGGGGTCGAAGTGGATGCCGACGGCGTACCCGGCGCCCGGGTCCACCCGCAGGATGGTGCGCGGCTTGCCGCCGCTGGAGGGCAGCGAGCCGTCCTCGACGACCAGCCCGTCCTCCAGCAGCCTGCGCACGATGACCGAGACGGTCTGCGCGGTCAGCCCGCTGCGCTCGGCGATCTGGACGCGGCTGATGCCGTCGGAGACCTGGATCGCCTCCAGGACGACGGCGCGGTTGTAGCTGCCCACCCTCGGCAGGTTGGTGCCCATCTGCATGCGCTGCTCCTGGCGTCCTGGATCTCTTCCGGGCAATATCGCACAGACCGTTGACTTAGTAAATCAAAAAGATTTAACTACTCGTCACCCAGGGAAACACGGCCGAAACACGTGTCGACCGGACGCTCCTGGCGCGGGGATCGGGGCCCCGCGCCCGCGACCGCATGGTCGGCCGCCAGGCCGGAGAAGGAGTCCGATGAGACGAGCGATGGTTGCCTCGACACTGGCGGTCGTGGTCGCCGCCACGGCCGGTGCGTGCGGCGGCGACAAGGCCGGCGGTCAGGGCGCGAACGGGGCCAAGGAGATCGAGGTCCTGTACAAGATGGAACCTACCTGGCCCTACATGGACAAGGTGCTCAAGCAGGCCAAGGCCGACTACGAGGCCGCGCACAAGGGCGTGACGATCAAGCTGACCGCGGTGCAGGGCAACAACGAGGTGTACTACACCAAGCTGGCCCTGCTGAACCGTTCGGCCGACTCCGCGCCCGACGTCTACCTGCACGACACCTTCCAGGTCAACGCCGACGTCGCCGCAGGGAAGCTGGCCCCGCTCGACGACTACCTGAAGTCGTGGCCCGACTGGAGCACCCAGTACTCCGAGGCGGTCCAGCAGGCCGCCAAGGGCCCCGACGGCAAGATCTACGGGGTGCCGATCAGCACCGACACCCGCGGCCTGTGGTACAGCAAGGACGTGTTCGCCAAGGCGGGCCTGCCGGTGCCGTGGGAGCCCAAGACCTGGGCGGATGTGCTGAGCGCGGCCCGCGCCATCAAGCAGAAGGCGCCGGAGGCGATCCCGTTCAGCATGTACTCCACCAAGCCGCACGGCGAGGCCGCCACGATGCAGGGCTTCGAGATGCTGCTCTACGGCACCCCCGGCGGCACCCTGTACGACGACACGCAGAAGAAGTGGGTGGCCACCGGCAAGGGCATCACCGACTCGCTCGGCTTCATCAACACGATCTACCGGGAGAACCTCGGCCCGAAGCAGGCCGACGCGTTCAGCACCAAGCTGTACGACAAGGTCACCATGGAGTGGTTCCCGAACGCCAAGCTCGGCATCGACCTGGACGGCGCGTGGGTGTCCTCGGCGTGGAAGCCGACCGGCAGCAAGCCGTGGCCGCAGTGGACCGAGAAGATCGGCTGGACGCCCATGCCGACGCAGAACGGCGAGGCCCCCGGCGCGGTGAGCATGTCCGGAGGCTGGGTCATGGCGATGAGCTCCTACGCCAAGGACAAGAAGGACGCCTTCGACTTCATCAGCGTGGTGACCGACAAGAAGAACACGCTGACCTACTCGGTGGGCTCCGGTGACCTCGCCCCCCGCAAGGACGTCGCCGCCGACCCCTCCTACACGGCCGGCAACCCCGCGGTGAAGTTCTGGACCGACCTCGCCTCCGTCACCCACTACCGCCCGGCGTACGAGGTGTACCCGAAGGTCTCGGCCGAGGTTCAGAAGGCCATGGAGGCCATGACCACCGGCTCCAAGACCCCCGAGGCCGCGGCCAAGGAGTACGCCGACGCGCTGCCCGCCGTCGTCGGCGGACCCGACAAGGTGCTCGCCGGCTCATGACCGCCGCCACCGTGACCTCGTCACGGCCGCCCGGCTCCCTCGAACGGAGGGAGCCGGACCGGCCGGCCGGCGGGAACCTTCGCCGGCTGCTCCCGCTGCTGCCCGCGCTGCTGCTGCTGGTGGTCTTCATGGCCGGGCCCATCCTGTGGAGCGTCTACATCGCCTTCACCAACGAGACGCTGACCGGCGCCGCGTCGGTGAACTCGCGGTTCGTCGGCTTCGCCAACTTCGTGAAGATGTTCGGCGACGAGGACTTCCGCAACTCCTTCCTGCTCACCTTCATCTTCGTGATCGGCTCGGCCGTCGTCGGGCAGAACACCCTCGGCCTGATCATCGCGCTGCTCCAGCGGGGGCGCGGCCGGGCCGTCCGCAGCGTGGTGAACGGCGTGGTGATCGCGGCCTGGGTGGTGCCCGAGGTGGTCGCCGCGGCGTGCTGGTACTCCTTCCTGTCGGAGGAGGGCACGCTGAACGAACTGCTCGGCGTCCTCGGGCTCTCGCAGGACTGGCTGTTCACCGCGCCGATGATCGCGATCATCCTGGCCAACATCTGGAGGGGCACGGCGTTCTCGATGCTGGTGTACTCCGCGGCGCTGTCCGACGTCCCCGCCGACCTGCTGGAGGCCGCCGCGGTGGACGGGGCGAGCACCTGGAGCAGGCTGGTGCACATCACCCTGCCGCTGATCCGCCGCTCGATCATGTCCAACCTGATGCTCATCACGCTGCAGACGCTGGCGAGCTTCGGCCTGATCTACGCCCTCACGGGCGGCGGACCGGGGACGGCCAGCCAGACGACGCCGCTGTACATGTACGAGCAGGCCTTCCGCTACTTCGAGATCGGGTACGGCAGCGCGATGGCCCTGGTCATGCTCGTCATCGGCGCGGTCTTCTCCCTGGTGTACCTGCGCCTGATCAAGGCGGACGCGTGATGGCGCCCCGCGCGTTCGACCAGGAGCGAAGGGTGATCGTCGGCGGCGCCCGCGAGCGGGACCGCCGGATGCCGGCCGCCCGCGCGTTGCCCGTCGCCGGCACGCGAGCCGGGGAGGGGCGCCCATGACCCGCGTGGCCGCCCGCACCGCGGCGCTGCTGTCGCTCCTGGTGATCACCCTCGCCTTCGTCGGCCCGTTTCTGTGGGTGCTGCTCGCCTCGGTGCAGCCGGAGGCGAACCTCACCGCCGAGCCGAGCCTTTCGTTCTCGCTGCGGAACTTCTCCGAGGTGCTGACCTGGGAGACCATCTATCTGCCGGTGCTCAACTCGATCGTCATCTCCGGCGCCACCGCGCTGCTGACCGTGCTGGTCTCGGGCCTGGCGGCCTATCCGCTCTCGCGGTACAAGCTGCGCTTCAAGCGGCACTTCATGCTGACGCTGCTGTTCACCACCGGCCTGCCGGTCACGGCGATCATGGTCCCGGTGTACAGCATGTTCTTCCGGTTCAACCTGTACGGGTCGGTGCCGGCCATGGTGCTGTTCCTGACGGCCAGCGCGCTGCCGTTCGCCATCTGGATGATGAAGAACTTCATGGACAGCGTGCCGATCAGCCTGGAGGAGGCCGCCTGGGTCGACGGCGCCGGGTGGGTGCAGTCGCTGGCCCGCGTCGTCGGGCCGCTCATGGCGCCCGGCGTCGCGGTCGTGGCGATCTTCGTGTTCGTCGGCCAGTGGGGGAACTTCTTCGTTCCCTTCGTCCTGCTGGACACCCCGGAGAAGCAGCCGGCGGCCGTGACGATCTACACCTTCTTCTCGCAGTACGGCCAGGTCGCCTACGGGCAGCTCGCCGCGTTCTCGATCATCTACACCGCTCCGGCCGTCGTCCTCTACGTCGCCGTGAACAAGTATCTCGCCGGTTCGTTCAGCTTCGCCGGATCAGTGAAGGGTTGACCCTTGCGTATCACCAGCGTCGAATCCACCGAGCTCTTCGTCGAGGCCGGGCAGGTCGTCCGCGTCCACGTCGACGGACCACCGGGTGAGATCGAGGTCCGCGTCACCGGGCCCGGCGTCGCCGGCGGCGCCCGCACGGCGAGCCGTCCGGCCGAGGTGGCGGTGTCCGCGGACGCCGCGCCCGGCACGCGCGTGCCCATCGAGGTCACGGTCTCCGGCGCGGCCGGCGACGTCGCGGCCGGTGACGTCGCGTACGGTGACGACCTCGCGGGGGACGGGCCCGGCGGGGGCGCCGTCGCGACGGGCGAGCTGGTGGTGGCCGAGTCCGGCTGGACGGTGTGGATGGTGCCGCACTTCCACTATGACCCGGTCTGGTGGAACACCCAGGCCGCCTACACCACCTCCTGGGACCAGGCGGGCCCGGTCTCCCAGGAGTTCCGGTGGGACGGGCAGAAGGCCGGGTTCGACCTGATGCGCGAGTACCTGGACACCGCGCGCCGCGACCCGGACTTCAAGTTCGTGCTGGCCGAGGTCGACTACCTCAAGCCCTACTGGGACGCCCACCCCGAGGACCGAGGCCACCTGCGCCGGCTGCTCGCCGAGGGCCGCGTCGAGCTGATGGGCGGCACCTACAACGAGCCCAACACCAACCTCACCTCGGCCGAGTCGACGATCCGCAACATCGTCTACGGCGTGGGCTTCCAGCGCGACGTCGTCGGAGGCGACCCGGCCACGGCCTGGCAGCTCGACGTGTTCGGCCACGACCCGCAGTTCCCCGGCCTGATCGCCGAGGCCGGGCTCACCTCCAGCTCCTGGGCGCGCGGGCCGTACCACCAGTGGGGGCCGATGCTCACCGGCCGCGACCGCGAGCGCGACGGCTGGGGCGACCCGGACACCATGCAGTTCCCCGCCGAGTTCGAGTGGCTGTCGCCGTCCGGCAAGGGCGTGCTCACCCACTACATGCCCGCGCACTACAGCGCCGGCTGGTGGATGGACTCGGCCGCCGACCTGGCCGCCGCCGAGGAGGCGGTGTACGAGCTGTTCGTCCGGCTGAGGAAGGTCGCGGCCACGCGGAACCTGCTGCTGCCCATCGGCAGCGACTACACCCCGCCCAACAAGTGGGTGACCGCGATCCACCGCGACTGGAACGCCCGATATGTCTCGCCGAAGTTCGTCGTCGGGCTGCCCAAGGAGTTCTTCGCCGCCGTCCGGGACTCGCTGACCGAGGTCTCGCCGCAGACCCGGGACATGAACCCGATCTACACCGGCAAGGACGTCTCCTTCATCGACACCAAGCAGGCCCAGCGCGCGGCCGAGTCGCTGGTCGGCGACGCCGAGAAGTTCGCCACGCTCGCCGCCGCGACCACCGGGGCCCGCTACCCGCACGCCTCCCTGGACAAGGCGTGGCGGCAGCTCGTCTACGGCGCCCACCACGACGCGATCACCGGCTCGGAGTCCGACCAGGTGTACCTGGACCTGCTCACCGGCTGGCGCGAGGCCCACGACCTGGGCCGCGACGTGCTCGCCGCTTCGCTCGGCGAGCTGACCGCCCGCGTGGACACCCGCGGCGAGGGCACGGCCGTGGTCGTGTGGAACCCCTCGTCCTGGCCGCGCACCGACCTGGTCCGCGTACGGCTCGCGCTGCCCGCGCCGGGCGCGCACGGCGTCCGCGTCACCGACCCCGAGACCGGTGAGCTGCCGGTCCTGCTGGAGAACCCCGAGCGGCACGAGGACGGCAGCCTGCTGGCCGTCGACGTCGTCGTGCTCGCCCGCGACGTGCCCTCACTCGGCTGCCGTACCCTGCGGGCCGAGCCGGTCGCCGAGGCCGTCCCGGCCGGCTGGGCCGCCCGCGAGGGCGCCGCCATCTCCAACGGCTTCCATCTGGTCGAGGTGGACCCGGCGCGCGGCGGCTGCGTGTCGCGGTTCTACGACGTCGCCCGCGACCGCGAGCTGCTCCAGCCCGGCAGGGTCGGCAACGAGCTGGTCGTCCACGACGAGTACTCCGCGCATCCCGAGTTCCACGAGGGCCCCTGGCACCTGGTGCCCAAGGGCACCGCCACCGGCTCGGCCGCACGTCCGGCGACGTCGGTCCTCGTCGAGACGTGCGCCCTGGCCGAGCGCGTCACCGTCACCGGCCGCGTCGGCCCCGCCGCCTACACCCAGGTGATCACTCTGTGGCACGGCCTGGACCGCGTCGACTGCGTCACCCACCTGGACGAGTGGGAGGGCGCCGACCAGCTCGTCCGGCTGCGCTGGCCCGCCCGCGTGCCCGGCGCGCTTCCGGTCAGCGAGGTAGGCGACGCCGTGGTCGGCCGCGGCTTCGGCCTCATCGACGTCGACTCCGGCGAGCACCCCTGGACGCTGGACAACCCCGCGGGCGGCTGGTTCGCGCTGTCCTCCACCGCCCGGGTCGCGCTGCGCGGCGAGGACGGCGCCATGGTCGGCGAGCGGGCCATCGGCATCGCCGAGATCATCGGCGGTGAGCCGCGCGAGGTGGCCGTGGCGCTGGTCCGCAAGGGCGTCACCGCCACCTGCTCCCGTGCCACCGGCCCCCGCTACGGCGACCTCGGCGTCGACTCCAACCTTCCCGACGTCCGCGTCGCGCTCGGCACGCCGGAGGAGAACCCGTTCGTCGCGCGGGTTCTGGAGGCCGCCGCCCCCGGGTACGCCGAGCTGCTGCGCCGGCGGCTGGCCGCCGGCGGGCGGGCGCGCGTCTGGGTCCCCGCGGCCGAGCCGCTGGAGAAGGTCTGGGTGCCGAGCGCCGACCTCACCGGCCCGCGCGCGCTCCCGGTGCTCATCGTCGCCGGCGACGGCGCGGCCGAGGAACTCGCCGCCGACCTGGACGACGCGGTCATCGAGGTCACCCAGCCCGCCGAGCTGACCGTCCTCACCGAGCCGGCGCTGGACGACTACACCATCGGCGTGGTCAACCGCGGCATCCCCGGCTTCGCGGTCGACGCGAGCGGCGCGCTGCACCTGTCGCTGCTGCGCTCGTGCACCGGATGGCCGTCCGGGGTGTGGATCGACCCGCCGCGGCGCACCGCCCCCGACGGGACGAACTTCCAGCTCCAGCACTGGACGCACTCCTTCGAGTACTCCCTGGTCACCGGGGCGGGCGACTGGCGCAGGGCAGGGCTGGTCGGCCGGGGCCACGACGTCAACCATCCGCTGGCCGCCCTCCCCGCCCCCGCGCACGACGGCGAACTGCCCGCGACGACGTCGCTGCTGTCGGTCGAGCCGGCCGGCAAGGTCGTGCTCGCGGCCCTGAAGGCGGCCGGCAACCCGCTGGCCTCCGGACGCCCGGCGGGCGGACGGCCCGAGGGCGTCACCCTGCGCCTGTACGAGGCGCAGGGCGACCACGTCACCGCGCGCGTGACCACCGCCCTGCCCCTGGCGGACGTCCACCGCGCCGACCTGCTCGAACGTCCTTCGGCCGAGCTGGACCCGGCCGCCTTCCCCCTGGCGCCGATGGAGATCGCGACCCTCACCGCCCCGCTCGCCGCGGGAGACGCCGCCGGGGAGGCCGCCGGGGGGCCGGGCGTCGCGCTCGGGCCGGAGGCGGAGCCGTACCAGCCCGTCTACACCCGCTACTGGCTCAACAACACCGGCCCCGCGCCGGTCGGCAACGTGCCCGTGGCGGTCCACCTCGCCGCGGCCGGGGCGGCGGTCGCGGGGCCGGTCGAGCTGGAGGTGTCGGTCGCCTCGGGGCTGACCGAGGGCGAGGCGTCCGGCGTCGTCACCCTCGTCGCGCCGGAAGGGTGGTCCTGCGAGCCGGCCGAGCGGCCGTACGCGCTGCCGCCCGGCGGGCACGCCGCCTTCACCGTGCGGGTGTCGCCTCCGGGCGACGCCGAGCCGGGCGAGTACTGGCTGCGCGCCCGCGTCGCCCACGGCGGGCAGGAGTACCAGGACGTGGCCCGGCTGCGCGTCGGCGAGGCCGAGGACGCCGCCCTTGAGGTGACGCTGGAGACGCCGGTCGTGCGGCTGGTCCCCGGCGGCTCCGGCGCGGCCGAGGTGGTCGTGCGCTCCGCGGCCCGGACGGAGGTGTCGGCGCAGGTCCAGCTCATCAGCCCCTGGCACACCTTCGAGCTGGTCCCCGAGTGGAACACCGGCGTGGTCGTCCCCGCCCGCGGCGAGGCGCGGGTCCGCTTCGACCTTCAGGCCCCGCCCGGCGCGCGTCCCGGCCACTGGTGGGCCGTCGTCAAGATCGCCTGCGCCGGCCGGCTCCACTACACCGAGGCCGTGCGCGTCGAGGTCGAGGCGTAGTGGGCGGCGCCGTCACGGCCCGCGCGGGGACGGTCGCCGCGCGGGTGGGGGAGCGGGTCGTCCCGGTCGCGCACGTCGACGCGCGCGAGGCCGAACTGCGCGCGGGGCCGCTGGCCTCGCGCCTGCCGCGCCCGCACGGCGCCGAGGGACGCAACCTGCGCCGCTGGCTGGTCCAGGTGCTGGTCACCGAGGCTCTGGTCGAGCAGGAGGCCGCCGTGCTCGGCGTCACCGAGGCCGGCGACGGCCCGGGGACCCGGCCCGCGCCCGCGCTGACGCTGTCGGCCGCGCTGCGCACCGGGGGCGTGATCGCGGCCGTGACGGTCGCGATGCCGCTCGCGCGGGCGCTGCGCGACGCGGTCACCGCCGGGGTACGGGCGCCGGAGGAGGAGGTCCGCGGCTACTACGAGCGCAACCTCGACCGTTTCACCGTCCCCGAGACGCGCCACGTCAGCCGGGTGGAGGGCGGGCGCGTGTCGCCGTTCGGCCCGGTGCGGCGCGGCGAGCTGGCGGGACCGCTGGAGATCGCGATCTTCTCCGCGCGGGAGGGCGAGACCGTCGGCCCGGTCGACGGCCCCGGCGGGCCGTGGACGCTGCGGGTGGACCGCGTCGAGCCGGGCGGGCGGCGGCCGTACGAGGCGGTCGGGCAGGCCGTCGCGGCCGAGCTGACCGCGGTCGCGGCCGAGCGGTTCTTCGCCGAATGGCTGGAGCGCCGTTACGCGGAGAAGGTCCGCCTGCACCCCGGCTACGAGCACCCCGCCGACCCCCGCCACCCCGACGCCACCCACCACCACTGACGGTGGTCGGTCAGGGCGGTGGTCGGTCAGGGCGGTGGGTCGGTCAGGGCGGTGGGTCGGTCAGGACGGTGGCGCGGAAGTCCTCGCGGGCGTTCGAACGCGGGAACGGCCGATCGGGCACCGGGGCGCCGAGGAACGCGCACAGCGGCTCCCAGCCCTGCTCCACGCGGAAGTCCAGCAGGCGTCCGGCGGGCACCGTGCGCCGGACGTCATCGTTGTGCCGCTCGTAACACCCGATGACGTGGTCGCGGTCGTCGATGCGTCCCTCGAAGGAGCGGCCGATCAGGCCGGCCTCCCGGAAGTCGGCGAGCTGGTCGGCAGCCTCGAACGCGCGGAACCGCTCGGCCGTCTCGGGGAAGTGCCCGTTGATGGCCGCGAACACGGTGGTGCGCATCGACTCGTACCAGTCGCCGGCGTCCCTGGTGGTGAGGATCACCTTGGCCCGCGGGTACGCCTCGGCCAGCTCGCGCCAGAACGTCACGCCCGGCCAGTCGGCGGTGGCCGCGTACCCCTCCAGCGGCACGCGCCAGGCCCCGGGCCGGCCGTGCGCCGCCGCGGCCCAATGACGCAGGTGCTCAGGGTGGGCGAACACCTCGGTGAAGTGGTAGCACGGCCCGAAGCCGAGCGCGCACAGCGCCGTTCTCAGCGTCATTGTGCCCGTCCGGCCGAAGCCGGCGCCGATGACTCGCAACATGGAAACCCCCCGATCACGACAGCAGAGCCCGGAGCCTTCCGGCAACCGGAGCGCGCCCGTCATAGCGTGTCTTGGAGGGATAGCGAATGATGTGACCCTTTCTTGGGGGACGGCGGGCTGGATCATGGATTCGAGGGGTCGTACAGTTCCGGCATGATGTCTACCCGCTTTGCGGTGTCTGGGATGGTATGCACCATCGATCACCTGGCGTCCGGGGCGGGGCTGGCCGCGCTCGACCGGGGCGGCTCGGCGGCGGACGCCGCGATCGCGGCCAACGCCGTGCTCGCCGTCACGGCCCCGCACGCTTGCGGGCTCGGCGGCGACCTGTTCGCCCTCGTCCACGACGGCGACGGCGCGCCCGAGGCGCTGAACGCCTCCGGCCGCGCCGGGTCCGGCGCCGACCCCGTGCGGCTGCGCGCCGAGGGGCATGACCGGATGCCGTTCCAGCACGACATCCGATCGGTCCCGGTGCCCGGCTGCGCCGACGGCTGGCTCGCCCTGCACGCGCGTTACGGACGGCTGCCGTTCGCGGACCTGCTCGCTCCCGCCGTCCGGTACGCCGAGGAGGGCTTCCCCGCGTCGCCGGCGCTCGCCCCTGCGGCGGGCGTGCTGCCGGGCGTCGGCGGCCCGCTGGAGCCGGGCGACCTGATCCGGCGGCCCGGCGTCGCCCGGGCGCTGCGGGCGCTGGCCGACGGCGGGCGGGACGGCTTCTACCTCGGCGAGTTCGGCCGGGGTCTGCTCGCCCTCGGCCGCGACGGCGCGGTGGGCGGGTCGGCCGCGGGGGAGTACGGCGAGGACGATCTGGCCCGGGTGAACGCCGGCTGGGTGGAGCCGCTGCGCGCCCGGGCCTACGGGCACGACGTGTGGACCGTCCCGCCGAACTCCCAGGGCTATCTGGTGCTGCTGGCGCTGGCCATCGCCGACGGGCTCGACCTGCCCGCCGACCCGGCCGACCCCCTGTGGGCCCACCTGCTCGCCGAGGCGGCCAGGGCCGCCGGGCACGACCGTCCCGACGTGCTGTTCGAGGGCGCGCCGATGAAGGAGGTGCTGGCCTCGGCGGACGCGCGCCGCGCGGGCATCGACTCCGGCCGCCGGGCGCGGCTGCGCGACCTGGTCGCACCGGGCGACACCACCTATCTGTGCGCCGTGGACGCCGACGGCATGGGCGTCTCGCTCATCCAGTCGAACGCCGCGGGCTTCGGCAGCATGCTCTTCGAGCCGGCGACCGGGATCAACCTGCACAACCGGGGCCTCGGCTTCTCCCTGGTCCCCGGTCACCCGGCCGAGTACGGTCCGGGGCGCCGCCCGCCGCACACCCTCGCCCCTGTCCTGGTCACCCGGCCGGACGGCTCGCTGCGCACCGTCGCGGGGACGATGGGAGGCGACTCCCAGCCGCAGATCCTGCTGCAGGTGCTCACCCGCCTGCTGGCCGCCGGGCAGGCGCCCGGAGAGGCCGTCGCCGCCCCCCGGTGGCGGCTCGGGCCCGGCCTCACCGGCTTCGACGCCTGGAGCGCGCCGGACGAGGCGTCCCTGGACGTCGAGGAGGGCGGGCCCTGGTCGCGGGGGCTGCGCGAGCGCGGTCACGAGGTCCGGCCGC
The DNA here is from genome assembly GCF_053602655.1 of Sphaerisporangium sp. NPDC004334. NCBI lineage: Bacteria > Bacillati > Actinomycetota > Actinomycetes > Streptosporangiales > Streptosporangiaceae > Sphaerisporangium > Sphaerisporangium sp. NPDC004334. The sequence continues at coordinate 74,550 of NZ_JBSGDZ010000009.1, forward strand.
TGCCCTACGGCGGGTCCTTCGGGCACGCGCACCTGATCGACGTGCGCCCGGACGGCGTGCTCGCCGGCGCCGCCGACCCTCGCGCCCTCATCTCCAGCGTCGCCGCCCGCTGAAGGCATGGCGGTCATCCGCCGCCCGCTGAAGGCGTGCCGGGCGGCGGAGGCTCGCGGAAGCGTCCGAGAATTTCTCGGCCGGCGGGGAATGACCGCCGGCGGATCGCGGTTACATGAATCGTGACCGGTGTGTCCGGTGTCCCCGGGCCTCACCTATTGCCTTCGCGGATTACCGTTCGGCTGGAGCCGCGTTGAGCCTTCCGCCGAGAGGCGACCCGCACACCGGTTCGCATTCGTGAGAAGACCCCGCCGGGCGACCGGCGGGGTCTTCTTCGTCTCGCCGGTCCTCCCGAAGACCCCGGGTCAGCCCAGCGACACCAGGCGGGCGCCGCCGTCGGCCTCGATCACGGTGCCGGTGATGTTGCGGTTGGTGGCCGCCAGCACGACGGCCTCGGCCACGTCGTCGGCCGTGGCGACCCGTCTGGTCGGCAGCGCCCGCGCGGACTGCGCGAAGTAGGCCTCCCGCGCGTCGTCGGGCAGGGCGCTCCACCAGGGGGTGTCGACCAGTCCGGGCGAGACCGCGTTGACCCGGATCGGCGCCAGCTCCACGGCCAGCGGCTTGACCAGGGCCTCGACGGCTCCGTTGACGGCGGCGAGGCCCGCGGTGCCCGGGATGGCGGCGCGGGCCGAGATCGCGCCGATCAGGGTGATCGACCCGGTGGGCGCCAGGCGGGGCAGGACGGCCTGCACCGTGGTGAGGTGCCCGAAGAGCTTGGCGTCGAAGGCCCGGCGCAGGGCCGACAGGTCCAGCTCGGCGATCGGCCCGGCCCCCTCGCCGCCGCTGAGGCTCACGACCAGCCAGTCGATGGTGCCGACGGCCTCGGCCACGGCGCCGATCTCGCCCGCGTCGCCGCCGTCGGCGCGGTGGCGGACCAGCTCGGGATCGCTCGCCGCGACCGCGTCCAGCCTCGCCTTGTCGCGCCCGGCGACGTGCACCCGGGCGCCCATGGCGCGCAGCCGCCGGGCGGTGGCCAGGCCGATGCCCGACGTGCCGCCGACGACCAGCGCGGTGTGCTCGCTCATGATGACCCCTTATTTCGAACCGTTGCGTCTCGTTATTTACGCTAACATCGGTTCACGATGAACGACAATCCCGGTCCCGACCACGCCGCAGGCCGCGCCAGGCCGGGTCGCAAGCGCAGCGAGGACAGCCGGCGCGCGATCCTGGCGGCCGCGTTCCAGATCTTCACCGAGGCCGGGTACGCCGGCCTGACGGTCGAGGGCATCGCCGCGCGGGCGGGCTGCGGCAAGCAGACGATCTACCGCTGGTGGAAGACCAAGGCCGACGTGCTGTTCGACGCCCTCGCCCAGAAGAGCGAACTGCACATCCCGCTCACCGACACCGGCACCTACGAGGGCGACCTGCGGGCCTTTCTCACCGCGACCTTCGCCCTGGGCGACACGCCGCAGGTCAGGGACATGCTGTGCGCTCTGATGGCCGAGGCGCAGATCGACCCGGAGTTCGGCGAGCGGTTCCGCGCCGCGTTCCTCCAGCGCCGCCGCGACGCGCTCGGCGTCGTGCTCGGCCGCGCCCGCGCCCGCGGCGGGCCCGGCCCGGTTCCGGGGCTGTCGACGAGCACGATCATGGACATCGTCTTCGGGACGCTCTGGTACCGCGTCCTGGCCACCCGCGAGCCGCTCGACCATGCGCTCGTCGAGGAACTGCTCGCCGTGCTCGCGCCTTCACGCGACTGAGAGACGCACCGACTGAGACAAGCACGTCGAGCCGTGCGGCCCGGGGGATGCCGGCCTCGGATCGATGCGGGTCCGGACTTGTCCGGTGATGGTGACCGGTGTCCGCGCCGTGTTCGGCGTGCTCTTCCGCTGACGAGCCGGGGTGTGCGCCCGATGATCTCCACCGGCGCCGCGAACGGCGCCGGGACCGCTCAGGGCCGGAAGCCGTCGATCGCCAGTTCGAGGAGGCGGCCGGCCCGGGCGGCCCCCTCCGGGGTGTCGGGGGTGCGCCACAGGCAGCTCAGGAGCAGGAGAACGTCGTCGGGGTCGAGGCCCGGGCGGACCTCGCCGGCGCGTTCGCACGCGTCGAGCAGGCGCCCGATGGCGGCGGCGACGGGGGCGTGCGTCTCGCCGATGGCCTTCTGCGCGGCATCGCTGTGCAGCGCGTCGCCGAGGCCGTGCTTGACGCGAACGTAGGTGGTCAGGGTGGTGAACCAGTGCCGCAACGCGTCCAGCGGTGAGCGGGTCGCCAGGATCTCCGGCACGGACCGGACGAGGCGGTCCACGTCGTGCTGGTAGACCGCGAGGATCAGCGCCTCGCGGGTCGGGAAGTGCCGGTAGAGCGTGCCCGGGCCGATGCCCGCCCGCTTGGCGATCGAGTTGAGCGAGGCGTCGGGGGACTCGGTGAGCGCGTCGTGGGCGACCTGGAGGATCACCTCCCGGTTCTTCAACGCGTCGGAGCGCTGTGGCGCGGCGTCGGGCATGGGTTCTCCTGGCGTGCGGGGGCCGGCGGATTGCAATACGGAGAGTTCTCCGTTAACGTCGCCGGAGTCAGCGGAGAGTTCTCCGTTTCTCGTTCCCCATTGTAGGAGCTCCCCCTTGCGTTACATCAAGCTCGGCCGCACCGGCCTGGACGTCTCCCCGGTCGCCATCGGCGCCATGACCTATGGCGAGCCCGACCGCGGTCACCCCGTCTGGTCGCTCGACGAGGAGGCCGCCCGCCCCCTGATCCGGCACGCGCTGGAGGCGGGCGTCAACTTCTTCGACACCGCCAACATGTACTCCTACGGTTCGAGCGAGGAGATCCTCGGCCGCGCCCTGAAGGACTACGCCGACCGCGACGACGTCGTCATCACCACCAAGGTCCGCCACGTCATGCGCCCTGGCCGCCCCAACGGCGGCGGCCTGTCGCGCAAGGCGATCATGACCGAGATCGAGAACAGCCTGCGCCGCCTGGGCACCGATCACGTCGACGTCTACATGATCCACCGCCTCGACGGCGAAACACCCCTGGAAGAGACCCTGGAGGCCCTGCACGACGTCGTGAAGTCCGGCAAGGCCCGCTACCTCGGCGCCTCCTCCATGCACGCCTGGCAGTTCGCCAAGGCCCTCCACCTCCAGGAGCGCCACGGCTGGGCCCGGTTCGTCACCATGCAGAACCACTACAACCTTCTCGCCCGCGAGGAGGAACGCGAAATGCTCCCGCTGTGCGCCGACGAGGGGGTCGCCACCATGGTGTGGAGCCCCCTGGCCCGCGGCCGGCTCGCGCGCCCCGCCGACCAGGCGCACACCACCGACCGCGCCGCCACCGACGGCTCCTACGCCGACATGCTCTACACCAAGGCCAACGCCGACAGCGACCGGCGGATCCTCGACGAGGTCGGCGTCATCGCCGACGCCCACGGCGTCACCCGTGCCCAGGTCGCCCTCGCCTGGCTGCGCCGCAACCCCGTCGTCGCGGCCCCCGTCGTGGGCGCCCGTACCATCGGGCAGATCGACGACGCCGTCGCCTCCCTCGACCTCGACCTCACCGACGAGGAGGCCCGCCGCCTGGAATCCCCCTACACCCCCCGCTCCGACCTGCAGGGCGTCTCCGACGCACGCGAACTCGAACGCATCAAGGCCCGCACCCCCGGCTTCGCCAACCTCTGAAGTACGCCGGGGCCTTCGGGCGATCAGGATTCGTTGCCCGGGGCCTCGCTGTCGAGGTGGCTCATCTGGGCCGTGGCGTACCGGTCGCCGGCGGCGGCCCCGGCAGGGACGGCCCGCTCGATGTCCGCGAGATCCTGCGGGGTCAACGCCAGGTCGGCGGCGGCCAGCGACTCCGCCAGCCGGTCGCGGCGGCGGGCGCCGACGAGGGGGACGATGTCCTCGCCCTGGGCGGCGACCCAGGCCAGGGCGAGCTGCGCGACGCTGGCCCCCTTGGCCTCGGCGACGCGGCGCAGCGCCTCCACCAGGTCGAGGTTGCGCTGGAGGTTCTCCTGCTGGAAGCGCGGGCTCATGCCGCGGAAGTCGCCCGCGCCGAGCGCCCGGCCGGGGCTCCAGTGCCCGCTCAGCAGCCCCCTGGACAGCACGCCGTAGGCGGTGACGCCGATGCCGAGCTCGCGCGCGGCCGGCAGGATGTCCCGTTCGATGCCCCGCGACAGCAAGGAGTACTCGATCTGCAGGTCGGAGATCGGGTGTACGGCATGGGCGCGCCGCAGGGTCTCGGCGCCGACCTCGGACAGGCCGATGTGCCGCACATGACCCGCCTTCACCATCTCGGCGATGGCTCCGACCGTCTCCTCGATGGGGACGTCCGGGTCCAGCCGGGCGGGACGGTAGACGTCGACGTGGTCGGTGCCGAGGCGGCGCAGGGTGTAGGCGAGGAAGTTCTTCACGGCCTGCGGGCGGCCGTCGTTGCCGCCCCAGCCGCCGTCCGGGTCGCGCAGGGCGCCGAACTTGACACTGATGACGACCTGCTCGCGGGCCCGCCCCTTGAGCGCGTCGCGGAGCAGCATCTCGTTGTGCCCCATGCCGTAGAAGTCGCCGGTGTCCATCAGGGTGATGCCGGCGTCGAGCGCGGCGTGGATGGTGGCGATCGACTCGGCCTCGTCGGCCGGCCCGTACAGGTCGGACATGCCCATCAGTCCGAGGCCCAGCTCGGAGACGGCCGGTCCGGTGGTGCCGAGAGTGCGCGTACGCATTGCGGTGTCCAATCGTCCGCTTCTTTCCGTTGCTAACGAAGCAAAGGTATCACTGCTAACTTAGCGGCGCTACCGGTGGTCTGTTAACTTTGTTCTATGTCCGTCGAGACGCCGAGCACCCGAGAGCGCATCCTGCGCGCCGCCGCCGACCTGCTCACCCAAGGGGGCAGGGAGGCGGTCTCCACCCGCGCGGTCGGCGCCGCCGCCGGCGTCCAGGCGCCCACGCTGTACCGCCTGTTCGGCGACAAGGAGGGACTGCTGGCGGCCGTCGCCTCCTACGGCTTCGAGGAGTACCTGTCGGCCAAGCGGGCCCAGGGACGCTCCGGCGACCCCGTCGCCGATCTGCGCCGCGGCTGGGACCTGCATGTGGACTTCGGGCTATCCCGGCCCGCCTTCTACGTGCTGATGTACGGCGACGCGCGGCCGGGGGCCGGCTCCCCGGCCGCGCGCGAGTCCGAGAGGATCCTCGCCGGGCTGATCGGGCGCATCGCCGCAGCCGGGCGGCTACGACTCCCGGTGGACCGGGCGGCGCGGATGGTCCACGCCGCCAGCGTCGGCGTCACGCTCGCCCTGATCGCCACCGACCCCGGCGCGCGCGATCCCGAGTTGTCCACCCTCACCAGGGAGGCCGTCCTGGGCGCGGTCACCACCGACCCGCCGGGCGACGGCGGCGGGGCCGGAGTCGCCGGCCGGGCCGTGGCGCTGCAGGCGGCCCTCGCCCCGGACGACCCCCGGCTCACTCCCGGCGAGCGGAACCTGCTCGCCGAATGGCTCGACCGCCTGGCACGCTGACCCGGTCCGCCGACACCGCGCTGGTCAGCCGATGAAAGAAGTGAGATGACCGAGGACACGAGGATCAAGGCGCAGCTGAAGGGAGATCTCCGGCACCGGTTGCGTCCGATGTCCGGTCGAGATCCGCGGGAACGAGGGCGTGCCTCGACTCCGTTGGAACTGTTGTACGACCTGACGTACGTCATCGCGTTCGCCGCGGCGGCCGAGCAGCTCGCCCACCACGTGGCCGACGGCCACATCGGGCCGTCGATCGGCGCTTACCTGTTCGCGATCTTCTCGGTGAGCTGGGCCTGGATGAACTTCACGTGGTTCGCCTCCGCGTACGGCAACGACGACGCGCTGTTCAGGGTCGCGACCATCGTGCAGATGGTCGGGGTCGTGATCCTGATCTTCGGGCTGCCGCCGAGCTTCTCGGCCGCCGTGGAGGGGCACAGCCCGAACAACGCGCTGATGGTGATCGGTTACATCGTGATGCGGGTGCCGCTCATCGCGATGTGGCTCAGGGCCGCGAGGCAGGACCCGGATCATCGTCGGGTGGCGATCGGCTACGCGGTGATGATCGTGATCGCGCAGACGGGGTGGGTGCTGACGGCGGTCCTCGCCCTGCCCCTGAGCGTGACGATCGCGGCGCTCATCGTGCTCGCGATCGCCGAGATGGCGGCCCCCGTCGTCGTCGAGGGCAAGCTGGGCAGGGCGCCCTGGAACGCCGGCCACATCGCCGAGCGGTTCAGCCTGCTGACCATCATCACCGTCGGTGAGGTCGTGGCCGCCACCACCGCGGCGGTCGAAGCCCTGGTCGACGAGAGGGGGTGGTCCCTCGCCGCCGTGGTGATCGCGTCGTCCGGGCTCGTCATGGCGGCGACGCTGTGGTGGGCCTACTTCCTCATCCCCTCCAGAACGATCCTGGAGAAGTGGCCGGAGCGCACCTTCGCCTGGCGGTACGCCCATCTGCCGATCTTCGGTGGCATCGCGGCGATCGGGGCGGGGCTCCGCGTGGCGGCCGGAGCGGTGCGAGAAGAGAACCTGCCGGTGTCGCAGATCGCCCTCGCGCTCGCCGTTCCGGTGGGAGCGGTGATTTTGATGGTCTTCGTGATGTGGAGCGTCTTGATGCGCTCCTTGGATCTGTCCCACGTTCCGCTGCTGCTGACCGCCCTGGCTCCCGTGGTGGCGGCGGTCGCCGTCGGTCTGAGAGCCGGTTCGCGCGGAACCATCGACGTGACGCGGGCGCCGGACCTGACCGCCCTGGTCTCGGTGGTCGCGCTCGTCGCGCTGGGCCTGGTCGTCGAGGTGGTCGGTCACGAGATGGTCGGCTACCGGCACACCGTGCGCGTCGTGGAACAAGCGAGCGCGACAGAGGACGCCTAGGCCCTCCGCTGAAGCGGAGGGCCGTCCGGAGTGACCCGTCCGCTAACGCGCCGATCCGTCCGACGCGCGCTCCGCGGCCGTGACGGCGTTGCGGAAGAGCATCGCGACGGTGGTGGGGCCCACGCCGCCCACCCGGGGCGTGATCGCGCCCGCGACGCGCTCGCAGGACTCGTCCACGTCGGGCAGCAGCCGGCGCCCGGCGTACCGGACGCCGCCGCCGATCACCACCGAACCCGGCCTGACGTGCTCGGGGGTGATGATGCCCGGCACGCCCGCCGCCGCGATCAGGATGTCGGCGCGCAGGGTGTAGCGCGGCCAGTCGGGCACTCCGGTGTGCACGACGGTGACGGCGGCGTTCGCGGTCGGGCGCTTCTGGGCGAGCAGCATGGCGAGGGGCCGGCCGAGGGTGGCGCCGCGGCCGAGGATGACGACCTCCTTGCCGGCGACCGGGACGCCGTAGTGGGCCAGCAGCGCCTCGATGCCGGCGGGAGTGCAGGGGAGCGGCCCCGGAATGCCGAGTGCCAGACGCCCCATGTTGAGCGGGTGCATGCCGTCGACATCCTTGTCGGGGTCCATCGACTGCAGGGCGCGGTCGTAGTCGAGGTGCCCCGGCACGGGGTGCTGCACCAGGAGCCCGTGGACGGCCGGGTCGGCGCTGAAGGCGGCGATGGCGGCGTGCAGGTCGGCCTGGGTCGCGGTCGCCGGCAGGTGCTCGTGCGGCGAGGTGAAGCCGAGCTCGGCGGCCTGCCGCTGCTTGATGCGGATGTACCCGGCGCTGGCGTCGTCGTCGCCGACCAGGATCGTGGCCAGCGCGGGGGTCACGCCCCGGTCTCTCAGCGCGGACACCCGCCCGGCGACGTCGGCGAGGATCGCCTCCGCCACCGGTCCGCCCGCGAGGATGCGCGCTGACCCCACCGGCGACGCTGAAACCCCGGCGGAGCCGGCGGGCACGGAGGACGCCGACGCGGAAGAGGCGGAAGAAGAGGGAACGGAAGAACCGGAGGGCGGGGGGCGGTGGCCAGGGGTGGCGTGGTCATGGGCGGACGGGGACATGGTCGCTCCTCGCCGTGGGCGCCCAGGCGGTCGACTCCCACGAGCAGGCTCCCCGATGGTCGTTGCCATCCCCTTGCCGCCAGTCGCGCGGCTTCAAGCATGCCCGATCCGCGCGCCGCCATGCCAGCCGTCCCCGCCGGGCCGCCGCGAAACGCGGACTCACCCGCCGCTCAGGAAGGGCCGGGGCGGACGGAGTCGTCTCCGCGCGTGCTCTTCCACCACTCGCCCTCCACCAGGGCGTACGACACCGAGACCATGGTGAGCAGGATGCCGCAGAGGAACAGCCACCAGAGCTGGGCGATCCCCGCGTAGAGACTGAGGGCCAGGAAGGCTATGAACGCGCACACGGCGACGATCAGCCTGATGTTCAGTCGTCGGTCCATGTCCGCCCCCCTACCCCCTCACGGCGGCTCAACCAGGGTCCGGCGCCCACCGGCCGCGGGCCGGTCACCCACGACAGGATGGGCGAGACCTCCGGGGCCGACGACGCGCACAGGCGGGTTTGGTCCTGGAGGAGCCCCGGGTAGGGGCCCACGCGTAATCGTCGTCACGCCGGCACAGGGCGGGGTGAACCGCGCGCCGTTCCCGCCCCCTCCCGCGCCGGCGTTCGCTTGACTTCAAGCGCTTGAGGTATCCGAGGCTTCTTCCATGGCAGTCACCGCGCGCTCCGGGAACCGTTCGTGGTTCACGATCCAGGACGTCTCCCGCCGCAGCGGGCTGAGCGAGCCCACGCTGCGGTACTACGAGAAGATCGGCCTGATCGGCCCGGTTCCCCGCGACCCGAGCAGTGGCCACCGGCGCTACGACGCCGGCAGCCTCGAGACGATCGAGGCCCTGTCCTGCCTGCGCTCGACGGGCGTCGGCGTCGAGGACATGCGCGCCTACCTCGCCCATCTCGCCCGCGAGGACGAGGCGGCCACCGACATGCGTGATCTGTTCCTGCGGCACGCCGAGCGCGTCGCGGACGAGATCGAGCGCATGCGGGTGCGCCTGAGGTACCTGCGGCACAAAGCCGAGTTGTGGGACGCGCGGAGCCGTGGTGACGCCGAAGCGGAGTCCCGGGCGATCGCCGAGATCGTACGGGCCATCGGAGAATTCTGAGCCACCGAGGAGCACCACAATGAACACCGCCCCCTCCGGCGGCGCCGTCCTGGTCACCGGCGGTTCCGGGTACCTCGGCGCGCACGTCGTCGTCCGTCTGCTCCAAGACGGCCACCACGTGCGGGCCACCGTCCGCGACCCCGGCCGGGCCGCCGAGGTCCTGGAAGCCGTGCGGAACGGCGGCGCCGACCCTGGCGGCCGTCTGGAGGTCGTCGCCGCGGACCTGGCCTCCGACGACGGCTGGGCCGAGGCGGTCGCCGGCCGCGACCACGTCGTCCACGTCGCCTCGCCGTTCCCCCTGGAGGCCCCGCGGCACGAGGACGAGCTGATCGTCCCGGCCCGTGACGGCGCCCTGCGCGTGCTGCGTGCCGCGCGCGACGCCGGCGTGAAGCGGGTCGTCATGACCTCCTCCTTCGCCGCGGTCGGATACAGCCCCAAGCCCGGCGCCGACTACACCGAGGAGGACTGGACCGATCCGGCCGCCGACATCCCGGCCTACCACCGGTCCAAGACGCTCGCGGAGCGGGCCGCCTGGGACTTCGCGCGCACCGAGGGCGGCGGCCTGGAGCTGACCGTGATCAACCCGACCGGCATCTTCGGCCCCACGCTCAGCCCGCGCCTGTCCACCTCCACCAAGCTCGTCAGGGCCATGCTGGACGGGCACATGCGAGCCGTCCCGCGCCTGTACTTCGGCGTCGTCGACGTCCGTGACGCGGCCGACGCCCACGTCCTTGCCATGACCGGTTCCGCCGCCGCCGGGCAGCGCTTCCTCGCCGTCGGCGACGGCCCGGCGGTCACCTTCCCGCAGATCGCGCGGATCATCGCCCGCCGGTTCCCCTCGCTCGCCGCGCGGATGGCCGTCACGGAGATCCCCGACGACCAGGTGCGGGAGGGCGCGCTGATCGACCCGGCGCTGGAGGAGGCGGCGGGCCGGCTCGGCCACGTGCCGGTCATTCACAACGACAAGGCCCGCGACCTGCTCGGCTGGCGGCCGCGGGATCTGGAGACCACCCTCGTCGACACCGTCGAGAGCCTGAAGCGGCACGGTCTCCTGGAAGGGTGACCGGACGCGGCCACCCCGCCGGGCGCCGGGACGCGCGCCGCTCGGACCGGCCCGCGTGGTCGGTGGCCGGCGCGCCGTCAGTGGCCGGCGGTGTCGAGCCTGGAGCGCTGTTCCGGGGTCAGTTCGAGGTCCACGGCGGCGAGGGTCTCGTCGAGCTGGGCCACCGAGGAGGCGCCCACCAGCGGGATCATCGGGATCTCGCCGCCGATCAGCCAGGCGAGCACGACCTGGTTCGGGGTGGCGCCGGTCTGCTTCGCCACCTCGCGCAGGGCGGTCAGGCGGGCGGGTGTTCCCGCGTGGTCGTGGCCGGGGCCGAGGGGCCGGTCGTCACGGACGTAGGCGCCCTTCAGCAGAGGGGAGTAGGCGACCATGGCCAGATCCGGCTCGGCCCGCAGATAACTGAGCAGGTCGGGGCCGGTCACGCCCTGGTTTCCGTCCGGGGAGCGCAGGCTGGGCAGGTCGGTGCGGTGCCGCAGGTAGCTGTGGTGGTACTGCAGGACCTCGTAGCCGGGCAGCCCGGACGCCGCGGCCAGGGCCCGGGCGCGCTCCACCCGCCAGGCCCAGTGGTTGCTCACCCCGAGCAGGCCGACGGCGCCCTCGGCGACCAGTTCGGCGAACCCCTCGACGGTCTCCCGCAGGGAGACCCGCGGGTCCTCGATGTGCGCGTACAGCAGGTCCAGGCGGTCCACCCCGAGCCGTTCCCTGCTGCGCTCCGCGGACTCCCTGATCACCTTGGCGGACAGCCCCTCGACGTCCGGGCCGAAGGCGGTGCCGGGGGCGAGGGGCCGCGCGCCGAGCTTGGTGGCGATGACGATCTCGTGTCCCACGCCCCGGTCGCGGCGCCAGCGGCCGAGCAGTTCCTCGCTCTCGCCGCCCTGGGTGCCGTTCACCCAGAACGCGTAGTTGTCGGAGGTGTCGATGAAGGTGCCGCCGGCCTCCAGATACCGGTCGAGGATGGCGAAGGACGTCGCCTCGTCGGTGGCCGTGCCGAACAGCATCGCGCCGAGGCTGATCACGCTGACCTCGCGGCGCGTCCGCGGGTCGGTGCCGATCGCGCGGTACTTCACGGGCTCTCCTCTCGGCGGGCCGGCCGTGCGCCGGCGCGTCGTGCAGGAGTCTGGACGCTGGAGCGCGCTCCAGGTCAACCCCCGTGCTCCGCCGGCGTGCGGAGTGGCCGGGGAACGGGACGCGAGCACGTTCCACCCCTGGCCACTCCGGTGACGCGACGGCCTGTCCGCGGCGGCTAGTACCGGTCCCTGTCCCTGTCCCGGTCCCTGCTGCTGCTCCGGTCCCGGTCGCGGTCGCGCTCTCTGGTCCTCTTCTCGCTGCCGCGGTCCCTGTCGCGGTCCCGGCTGCCTCGGTCGCGGTCCCGATCCCGCTCTCTGCCTCTCTTCTCGCTGCCGCGGTCTCTGTCGCGGTCGCGGTCCCGGTCGCGCTCTCTCATTCTCTTCTCGCTGCCTCGGTCGCGATCGCGGTCCCTGCTGCTGCTCCTGCCGCGGTCCCTTTCGCGGTCGCGCTCTCTGGTTCGCTTCTCGCTGCCTCGGTCTCGATCTCGGTCTCTGTCGCGGTCGCGGTCCCGGATGCTGCTTCTGCCCCGGTCCCCGTTGTCGGTGCGCAGGTCGTTCAGGGAGCTGACCGACTGCGCCGTCCGGTTCGTGGTCGGGGCGCCGGCCGCGCTCGCCGCCGTCTGGAGCGTCGCGGTCAGGCAACAGGTGCCCAGTGCGCCGACGAACGCCTTCCGGATGGTTCTGTTCATGTCGCCGTCCCCTTTCGTGGCCGCTGCTTCGACCCCTCCGCGGATGAGTCGACGTGGCTTCACCATGAGGCACGGGACGTCATGGCGGCGTGACGCCGGCGTGACGGCGCCACCTCGCGGAGCCTTCCCGCGAGGTGGCGCCGAGCCGGTCAGACGGAGAAGGGGCCTCTGCGGGGGCCGCCGCCGCGCGACAGCGCCACACCCAGGCCGATCATGACGATGCCGAGCAGGAAGTGCAGCCAGTTGTCGGCGGTGTTGAACGGCACGAAGTTGGCCGCGCTCGCGTGGCTGAACAGCAGTCCGTAGATCCACAGCAGCAGGTAGATGACGCCGCCCCAGACCAGGAAGTTGCGCGCCCCGGTCCAACCGCGGGCCAGAGCCAGCCCCACGACGCCGTAGACCAGGTGCACGATGTTGTGCAGGACGGATATCTGGAACAGCCCCAGCAGGTGGGCCCCCGAGTTGTGCCCGGCGAACCTCATGGCGCCGTAGTCGGTGGTGATGCCGGGAATGAAACCGAGGATGCCGACCGCGAGGAAGATGATCCCCATGACGAGCGCGGCGGTCTGCAGCGGTGTCCGGGTCATCTGACGCGTGTGCGCGCTCATGACGCCTCCTGCGTAGATCTTGCTGATGTGATGGGTCGTGGCCGGATGGGAGCCGCCGCCGGACCGCTGATCGCGCCGGCCGCCGGGCGGGCGGGCCGGCGCGATCGCCGGAAGCGGCGTCAGTGGTGGGTGCGGACGGTGTGCATCCGGACCGTGGCGGGCAGGCGGTCGGTCTCCAGCGAGCCCCGCAGCCGGGCCACGGCGTTCTGGATGCCCTGGCGGGCCGCGGCCGGGTCGGACTCGTCGGGCAGGACGACGGCCAGCGCCAGGCTGGGCGCGCTGGGCGCCCCCCCGAGGCGGGCCCGCACCCGTTCGGCGGGCGCGCGGCGCCCGCGTCCGGCGCCGTGCCCGCGTCCGGTGCCCTGCGTGCCCGCCGGGCCGTGCCCGGGCTCGGTACCGGTCGCGGCCGGTCGTTCCGAGATGGCCGGGACCTCGCGCATGGCCAGGACGAGGTCGTCCTCGACCGCCTCGGCGGCGGCCCTGGCCGACAGGTGGGTGGCGCCGTGCCCGGGGTCCTCCTCCAGATCCAGGTGGCGGATGGCGTTCCTGCGCGCCTGCATGAGCAGCCAGCGCAGGGCCAGCAGCTCCACCACCAGCCCGGCGACGGCCACCGCGGGCCAGAACCAGCCGGTGCGGGACGCGAACGCGGCGACCTGGCCGGAGATCACCGGCTGGCCGCGCGCGCCGAGCAGCCCGAGACCCTTGGCCAGCGCCGCGGCGCCCGCCAGAAGCAGGATCAGGCCGACGATCGCCAGCCCGGTGCGGTTGACGCCGGCGTGGCGGCTGTGAAGGTGGCTCACCGCTCATCCCCCCTTCCGGCGTACGGCGACCCGTACGCGCATCGGCCGCAGTGGCCGCAGCTCGGCCAGGCGGCCCTCGACGGCCTGGCCGACCTCGCCCGGCAGCTCGCCGGGGTCGCGCAGCGGCGTCGCGACCGTCACCTCCGCGGCGCGCCGCCGCAGGCGTACCCGGGCGCGGGAGACGCCGTCCACCGCCGCCGCGACGGCGGCCAGGTGGCGGCGCAGGCCGGACCGGGTGATGCCGGTGACCGTCTGCGGGTCCTCCGACGCCAGCGCGACCAGCCGGGGCCGTCCGGGCTTGAACGCGGCGATCAGCAGCACGATGCCGAGCAGGCCGGCCACGGCCGCGGTCGTGAGCGCCATCGGGTCGTCCCAGCGCGCCCGGCCGAGCGGAGCCAGCCAGGTCAGCGCGGGCAGCCCCGCGCGGGTGCGGGCCGCCGCCGTCACCGCGCCGACCATGGTGACGATGCCGGCCGCCGCCAGCAGGAGCGCGACCAGGGTCGCGGGAAGCGTCCGATGCGATCGGAACGCCCGCGCCGCCGCCCTGCGCCGGGCCCGGTCGACCGGCGCCGGCTCGGTCGTCGCCGGCAGGCCGCCGGGCTCGGGTGGCGTCATGTTCCCGGTTTCGCGGCTCCGTGGCGGCATGTCCCGCGCGGCGGCCTCGGGCGTGCCCTCCGCGCCGGTTCCGCGCATGCCCTCCGTGGTGGCCTTCGGCATACCCTCCGTGGCCGCCTCGTAGGTCTGCCGAGGCATGCCCTCCGTGGCCGCCTCGTGGGGCGGCCGGGGCATGCCTTCGGTGGCCGCCTCGTAGGGCGGTCCGCCGGCGGGCTCGTGACCCGGTTCCTGTGCTCCGGGGGGCCGGGAGGCCGGGTCGCCCGGGCCCGGTGTGGTGGTCATCGCACCCGCCTCCCCGGTTCGGCCGGGTGGATCAGGCGGGTGACGTCGATGTCCACCTGCCGTGCCTCCAGGCCGGTCAGCTCCCTGACCCGGCTGACGACGTGCTCGCGCACGCGGTGGACGACCTGGCGGATCGGCGCGGGGTAGGCCACCGACAGGGTGACCCGCACGATGGCCATCCGGCCCTCCACATGCCCGCTGACCCGGGGGTCCGCCCGCCCGGCGTCCCGCCCGAGCGGCACGCCGAGCATCCGGGGCGCCGCCCCGCCGACCTGCTCCACCTCGCGCACCGCGCATGCGGCGACGCGTTCGAGCACGCGGTCGGTGATGCCGGTGTGCCCGCGGCCCTCCGGGGACGCGACGGCGCCCGCGGACGCGGGTCCGGTGCCCGGGCCTGCGGCGCCGCGCCCCTCGGCGGGAGGCGCGGCCGTCCCGGCGCGGCCCGGCGCCATGGGGTCCTGAGCCGGCGACGGCCGGCCCGGCCCGGTGTTCATGTGCGTCTCCGGCCGCCCAGCAGGCCGCTCATGTCCAGCTCGCCGGTCAGCGCCCGGCCCACCAGGAACCCCAGCACGCCGAGCACCAGTACGACGAGGAACGCCGTGAGGCCGCCGACCACCACGGCGAATCCGAGCGCGGCCCCGAACAGCAGGCCGACCGCGGGCCACAGACGGTTGTCATCCATCTCGCTCACCTTCTCCTGTCTCTGAGCGATCGCTGCGCGGCGGCGCCCGCCGCCGGCCGCCACCCGCTCCTGCGGCACGGCCCGCCTCGCCCTCGGCGGGGCGGCCGGTCTCCTCCGGGGCGGCATCGGCCCGCGCGGCCGGCGGGGCGGCGGATTCCTCGCCGGTCAGGGCCTCCTGGCCGGGCAGGGTGATGTCGTCTATGCGGACGTGGACCGGCAGACCGGGCACCAGCGGTTCGACCGCGGAGCGCACCTCGGCGGCGACCTCGGTCAGCGGCCGGCCGTACCGGACGACCACGGCCACCTCCACCTCGGCGTCCCGCACGGCGACCCCGGCGACCGTCCGCCCGGCCAGGTAGGTCGCCACCGGGCCTCCCGCGAGGGAGGCGACGTCCGGGCAGCCTTCCACCGCCAGGGCGATGCGGTCCGCCAGCCGCTCGACCTCGGGCCTCTCGCGGACGCCCGCGGGCGGTGTCATCGGACCCGCGCCTCCTGGGGCTCGCCGGTCTCCTCGCCGGGCAGGTGGAGGTCGTCCACGGTGATGTTGACCTCGGTGACCTCCAGGCCGCACATGTTCTCCACGGCGTCGATCACGTTGCGGCGCACGCCGGCCGCGAGGTCGGGAATGGACACCCCGTACTCGACGATCACGTCCAGATCGGCCGCGGCCTGGCGCTCGCCGACCTCGACCGCGACACCCTGCGTGCTGGCCGTGCCGCCGCCCCCGGTGAGGGCCTCGCGTACCGCGCCCAGCGCCCGGGACATGCCCGCACCCAGGGCGTACACGCCGGACACCTGGCGGGCCGCCATGCCCGCGATCTTGGCCACCACGGTGTCGGCGATGGTCGTCCTGCCGTGTTCGCTGACGAGTTCGGCGTTGCCCCGATGCGTCATCGGCCGCGCGGTCGTGACGTCGGGCGCCTGGGTCTTGGTCTGGTTCATCTGTGTGCTCACCTCGTTGCCTCCGTTCCAGCAGGACTGGCCTGCGTCGCCGAATAGGAAGGCACAACCGGCGTAAGTGAGCACGTACCCGTAAATAGGGAGATATATGGTTATTTATGGCAAATGTCTGATTATCGGCGTGTCAGTGCCGGGCGTGCGCGCCCACCGGAGCCGACCACCGGCCCATCAGGTCCCGGTAGAGCTCCGAGGCGGCGACCATCTCCTCGTGCGTCCCGGCCCGCGCCCGCGCGCCGTCCATGACCAGCACCCGCTTCGCGCGCAGGGCCGAGGTGAGCCGGTGGGCGATCACGATGAGCGTCCCGCCGCGCGCGGCGAACGCCTCCTCGGCCCGCGCCTCGGCCGCCGGGTCGAGGTGGCAGGTCGCCTCGTCGAGCAGGACCAGCCGCGAGGGCGACAGGTAGGCGCGGGTGAGCGCGATGAGCTGGCGCTCTCCCGACGACAGCTCGCCCGGGTCCACCTCGGCGTCGTAGCCGCCCAGCCTCCGGGCCAGCTCGGTCATGCCGACCGCCTCCACCGCCCGGTCGAGCTCCGCGAGCTCCGCGAGCTCCCCCCGGGACCGGCCGTCCGCCAGGTAGGTCAGGTTGTCGCGCAGCGTGCCGCGGAACACGTACGCCTCCTGCGGGATCAGGACCCGTGCCCGGCACATGGCGGCGCGGTCCATCTCCCCGACCGCCACCCCGCCGATGAGCACCCGCCCGGCGTCCGGGCGCAGGACGCCGGCCACCAGCGCCGCCACCGTGGACTTGCCGATGCCGCTCGGCCCCACGACGGCCAGGTGGTCGCCCTCGGCCACCGTCAGGTCCAGGTCGGCGACCACCGGGTCGGCGCCCGGTCCGTAGGCGAACCTCACCCCCTGAAGACGCAGCTCCACGCCCTCCGGCCCGCCCGTGCGGCGGGTCGCCGCCGCCGGGGGCCGGGCGCTGGTCGCCGCGATGCGCTGGAGCGCCGTCACCAGGCGCACGCCGTTGACCCCCGCCCCCTGCACGAGGCTGCCCAAGGCGGGGGTGAGCGACTGCGCGACGTAGGTCAGCGTGCCCAGGATCACCCCGGCGGTCGCGCCCTGCCGCACCAGCGACGGCGTGGCGAGCAGCACCAGCAGGACGGGCAGCCACCCGCCCACCGCGAGCGAGACGGTGCGCACGGCCGTGAGCCCGGCCAGCGTGCGGGCGACCCGGGCCTGGCGCTCGACATCCACCCCGACCCGGTCCGCCACGCGGTCCTCGGCCCCGCACGCGGTGACGTCCCGCAGCCCGTCCACCATGGCCGCCAGCGACGAGGCGGTTCGCTCCTCGGCCAGGATGAGCTCGCGCTGCGCCCGGGCCATCGCGGGCAGCGAGAGCGCGAACAGCACGAGCCCCGCGGCCAGCGGCAGCAGCACCAGCGGCAGCACCGCGCCCATCAGCGTCAGCACGCCGAGCGCCACGCCGGCCACCGAGAACAGGAACGACCTGACCACGGCGATCACGGCGCCGAACGCGTCGCGAGCCAGCTCCACCTGGCGGTTCAGCCGGGCCACCGCGGCGCTGTCGGGTCGCAGGCCCGAGGCCGCGGCCCGGTGCAGGGTGCCGTCGACGACGCGGCGCAGCAGGTCGTCCCGGAACGGCTCGACGATCCCTCCGATCGCCAGGAGCACCTGCCGCGCGCCGAGCGCCGCGGCCAGCCAGGCGGCGGCCAGCACGGCCAGCCAGCCGAGACCGGTCACCGGACGCCCGGCGGCGAACCCGTCGTCCAGGGCGCGCGCGACCGCCTGGCCCGAGACGAACGACGGCGCGGCCTCGGCGAACGACCAGCCGAGCAGCCGCGCCAGGTGGCGCGGGCGCGCGCGCACCGCCCGCCACAGCGGCTCCCGGACGCTCATGCCCGCTCCACCACGCGAACGCCCTCCGCGCCCCGCGAGGCGGAGGATGGACCGGCGCCCGGCGGCCGTCCTACCTCAGCGGAGGCCGGGGGGGCGGCAGGGCAGGGGAGATCCTCAGGGGAGGCCGGGGTGGCGGTGGGGCGGGTGGCCTCGTCCCGGGGGGAGGCGGCGCGGTCGGGGGTCTGGAAGACGGCGCGGTAGGCGGGGTCGCGCCACAACGTCTCGTGGCTGCCGCGTCCTCGGATCCGCCCGTCCTCCAGCCAGACGACCAGGTCGGCGCGCGCCGCCGTCGTGGCCCGGTGCGCGACGATCACTCTGGTGCGGTCGCCCAGCTTCTCGGTGAGCGCCCGCGCCACCTGGTACTCGGTGACGGTGTCCAGGCTGGAGGTGGCGTCGTCCAGGATCAGCAGCCGGCCGCCGTGCGCGAAGGCCCTGGCCAGCCCGACGCGCTGGCGCTCGCCGCCCGACATGGGGGCCTCGTCGACCGGGGTGGCGTAGGAGCGGGGGAGCTTGCGGATGAAGGGGTCGGCCGCGGCGTCCCGGGCGGCGTCCCTGGCCAGGCCCTCCGGGCGGCCCACGCCGATCGCCTCGGCCAGTGTGGCGCCGAAGAGCACCGGCCGCTCGAAGGCGTAGCCGACGGCCCCGCGCAGGGCGGCGCGCTCCAGCCGCCGCAGCGGCACCCCGTCGAGCAGCACCTCGCCCTCGTCGGGGTCCACCAGCCGCCCGGCGACGGCGGCGAGCAGCGACTTGCCGCTGCCCGACCTGCCGACCACGGCGAGCGTGGCGCCGCCCGGCACGGTCAGGCCGATGTCGCGCAGCGCGGGACGCCCGTCCACGCGCACGCTCACGCCGCGCAGCTCCAGCCGGCCGCGCTCGTCCGGCGCGCCGTCCCCCGCCAGGGCGTCGGTGTCCTCGTCCTCGAAGAGCCCGGCGCAGGGGCCGGCCGGGGGGCGCAGGCGGGCCTCGCCGTAGGCCGTCGCCGGCCGATCGAGGACCTCGCTGACGCGCCGGGCCGCTGAACGGGCGCGGGCGAGGCGGTTCAGGTATCCGAGCGCCGAGCCGATGCCGGCGCCCAGCACGGCGTAGCGCGCCGCGGCGAACAGGTCTCCGACGCTCATCGCGCCGGCGGCCAGCCGGAAGCCGCTCACCCCGATGACGGCGATCTCCAGCAGCGGCACGACGATGGCCGCCTGCACCCCGGCGCGGGCGTTGACCCGCCACAGGGCCATGCCGCTGGCGCGCAGGCGCGGCAGCGGCTGGAGCACGCGGCGCACCTCCAGGTCCTCGGTGCCGGCCGCGGCGATGGTGCGCGCCCCCGACAGCGCGTCGATCAGCCGGGAGGCGATGTCGCTCTGCGCCTGCTGGTATCCGCCGGCGACGGCGGTGGTCTCGCGGAGGAACGCGCGGAGGACGAGCCCGATCAGGGCGAGGCCCGCCACGAAGGCCACCGCGGGCCAGGGGTCGATGAGCGCGAGCGCGACCAGCGAGCCGGCCGCGGGCACCAGCAGCGCCACGGCGGTGATGAGCGCCTCGGGGGCCGCGCCGACCTCCTCGGCGTTGCCGCCCGCCCGGGTGACCAGGTCGCCTGCGGAGAAGCGCCGGGAGATGGCCGGGCCGACGCCCAGCATGTGCCGCACGACCCGCAGGCGCAGCCCGCGCGCGGCCTGGGCTCCGCCGGCGCCGGCCGCGAACACGGCCACGGCGTCGCAGGCCACCAGCGCGGCGACGAGCAGGACGCAGTGCAGGAGGGGGCCGCCGGTCAGGGCGAGAACCCCCGAAGATGAGGGGCCGGTGGTATCGGGGGAGCCGCCGGGGGTGACCAGGACGTCCACCGCGCCACCCAGTGCGGCCGGGAGCAGCAGCTCCACGACGGCGCCGGACAGCGCGGTGACGGCGTACACGGCGGGCCACCGGCCGCTGCGGCGGAGCACCTCGAAGAGAAGCCCGTCCGACCCCGTCCGGCGTGGCAAAGGTTTCCCCTCCGTGTTGTGCGGGAATGGTCAGGCCTGGAGCGGCCGGATGAGGGCCGCCCCAGGCACTGGCTCAGATATCAGCCGATATCAGCCGCAGAGGATGCTGAGGCTGCTGTTCTCGTGGGGGGTGCACCCCACGAGGCTCAGGTTGCTGCCGCCGCCGCCGTGGCCGCCGGGGATCTCCATGTCCTGCAGGTCGAGAAGCGCCATTCGAGGTCACGCCCTTTCGTGGTACTTGGAGGGGATTGAAGGTCAGCCGCAGAGGATGCTGAGGCTGCTGTTCTCGTGGGGCGTGCAGCCCACGAGGCTCAGGTTGCTGCCGCCGCCGCCACCGCCGGTGGGGATCTCCATGTCCTGCAGGTCGAGAAGCGCCATTCGAGGTCACGCCCTTTCGTGGTACTTGGAGGGTTCGGGGGATCAGCCGCAGAGGATGCTGAGGCTGCTGTTCTCGTGGGGGGTGCACCCGACGAGGCTCAGGTTGCTGCCGCCGCCGCCGTGGCCGCCGGCGAGCTCCATCTCCTGGAGGTCGAGGAGAGCCATTACCGATCACCTCCTTCCGTGGTCGTCGCAGGGAGCCCCGTTCCGGCCGGAGCGCCGGACGGGGAGATCAGAGGCACGGTCACCGGCCGGTCGTGCAGCACGGTGCCCAGTGCGAGCAGGACGCCGGCGGTGCCGGTCGCCAGGTCCATCGACAGCCGCAGGAGCTGGTTGCCGGGGAAGGCGAGCCCGCCGCCGTAGGGCATGGCGTGCCAGCCGAGCCGCGCGATCTGGCCGCTCACCTCGGGCGAGGTGGGCCCGACGCCGGGTCGCAGCCCGAGGGCGAGCGCCGCGATCATGCCGGCCCGCCCGGCGAACAGCCCCGACTGCACGTAGTAGTCCAGGGTCGCCACCGGGCCGATGTCGGTCAGCGCCTGCCGCAGGTCGTCGTCCTCGCGGTGGGCCAGGTACCGGGCCAAAACCACGCCGATGCCGGCCGAGCCCTCGTCCAGGTAGGGGTTGGTCCGCCAGCCCTGCTGCACCTGGAGCTGCCCGTCGGAGCGGTGGGTGCAGCGGCGCAGGTCCTGCCGCAGCGCGACGTGCGCGTGGTCCAGCAGCCCGGCGTCGCCGGTGGTCTCGTACGCCCGCAGGAACAGCAGGGCCGGGCCCGACGAGCCGCGCATCAGCCCGGCGTGCGGGTTGCCGCTGCCGCTGACCTCCGGCACGCTGTCGACCGCGCCGAGGCGGCCGGCCACCATGTCGGCGATCCGCAGGGCGGCGCCGGTCAGCTCGCGGTCGCCGGTCGCCTCGCCCAGGTGCAGCAGGTTGAGCCCCATGCCGGACAGGCCGGCGTACAGGCTCTGGCCGAGCTGCTCCCACTTCTCGCGCAGGCACAGGGTGACCAGCTCCAGGGCGTCATCCCTGCGGCCGAGCGCCTCGAAGGCGTAGGCCACGCCGTGCAGGCCGTCGTAGAAGCCGAGGCCGGTGCCCGGCCGTGGCGTCATGGCGCGCTCGCGCAGCCAGGTCTCGTACTCGGGGAACCGGCCGGCGCCGGTCTGGGCGAGCGCGTACAGCACGCCGGCGGCGCCGTTGGCCAGGTTGAGCCCGCCGCCCGGCTGGAACTGCGCGGCGTCGCCGGGGAACAGCCGGTCGGCGCGGCCGGGGGTCGCCGAGGCCAGGATGGCGCGGTGGGCCGCCTGCCGCACCGCGGACCACGAGGCGCGGCCCGGCAGGGGCAGCTCGCGCATCGCGCCCAGGTCGTGGGCCGGGGAGGCCGTGCGCGCGGGAGCGGTTCCCGCGGGCGACGCGGCGGCCCCATTCGCGGGCGCGGGCGCCTCCGGTGCGGCGGAGGCGCGGTCCGCGACCTGGCCCGGGTCGCCGCCGAGAATCGTGCGCACGGCCTCCTCGACGAAGGCGCGCGGCACCGGGAAGGTGTCGCCGACCAGCTCGGCCAGGTGGACGACCTTGGCGCGCTGCAGCGGGATCAGCACCGTGGACATCGGGGCGAACAGGTTCAGCCGCATGCACGCCAGCGCGTACTGGTCGGCCGCGATGCCGAGCCGGTCCGGGGGCGGGCAGAAGCCCGGGTGGGCGAGGGTCGGCCGGCTGTTGTTCTCGGCCAGCCCGGCCACCTCGAAGTCGATCAGCACGACCCGGTCGTCCTCGACCAGCACGTTGAACGGGTGCAGGTCGCCGAAGACGACCCCGCGCTCGTGCAGCGCGGTCACCGCCCGCTCGACCCGGGCCAGCATGTCCAGCGCCCATTCGGTGTACTCGGCGGCGTCCTCGGGGGTGAGCGTGGCGCGGGTCAGGGGGTGCCGGTGCACCGACTCCTGGCTGAGCGTCGTCCCGTCGATGAACTCCTGGACCAGGAAGTGGTGCTCGCCCAGGGTGAAGTAGTCGAGCAATGCGGGCACGACGTCGAGCCCTTGCAGGCGCCGCAGGATGTCGGCCTCGTGGCGCAGGCGGGCGACCGCGTCGCGGCCGGCGGCGTCGAGCCCGGCGTGCGGCCTGGCCTCCTTCAGGACGACCGGGCGGTCGGTGCGCGTGTCGCGCGCCTTGTACACCCCGCCGCCGTTGGAGAAGTGCAGCACCTTCTCGATCTCGTACGGCAGGCCGGCGAGCGTCACCGAGTTGCGGGCTTCCAGGTGCGGCCGGAGGAAGTCCGGCAGGGTCACCCACGACGGCGGCGAGAAGGACGGGCCCCGGCGGTCGGGCACCAGGGTGCCGTCCGCGTCGGCGATCGCCAGGACGCGGTCCCGGTTGGGGGTCAGGCAGTAGCGTTCGGCGAATCCGCCGTAGCGCACGTACAGGGGACCCTCGCCGTAGCGCAGGTCGCTGAGGATGTACGGGCCGCGCACGCCGTGCAGCAGCTCGCCCAGCTCCTTGAGCACGATCTCCAGCTCGGCCTCGTCGGCCGGGTAGAGGGTGGCGAGCTTGCCGCTGCTGCCCCGTTCGGCGTACTTGGAGTTGAGCATCATGACCACGCGGGGGCCGCGCAGGAACTTGAAGCTGAGCCGGCGGCCCACGCAGTAGTCCCAGATCACGGCGAGCGTCTTCTCGGCGTCGTCCAGACAGGCCGACACGTGGATCTTCCATCCCTGCAGGGGGAGGGACCGGTCCTCGGGCCCGTAGTGCAGCCAGGTGTCGGTGGCGCGGTGCTCCCAGCCGACAGGTACCTCCCTGCCCGATATGGGAAAGTCGGGATACTTTGTACGCTGAGTGTCAAGGGTGTCGTAAAACAGTGGATCGGCGAGGCAATAGATCTCGTACCTGTCGATCACGTCCCGCACCCCTCTCTTCGCTCGGTTCTGCTCGGCGCTAAGAGGAGAGTTACGGATAGCCCCAGCCGTGCCTAGTGACCGGACCCATAGCCGTCATATGCCAGTGTCACTATTGTTTTCGTGATAACTGTCATAGTTATCTACCTTGACCAGTGGATCTTTACCGAGGCTGCAATGTCGATGACATTGCGAAAAATTTAGGGTTGACACACTTTGCCGGGTCGCGGCACCCCCCGGCCCGGCCTCTGCCTGGGCCTCCGGCTGCTCGGTCCTACTGGCGGGGTAGGGGTTCGCGGCGATTCCGGCGACGTCGGGGGCTGGGTGTTTACGGCACCTGAACGGTTTTTGGGTGCTATATAGGGTCATTTCGGACAGATGTTACCAAGCGTCCTCCGCGGCCGCCGCGACAATGCTGAATGCGATTCGGTTTCGATGGCAAAGATTCGGGCAGTCTCGCTTGCCGACGTGGAATGTCGGGTTTCTCTATCTCCGCGACGGACAGGAACTACCTCGCGACAAAGGAGGAAGCATGACGCAGGTGGACTTCATCCACGTTCAGAAATTCCTGTCCGGCGTTGACTACCCGGCGAGCAAGGAACAGCTCGTCGAGCACGCCAAGTCGAAGGGCGCGGACGAGCAGGCGATGGACGCGTTGCGCCGGCTTCCCGACAAGGAGTACGAAGGACCGAGCGGGATCAGCAAGGAACTGGCCAGGTCCTGACGAGGTCAGTCAAACGCCCGGCCGCCGTCGAGGTCCTGAGCGGACCGCTCCCGCGGCCTGCCGCACCGCTGCGATCAGGTGATCTGGTACAGCAGCTCGGGCCGCCCCAGGCCGCCGTACTGGGGCACCCGGCGCGCGACGCCGTTGCCGACGAGGTGCTCCAGGTAGCGGCGGGCCGTCACCCGCGAGACCCCGATCGCGGTGCCCATCGCCTGCGCCGACATCCCCCCGGGGGTCCTGCGCAGTTCGCCCGCCACCGCCTCCAGCGTCGCCTCGGCCATTCCCTTGGGCAGGACGGTGCGCGCCGTCCCGCGCAGCGCCGACAGCGCCCTGTCCACCTCGCTCTGGCCGCTGACCTCGCCCGCCCCGTCCATGGACGAGCGGAAGGCGGCGTAGTGCCGCAGCTTCTCGCTCAGCGTGGCGAAGGTGAACGGCTTGAGCAGGTACTGCACGACCCCGACCGACACCGCCGAGCGCACCACCGACAGGTCCCGCGCCGAGGTGACGGCGATGACGTCGCAGAACACCCCCGCCGCCCGCAGCTCCTGCACACGTCCAGCCCGTGCATGTCGGGCAGGAACAGGTCCAGGAGCACCAGGTCGGCCGGGCGGCGCCGCAGGAACCGCAGCGCCTCGCCGCCCGAGCGGGCCACGCCCACGACCGTGAATCCGGGCACCCGCTCGACGTAGAGGCGGTTGGCCTCGGCGGTGAGCTCCTCGTCCTCGACGATCAGCACCGAGATCACGACGCGCCGCCCGGGCCCGCGGGGAGCGGCAGTCGGACGGTGAACACGGCGCCCTCGCCCGGGTTCCCGTCCGCGCCGCCCCGGCCGATCTCGATCGTGCCGCCGAGGCGGCGCACCGCCTGGCCGGTCATGGCCAGCCCCAGGCCGCGGCCGTCGCCCTTGGTGGTCCAGCCCCGCCGGAAGACGTCCTCGACGGCCGCCGCGTCCACCCCCGGCCCGCTGTCGCTCACCTGGACCAGGAAGGCGCCGTCCTCGGCGCGCAGGTGAACGCGCACGCGGGCCGGGGCGGCGCCGGTCATGGCGGCCTCCACGGCGTTGTCCACCAGGTTGCCGAGGATGGTCACCAGGTCGCGGCCGTCGAGCGCGACGTCGTCCAGCTCGCTGTCCGGGCTGATCGCCAGCTCCACGCCGCGCTCGGCGGCCTCGGCGGTCTTGCCCAGCAGCAGCGCCGCCAGCACCGGCTCGCGCACGGCTCCGACGACGCGGTCGGTGAGCTGCTGGGCGGTCTTGAGCTCGGCGGTGGCGAACGCGACGGCCTGCTCGGCGCGTCCGAGCTCCACCAGGGTGACCACGGTGTGCAGCCGGTTGGCGGCCTCGTGCGCGGCCGAGCGCAGCGACTCGGCGAAGCCGCGCTCGGCGTCGAGCTGGCCGGTGAGCACCTGCAGCTCGGTGTGGTCGCGCAGCGTCACCACCGTGCCCAGCGACCGCGCGCCCGAGCGCACCTGCGCGGAGCTGACCACAAGGACGCGGTCGCCGGTCAGGTGGATGTCGTCCGCGCGGTCCTCGCCGGAGGCCAGCGACCCGGCCAGCGACGGCGGCAGCCCGAGCTCGGCGATCGGCCGCCCCTCGGCGTCGGCGGGCAGCCCGAGCAGCTCGCGCGCCCCGTCGTTGGCCAGCGTCAGGCGGCGCTCGCCGTCGATGAGCAGCAGCCCCTCGCGCACCGCGTGCAAGATCGCGTTGTGGTGCTCGTACATGCGGTTCAGCTCCGAGGAGCGCAAGCCGTGCGTGTGACGGCGCAGGCGCGCCCCCACCAGGTAGGTGCCCGCGGTGCCCGCGGACAGGCCGACCACCCCGGTGAGCAGCGCCGCCGCGATCTGCTCGCGGAGCTGGGCGCTGATCTTGTCGACGAAGATGCCGGCGCTCACCAGCGCGCGGACGCGGCCGGAGGCGTCGCGCACCGGCGTGACGGCCCGGACCGAGGGGCCGAGCGTGCCGGTGTAGGTCTCGGTGAAGGTGCGCCCGGCCAGGGCGGGCGCGATCGTGCCGAGGAACCGCCCGCCGATCCGCCGCGGGTTCGGATGGCTGTACCTGCGGCCCTCGGTGCTCATGATCGTGATGAAGTCCATGCCGGCCTCGCGGCGGACCCGCTCGGCGTAGGGCTGCAGGACGGCCGAGGGGTCGGGGTCGTCCAGGGCGGCGAGCACGGTGGGGGAGTCGGCCACGCTGATCGCCATCCGCCTGGAGGTGGAGGCGGCCTGCTCGTCGATCAGCCGGCCGGTGTGCAGCAGGGCCAGGGCGGTGCCGCCCGCCACGGTGACCCCGACGACGACGATCTGGAGCACGAGCATCTGCCGCGCCAGGCTCCAGCCCCGCAGCCGGGAGCTGATCGCGGTCACGGCCTCACCTCCGCCGGGTCCCGAGGTGGCCCGCGCACGCCGCCGGGCCGTCGCCGTGCGACAGCGGCAACGTACGAAATGTACGCAATAGTGACCCAGGTCACTGACTCGGCGCATAGTCACTCGATCGAACCCCCCATCCACCCGTACGAACGTACGCGCACGAACAGACAAGGAGCGTCGAGTGACCATCACGGCCTCACCCCCGGCGCGCCGGGACCCCACCCGCTATCTCTACCTCGCCGTCATCGTCGCGGTGGTCGCCGGCGTCCTGATCGGACTTCTCGCGCCCGAGACGGGCGTGGCGCTCAAGCCGCTCGGCACCGCCTTCGTGGCTCTGATCAAGATGATGATCAGCCCGATCATCTTCTGCACCATCGTCCTCGGCGTCGGCTCGGTCGCCCAGGCGGCCAAGGTCGGCAAGGTGGGCGGCCTGGCCATCGGTTACTTCCTGGTCATGTCGACCGTCGCCCTGGTGATCGGCCTGGTCGTCGGCAACATGCTGCACCCCGGCGAGGGGCTCCAGCTCACCGACGCCCTGCGCAAGGCGGGGGAGGAGCAGGCGGCCAAGGGCGGCGAGAGCGGCGACAGCGTCTCGTTCCTGATCGGCATCATCCCGACCACGTTCGTCTCGGCGTTCACCGGCGGCCAGGTGCTGCAGACCCTGCTGGTCGCGCTGCTCACCGGCTTCGCCCTCCAGCGCATGGGCCCGCGCGGCACGCCGATCCTGCGCGGCCTGGAGCACGTCCAGCGGCTCGTCTTCCGCGTCCTGGCCATGATCATGTGGGCGGCGCCCGTCGGCGCGTTCGGCGCGATGGCCGCCGTGGCCGGCGCGGGCGGCTGGGAGGCCCTGCGCAGCCTCGCCATCCTCATGGGCGGCTTCTACCTCACCTGCCTGCTGTTCGTCGGCATCGTCCTCGGGGCGATCCTCTGGCTGGTCGCCCGGATCAACCTGCTGACCCTGCTGCGCTACCTCGGCCGCGAGTTCCTGCTGATCCTGTCGACCTCCTCCTCGGAGTCGGCGCTGCCGCGCCTCATCGCCAAGATGGAGCACCTCGGCGTGAGCCGCGCCGTCGTCGGCATCACCGTGCCGACCGGCTACTCCTTCAACCTCGACGGCACCGCCATCTACCTCACGATGGCCACGCTGTTCGTCGCCAGCGCCACCGGCGCCCCGCTGTCGGTCGGCGAGCAGATCTCCCTGCTCGTCTTCATGATCATCGCCTCGAAGGGCGCGGCGGGCGTCACCGGGGCCGGTCTGGCCACGCTCGCCGGCGGGCTGCAGTCCCACCGGCCCGAACTGGTCGACGGCGTCGGCCTGATCGTGGGCATCGACCGGTTCATGTCCGAGGCCCGCGCGCTGACCAACTTCGCCGGCAACGCGGTGGCCACCGTGGTGATCGGCACGTGGGTGCAGGACTTCGACCGCGAGCGCGCCACGGAGGTGCTGGCCGGACGCGACCCGTTCGACGAGGCCACCTTCGTGGACGACCACGGCCCCGGCGAGGCGCACGACCCGGGGGACGGCGACGGCCCAGGCGACGGGAACGGCCCCGCGGAGCCCCGCGGGGACGCCCCGGACGCCGTCGCCCCGGAGCGCCCGGCACGGGCCGAGGGCGAGACCGTCGCCCGCTGATCGGCGAATCGGTGATCGACCGCCTCGATGATCGGCGGAACCGGTGATCGGCGGAACCGGTGATCGCCGGGCCGCGTCGAACCCGTGATTCGGCGGGCTGCGCCGAACCCGTGGCCCGCCGGGCCGCGCGGCCCCGCCGATGGCGAGGCCGCGCGGGAATGGGGATGAACCCGTGACCTCCCGGCCGCGTACCTCGGGATGTCGTGCCCGCGGACGCCCGTCGTCACGCCGTCATGGAGGAGACCCCTGTTGGCCGGTTCCACCGATCTCAGCCCGCTGCGCGCGGAGGCGAACGGCCCGTCGTCCTTCTCGCACCAGCGCGGGACCACCGGGGCCCAGGGCGCCCCGGTGGACTTCCGCCACCCCCGCAACCCGCACTTCCCCACGCCCGAGATGTGCGAGCGGCTGGAACGCGACGCCGCCGCCGTCCTGCGCCGCCACCCGGCCGACGCCGACGCCGTCGCCGCCGAGCTCTGCGCGGTGCTCGGGCTCAAGCCGCAGACGGTCGTGATGGGCAACGGGACCAGCGAGCTGATCACCTGGATCGACCACCTGCTGGTCCAGGAGAGCCTGGCCGTGCCCATCCCGGCCCCCGGCCTGTGGACCGAGCAGCCGCTCGGCACCGGCAAGCGCGTCGACATGTTCCCCCTCCAGGAGGACCAGGGCTTCGCGCTCGACCCCGAGGCCTACACCCGCTTCGTCCGCAGGCGCGGGTCGCGGGTCGCGGTCATCTGCACCCCCAACGACCCCGACGGCGGCCACCTGTCCCGCACGCGGGTCGTCGAGCTTCTGGACGGCCTGTCCGACCTCGACCTGATCGTCGTGGACGAGTCCCTGGCCGACTTCGTCGACGCCGAGGCCGCCCCCGGCGTCGCCGGCGAGGCCGCCATCAGGCCCAACGTGATCGTGCTGCGGAGCCTGGACCGGGCGCTCGGACTGCCCGGCGCCCGCCTCGGCTACCTGGTCGCCAACCCGGCGCTCGCGGGGAAGATCCGGTCCGTGCTGCCCCGGTGGAACCTCAACGCCTGCGCCGAGTCGCTGGTGTTCCTGCTCAGGGAGCACCTGCGGGACCACCGGGAGAGCCTGCGCGCGCTCGCCGAGGACCGCCGGTCGATGTCCCAGCGGCTCGCGACGCTCCCCGGCGTGACGGTGTACCCCTCGCAGGCGGACTTCGTGATGGTGCGCCTGCCCGAGGGCAAGGACGGCCGCGCGATCAGCGAGCACCTGCTGTCGGCCCACAATGTGCTGGTCCGCGAGTGCGGCGACAAGCTCGGCTCCAGCAGCGACTTCCTGCGGCTCGCGGTGCGGCCCCGCGAGGACGTGCAGCGCCTGATCGACGGGCTGCACGCGTGCCTGTTCTCGGTGGGCAACGGCCGGGCCGCCGCCGCCATCGGCGTGGGGTCCTCCTACCAGCAGGCCTACGCCGCCCCGGCGTCCGCGGCCAAGGACCCGCTGACCTACTCGTCCTACTCCTCCGAGCCGGCCGTGACGCCGTCCGCGATCGCCCCGGCCGCCTACCTCTCCGAGACCACGGCCCCCTACCCGCGGGACCCCGCGTCGACCGCGTACTCGCGGGACACCGCTTCGGCCTCGTACTCGCGGGACCCGGCCCCGGCCTCGTACACCCGGGAGGCCGCCGCGTCTTCGTACGGCCGGGAGGCCGCTTCGACCGCGTACTCGCGGGACTCCGCCCCGGCCTCGTACTCGCGGGAGGCCGCCGCGTCTTCGTACGGCCGGGAGGCCGCTTCGACCTCGTATTCCCGGGACTCCGCTTCGGCCTCGTACTCGCGGGACTCCGCCCCGGCCTCGTACTCGCGGGACCCCGCTCCGATCTCGTACACCCGGGAGGCCGCCGCGTCCTCGTACACCCGGGAGGCCGCTTCGACCTCGTACTCGCGGGACCCCGCCGCGTCGTCCTCGTCGAGGGACGCGGGATCGTCCGGGTACGCGCGGAACCCGGCCCCGTCCTCGTATCCGGCGGACGCCGGCTCGCCCTCGTACACATGGCAGGCCGCTCCGTCCTCCTACACGCTGGAGCCGGGCCCGTCCTCCTACTCGCGCGACCCGTCCCCGTCGTCCTACCGGCCGGAGGCCGCCTCCTCCTACCAGGCCGAGCCGGCGTCCTCCCACCAGTGGGAGGGGTCCTCCTCCTACCGGCGGGAGGCCCCGTCGGGCGCCTCCCGCCGGCCGGACGACGCCTACGCCGCGCCCGCCCAGACCGACCCGTTCGTGGTCGGCAGGGACGACCCCCGGCACGGGCGCCTGGACCCGCTGGACACCTCGGCGCGGTGGAGGTTCGACGAGAACACCGAGCCCTTCGACGCCGTGCTCGGCACCTGGCCCGACGGCCCTCAGCGCGGGCGGCCGGCCAGGTAGACCTGCCTGGCCAGGGTGGTCAGCCGCGCGGTCGAGCCGCTGTAAGAGGCGCCCGCCGGCTGGAGGGTGAGCACCACGATGATCAGGCGGTCGCCCGCGCCGACCAGCCCGGTGGTGTGCAGCACCGGCCGGAGGAGGTTCACGGGCGGACGCGCGGGCGCGACCGCCGTGGCGCCGGCCGCCGTGGCGCCGGCCGCCGTGGCGCCGACCGCCGTGGAGGCGGTGGCGGTGGAGCGCGCGCCGGAGCAGCGCACGGCCGGGGTGGCGCCGTAGCCGGACCAGCCCTGCTTGACGGCCCATGGCCGCGGCACGGCGTGCGGGATGCCGAAGTACTGGTCGAAGTCGTCGCTCGCGCACCGCGTGGCGTGCCGCAGGTGGCCGAGGATGAGATCGCGGATCTTCGGGTCGGCCCGGTCGAGCAGGTAGCGGTAGGTCAGCACGACGTCGGAGGCGCTGAGCGCGGTGTAGCCCCAGAAGCCCGGCCGGGACGCGGGCGGCGCTTCGGTGTCCCGCAGGCCCAGCCGGCGCACCATGCGCTCGATGATCGCCCGCCGGCCGCCGCGCCGCCAGAACTCCGAGGCCGCGTCGTCGTCGCTGGAGCGCAACATGTCCCGGAGCAGCCGCTGGTCGGCGGCAGGAATCGCCTGGCCCGGCCTGCGAGACTGCAGGTGGTCCAGCGCGATGAGGATCTTGACCACGGAGGCCGACCGGAAGCGGCTGTGGATGTTGTAGGCGAGCGTCGTCGCGCGCGTCGTGCGGTCGAAGACCATGTAGCCCGCGGTCGTGCCGGCCGGGACACGGGGGACGGGGCGCGCCTCAGGGGCGCCCGCGGACGCCCGCGCGGGCGGGGCCGGCAGGCACGTCATGGCGAGCGCGGCGGACAGCAGCAGCGTCAGCGGTCTGAGCAAGTACGGCATCATGCGCACGATAGCGGTAATAAGACGGTGACGGCTCGACGAGGAGTGGACATGGACGTGCTGGGAATCGACATCGGCGGATCGGGCATCAAGGGCGCCCCCGTCGACACGGCGGCCGGGAGGCTGTCGCGCGAGCGCCTGCGGGTGCCGACGCCGAGCCCCTCGGCGCCGAAGGAGGTCGCCGGCGTCGTCCGGCAGATCGTGGAGCACTTCGCCTGGACCGGCCCGGTCGGGGTGACCTTCCCCGGGGTCGTGCTGGACGGGGTGACCAGGACGGCGGCCAACGTCGACCGCTCCTGGATCGGCCTGGACGCGCGCGGGCTGTTCGCCGACGCGACCGGCCTGGACGTCACCGTGCTCAACGACGCCGACGCGGCGGGCCTGGCCGAGGCCAGGTTCGGGGCCGGGCACGGCCGGGCGGGGCTGGTGGCGATGTTCACCTTCGGCACCGGCATCGGCAGCGCGCTGATCGTGGACGGGCTGCTGGTCCCCAACACCGAGTTCGGGCACCTGGAGATCGACGGCCACGAGGCCGAGCGCCGTGCCTCCGACCACGCCAGGGAGAAGCACGACCTGAGCTGGGAGCACTGGGCCGAACGGGTGCAGAGGTACCTGGAGCACATCCAGATGCTGCTGTCCCCGTCGCTGATCATCGTCGGTGGCGGCGTCAGCAAGAAGGCCGACAAGTGGCTGCCCCTGATCGAGCTGCCGGGGACGCCCATCGTGCCGGCGGCGCTGCTCAACGAGGCGGGCATCATCGGGGCGGCGCTCGCCGCGGATACCGCCGCGCACGCGCACCGCTGACCCACCCCGCGCGCAGCCGCGGCCCCGGGGGGAGCCGCGGCGCCGCACAGCCGCGCACACGCGTCCCCGCCCCGCGCGGACCTCTCCCCGGTCCCCGCGATCGTTCTGACCGGCTCTGGGGAGATTGTTCGCGGGGCAAGGATGACCGGACGCGGACCGCGGCGCGGACCGCATCACCTTTCCGTTTCCGCGTTTGTCCCCTGTCCTGGGGGCACCTTTAGTGACGTGGGCGGAAAGGAGAAATCATGGAGGTGACCATCGCATTGCGCTTGCCGCGCGATGCGGCGAGCGTGTCGGTGACCCGGCAGATCCTCGGGGCCGAGCTGGAGGTGCTCGGCGTCGAGCAACAGATCAGGGACGACATCCTGCTGATGCTCACCGAGGCCTGCTCCAACGTCATCAAGCACGCCACGGAGGGCGACGAGTACACCGTCAGCGCGCAGCTCGTGTCGGACAAGTTCGTGATCACCGTGCTGGACACCGGGGGTGGCTTCGACCCGGACAAGATCGGGGAGCGTCCGCCGATGGCCGAGGGCGGACGGGGGCTGCAGATCATGCGCGCGCTGGCCGACGACGTGCGCTTCATCAACCGTCCCCGGCAGGGCGCGATCGTGTGCCTGGAGAAAGCGCTCAAGTACACCCACGACTCACCCGGCGAGCTGTTGCGCGCCGCCCGCTGACCCCGGCGTCCCGCCGGCAGGTGGTCGCCGCCGGCGGGGCCGCGGGATTCGCGGAAGGCGCGCC
This sequence comes from Sphaerisporangium sp. NPDC004334, assembly GCF_053602655.1. Taxonomy (NCBI): domain Bacteria; kingdom Bacillati; phylum Actinomycetota; class Actinomycetes; order Streptosporangiales; family Streptosporangiaceae; genus Sphaerisporangium; species Sphaerisporangium sp. NPDC004334. Next base: position 107,033 of record NZ_JBSGDZ010000009.1, read on the forward strand.
GAGGGGAAGCAGAGGGGTAAGAGCGCAGGTCAGGGCGGGCGAGGGGCGAAATCGGGGACGGGGCGGCGGTAAACCGTTGGCGGAGAGCCGGGGAAGGTTGCTTATCCTTGCCGGTGGCGGTCGTTCGACGAGACGGCCGGGAAAGCGACCATGGGAACGTCTTCGTTGAAATCGCCCCTGACCGATCTGCGCGAGCGGCTGCCCGCGCTCATGCTGCGCGATGAGCTCCGGCTGCGCCGCCGCATCGACGGCGCGCGCCGCGTGCGCGACGGCAAGGCCCTGCGCTCCATCGCCGACCAGGTGGCCACCGAGATCGACGCGGCCGAGGCCCGGGTCGCGGCACGCCGGGCGCTGGTGCCCGCCCTCACCTATCCCGAGAACCTGCCGGTCAGCGGGCGCAAGGACGACATCCTGGAGGCGCTCCGCGACCACCAGGTGGTGATCGTCGCGGGGGAGACCGGCTCCGGCAAGACCACCCAGATCCCCAAGATCTGCCTGGAGCTCGGGCGGGGTGTCAGGGGGCAGATCGGTCACACCCAGCCGCGCCGCATCGCGGCGCGCACCGTGGCCGAGCGCATCGCCGAGGAACTCGACGTCCCGCTCGGCGACGCCGTCGGCTACAAGGTGCGCTTCACCGACCACTCCGGCGACGACACGCTGGTCAAGCTGATGACCGACGGCATCCTGCTCGCCGAGTTGCAGCGCGACCGGCTCCTGTCCCGGTACGACACGCTGATCATCGACGAGGCGCACGAGCGCAGCCTCAACATCGACTTCATCCTCGGCTACCTCAAGCAGCTTCTGCCCAAGCGGCCCGACCTCAAGGTCGTCATCACCTCGGCGACCATCGACCCCGAGCGCTTCTCCCGCCATTTCGGCGACGCGCCGATCGTCGAGGTCTCCGGCCGCACCTATCCCGTCGAGGTGCGCTACCGCCCGATCCGCGAGGACCAGGAGGACCAGGCGCAGGCCATCGTCGAGGCGGTGGACGAGCTGTGCCGGGAGGGGCCGGGCGACATCCTGGTCTTCCTCAGCGGCGAGCGCGAGATCAGGGACACCGCCGAGGCGCTCAAGGGCCGGCCCGAGGAGGTCCTCCCGCTGTACGCGCGGCTGTCGGCCGGCGAGCAGCACCGGGTCTTCCAGGCCCACCGGGGCCGGCGCGTCGTCCTGGCGACCAACGTGGCCGAGACCTCGCTCACCGTGCCGGGCATCAAGTACGTGGTCGACCCGGGCTTCGCCCGCGTCTCGCGCTACAGTCACCGGCTGAAGGTCCAGCGGCTGCCGATCGAGGCGATCTCGCAGGCGTCGGCCAACCAGCGCAAGGGCCGTTGCGGCCGCACCTCCGACGGCGTGTGCATCCGGCTCTACGACGAGGAGGACTTCCTCGGCCGGCCGGAGTTCACCGACCCCGAGATCCTGCGCACCAACCTCGCCTCGGTCATCCTGCAGATGACCTCGCTCGGCCTCGGCGACATCGCGGCGTTCCCGTTCGTCGAGCCGCCCGACCAGCGGCAGGTGAAGGACGGCGTCAACCTGCTGCAGGAGCTGGGCGCCTTCGACGAGCACCGCAAGCTCACGGCGATCGGCGGCAAGCTCGCCCAGCTTCCCATCGACCCGAGGCTCGCGCGCATGGTGCTGGCGGCGGACGGCAACGGCTGCGCCACCGAGGTCATGGTCATCGCCGCGGCGCTGTCCATCCAGGACCCGCGCGAGCGCCCGGCCGACAAGCAGGCCCAGGCCGACCAGAAGCACGCCAGGTTCGCCGACAAGGAGTCGGACTTCCTGAGCTACCTCACCCTCTGGGACCACCTGCGCGAGCAGCAGCGCGAGCTGTCATCGAGCCAGTTCCGGCGCATGTGCAAGGCCGACTACCTCAACTACCTGCGCGTGCGCGAGTGGCAGGACATCTACAGCCAGCTCAAGCAGGTCGCCAAGGGGCTCGGCGTCACGCTGAACACCACGCGTCCCGACCCCTACCAGATCCACGTCTCGCTGCTGGCCGGCATGCTGTCCCACATCGGCGTGCTGGACGTCGAGAAGTCCGACAAGAACGAGGCGGGGCCGCGGCGGCGCCCGGTGCGCGAGTACATCGGCGCCCGCAACGCCCGCTTCGCGATCTTCCCGGGGTCGGCGCTGTTCCGCAAGCAGCCCCGGTGGGTGATGGCGGGCGAGCTGGTGGAGACCTCCCGGCTGTGGGCGCGGGTGGTCGCCAAGATCGAGCCCGAGTGGGTCGAGCCGCTGGCGCAGCACCTGGTCAAGCGCACCTACAGCGAGCCGCACTGGGAGAAGAACCAGGGCGCGGTCATGGCCTACGAGAAGGTCACGCTGTACGGCGTGCCGATCGTGGTCGACCGGAAGATCAACTATGGCCGGGTGGACTCCGAGCTGTCGCGCGAGTTGTTCATCCGCCACGCCCTGGTCGAGGGCGACTGGGAGACCCACCACCGCTTCCTGAAGGAGAACCGCCGGCTGCTGTCGGAGGTCGAGGAGCTGGAGAACCGCGCCCGCCGCCGCGACATCATGGTGGACGACGAGACGCTGTTCGACTTCTACGACAGGCGGGTGCCCGAGACCGTCGTGTCGGCCGCCCACTTCGACAGCTGGTGGAAGCGGAAGAAGCAGGACGAGCCCGACCTGCTGACCTTCTCAGCAGAGATGCTGATCAACCAGGGCGCGGACGCCGCCGACCTCCAGCAGGCCTACCCCGACGCCTGGCGGCAGGGCGGCCAGCGCATGCGGCTCACCTACCAGTTCGAGCCCGGCGCCGACGCCGACGGCGTCACCGTCCACGTCCCGCTCCAGGTGCTGAACCAGGTCGAGGACGACGGGTTCGACTGGCAGATCCCGGGCCTGCGCGAGGAGCTCGTCACCGAGCTGATCCGCTCGCTGCCCAAGGTCGTCCGGCGCAACTTCGTCCCCGCCCCCAACTACGCCAAGGCCGTGCTCGAGCGGGTGACGCCGGGCGGCGAGCCGCTGGCGGAGGCCGTGGCCCGCGAGCTGTTCGCCCTCACCGGGGTGCGGGTGCAGCCGGACGCCTTCGACCCGAGCCGGCTGCCCGACCACCTGCGGGTCACCTACCGGGTCGTGGACGAGCGCAAGCGCACGGTCGCCGAGGACAAGGACCTCCCGGCGCTGAAGCGGCGGCTGGCGCCCAAGCTGCGCGCCACGCTGTCGCGCGCGGGCGAGAGCCTCGAACGCACCGGCCTGCGCTCCTGGACCTTCGGCGAGCTGCCCAAGCTGTTCGAGCAAGGGCGCATCAAGGCCTACCCGGCGCTGGTCGACGAGGGGAGCAGCGTCGCGGTCCGCGTCTTCGAGACCGAGGAGGAGCAGCGCGCGGCGATGTGGGCGGGCATGCGGCGGCTGGTCCTGCTGAACGTCACCTCGCCGGCCAAGGCCATCCTGCGCGGGCTCACCACCCAGCAGAAGCTCGCGCTGAGCCACAGCCCGCACCGCGACGCCGCCGAGCTGTTCGAAGACTGCGTCACCTGCGCGGCCGACAAGCTCATCGCCGAGGCCGACGGCCCGGCGTGGGACGCGGCCGCCTTCACGCGCGTGCACGACCACGTGCGGGCCGAACTTCACGACACGACGGCCGAGGTGGTGGCCAGGGTCGAGCGCATCCTGGCCGTCTGGCAGAAGGCCCGCGCCACGCTCTCGGGCATGAAGGACCCGCAGGACATCCTGGAGGAGATCGAGGAGCACCTGTCGTCGCTGGTCTTCCCCGGCTTCGTCACCGCCACCGGCTACACGCGCCTGCCCGACCTGCAGCGGTACCTGCGGGCGGTCGAGCGGCGGCTGGAGAAGCTCCCCGACGACCCCTACCGCGACCGCGAGCGCATGCTGAGGCTCGACGAGATCCGCATGGCCTACGAGGAGACCGTCGACCGCCTGCCCCCGGCGCGGCGCTCGGAGCGGGCGGTGACCGACATCCGCTGGATGCTGGAGGAGCTGAGGGTCAGCTACTTCGCCCAGACCCTCGGCACTCCTTACCCCGTCTCCGACAAGCGCATCCAGAAGGCCATGGCTCAGCTCACCGCCTGACCGCGAACCGGGCGACGGGACGCCGAAACCTTTCGAGAATTTCATCGATGTTTCATGAGGTCATGTCCTCCTTAAGCGGTTAAGACGCCTGAAATGTTTCTTCATCTCATTGACATGTTTCGAGGCGGTCCGCAGAATGGCGCGCAGGCCGGCCGCCGTACGCACATGCCATGTCGACGATCAGCGTTCCAGTGGAGGAACAGACATGATCGACAGTGCCGCCCCCCTCGGCGGAACTCGCGGGCGCCTGTCCGGTGTCCGCAAACTGCTCATCGCCGTCGCCGCCTGCGTCCTCGCCGCGGGCTTCGCCGTGGGCCTGTCGTCCTCGGCCAGCGCCGCCGACTGCAGCGCCGGCTACGTCGGCCTCACCTACGACGACGGACCCAACCCCAACAACACTAACAACCTGCTGAACACCCTGAAGTCCAACGGCCTGCGCGCCACGTTCTTCAACATCGGGCAGAACGCCCAGAACAACCAGGGGCTGGTCCGGGCCCAGCGGGACGCCGGAATGTGGATCGGCAACCACAGCTACACCCACCCGCACCTGACCCAGATGAGCAGCTCGCAGATCCAGTCGGAGCTGCAGCGGACCCAGCAGGCCATCCAGCAGGCCACCGGCACCGCGCCCCGGCTGTTCCGCCCGCCCTACGGAGAGACCAACGGCACCCTGAAGTCGGTGGAGCAGCAGCTCGGCCTCACCGAGATCATCTGGGACGTCGACTCGCAGGACTGGAACGGCGCCAGCACCGCCCAGATCGTCCAGGCCGCCGGCCGGTTGCAGAACGGCCAGATCATCCTCATGCACGACCAGTACGCCACGACGGTCCAGGCGATCTCGCAGATCGCCGCGAACCTGCGCAGCCGCAACCTGTGCGCCGGCATGATCTCCCCCTCCACCGGCCGGGCCGTCGCGCCCGACGGAGGCGGCACCCCCTCCAGCCCTCCGCCCTCCAGTCCTCCGCCCAGCGGCGGCGGCAGCTGCACCGCCACCCTCTCGGCAGGCCAGTCGTGGAGCGACCGCTACAACCTTAACGTCGCGGTCTCCGGCTCCAGCAACTGGACCGTCACGCTGAACATCCCCTCGCCCGCCAAGGTCATCGCCACCTGGAACACCAGCGCGAGCTTCCCCAGCGCCCAGGTGATGACCGCGAGGCCCAACGGCAGCGGCAACAACTTCGGCCTCACCATCCAGCACAACGGCAACTGGAACTGGCCCTCGGTCTCCTGTCAGGCCGGGTGAACTTCGCCCGGCGGCCCTGAGCGGGGCCGCCGGGCGAGAGCAGACGTGGCGTGGCGCCGCGGCGGTCGCCACGCCACTGCCGTTTCCCCGGCAAGTAAGGTCGGACACACGCATACGGGAGGAGTGTCGTGATTCGCGCGCTGGTGTTCGACGTCGGGGAGACGCTGATCGACGAGACCCGCATCTGGACGCGCTGGGCCGACCGGCTGGGGGTCTCGCGCTTCACCATGCTCGGCGTGCTCGGCGGGATGGCCGCGCTCGACCGGTCCTACAGTGAGGCGTTCGAGATCGTCCGCCCCGGTCTGGACGTCGAGGCCGAGGTGGAGGCCTGGCGCCAGGACGACCCCGACGGCCTGCGGGAGAACTTCGACGCCGGCGACCTGTACCCCGACGCGCGGCCCGGCCTCGCCCTGCTCCGCGCGGCCGGATACGAGCTGATCATCGCGGGCAACCAGCCGCCGCAGGCCTACGACGCGCTCGTCGCGATGGACCTGCCGGTCGACGCCGTCCACACCTCGGCGGGATGGGGCGTCAGCAAGCCCCACCCGGACTTCTTCGCCAAGGTGGTCGCGGTCGCCGGCCGCGAGCCCGGCGAGATCCTGTACGTGGGGGACCGGCTGGACAACGACGTGCTCCCGGCCCGCGAGGCCGGTCTGCGCACCGCCCTGTTCCGCCGCGGCCCGTGGGGCCACCTGCACGCCGACCGCCCCGAGGCGGCCGCCGCCGACCTGGTGATCGACGACCTGCCCCACCTCGCCGCCCTCCTCGCCGAGGGCCGCCTCGACGGCGCCCGCTCCTGATCACCCGCCGGGCCGCCCGCGGCTCCGGCCGATGATCACCGACGATCGCCCGGCCCTTTCCCGGTCACGTGAGATGGCCGGGCCCGGTCCTGGTCACGTGAGATGGCCGGGCCCGGTCCCGGTCACATGAGATGGCCGGGCTCGGGCGCCGGCGCGTGGCGGGCGTCCGGCGCGTGGCGGGTCTCCGGCTCGTGGTCGGGGTCCGGGGGCAGGTCGTCGGCCGTGGTGATGATCAGCTCGTGCGGCACCAGGACGACGGCGGTGGTGCCGCCGTACGGGGAGCGGCGCAACGTGATCTTGACCTTGTGCCGCTCGGCGAGCTGGCTGACCACGAACAGGCCGAGCCGGTCGCTGTCGGCCAGGTCGAACTCGGGCGGGTTGGCCAGGCGCCGGTTGAGCTCGGCGCGGTCCTCCTCGCCCATGCCGAGGCCGCGGTCCTCCACCTCGACGACGAAGCCCCGGCCGACCAGCTCCCCGCGGATGTTGACCCGGGTGCTGGGCGGGGAGAAGACCGTGGCGTTCTCGATCAGCTCCGCGAGCAGGTGGATGACGTCGGCGACGGCCGTGCCGATCAGCGAGGCGTCCGACATGGGCAGCACGGTGACCCGCGTGTAGTCCTCGACCTCCGCGACCGCGCCCCGCACGACGTCGTGCATCGGCACGGGCTTGCGCCAGGCCCGCCCCGCGGGGGCGCCGGACAGGATGATCAAGCCCTCCGCCTGGCGGCGCATGCGGGTGGTCAGGTGGTCCAGCCGGAACAGGTCGGCGAGCGCGTCGGGCGCGCTGGTCTTGCGCTGCATCCCGTCGAGCTGGGTGAGCTGGCGGTGCAGCAGCGACTGGTTGCGCCGGGCCAGGTTGCGGAAGACCAGGCTGACCCCCTTGCGCAGCTCCGCCTGGCCGACGGCGGCCTCCACGGCGGTGCGGCGCACGGTGGTGAACGCCTGGGCGACGTCCTGCACCTCCATGGTGGTGCCGGTGGCGAGGATCGGCGGCGCCTCGCTCTCGACGTCGACCGGCTGGCTCTCGCGCAGCTTGGCCACGACCCGGGGGAGCCGCACGTCCGCCAGGTCGATGGCGGCGCTGCGCAGGTCGGCCAGCTCCTGGGCCAGGCCGCGCCCGAACCGGGCCGACAGCACGACGGCCAGCAGGATGGCGACCAGGCCGAGGCCGGCGGCGACGACGATCTGCGCGATGATGCCCGAGGCCGTGGCGTCGGTGCGGGTGTTCAGCAGCGTCGCGCGGTCGGTGGCGAGCTGGTCGAGCCGTGACCCCAGCGTGCCGGCGAGCGGCTGCCAGGCGGCCGCCTGCGCGGGGGGCCCGCCCCGCGAGATCACCTGGTTCTCCATGGTGGTCAGCCGCTTGTAGTCGGCCGAGGCCACCAGGTCGTCGTAGGGGCGGCGCAGCTCGGCGTCCAGGGCCTCGGCCCCCCGGGCGAGCAGCAGGCGGCGCCCGGACACCATGTCGGCGAAGACGCGCCGCTCCTCGTCGCCGAGCGAGTTCTGCTGGATGGCCCCCGACAGCAGGGCGTCCTCCTGGGACAGCAGCTCGCGGGACCTGGCGATGGTCTGCAGCCCGTTGGACTTGCGGTACAGCGTCAGGTCGGGCACGGTGATCAGCTGGTCGTACATCTGGTACAGCGCATCCTGGATCTTGGTGTACTCCTGGATGGCCGACAGGCGGCTCAGCGTGCGGCCGTCGACGTCCTGGCGCACCGAGCTGAGCCTCAGCAACTGCCTCTCCAGCTCCGCGAGGCTCTGCACCACCTCCGGCCCGGTCGCCGACTGCCCCTCCAGCGAGGTGGACCGCTGGTGGAACAGCCGCGCGGCCAGGTCGGTCTGCTCGCGCGCGGCCGACAGGCGCCCGCCGTCCGGGGCGCTGCCGCTGAGGAAGATCGCCGAAAGCTGGCGCTCCTGCTGCACGTGGTCGGCCAGCACTCCGGCGGGGGTGGCCACCTGGTCGAACAGCGTGACCGCCCTGCGCAGGTCGAAGAAGACGCCCACGAGGTGCGCGGTCATCACGACCCAGAGCAGGATGAGCGCGACGATCGGCAGGCTGAGCAGCGAGTACAACTTGAAGCGAATGGTGCGATTCTGGGAAGCCATGTCTCCGCGCCTTGCGTGGAGGCCTACGGGAGGCCTTCGGGGGAATGCCGCGCGCACTTTCGTGGAGATCGCGGCGAGGTCAGTGCCCATGGCGCCGCTCCTGGGCCGAGCCGGCCAGGTGCACCCGTCCGGACGGGTCGCCGCCGGTCACCGTCGCGACGCAACTTCCCGGCCCGTCCTGGATCAGGGCGAGGTAGGGGTCGCGTTCGCCGGGATCGAGCGGGAAGACGGCGAAGTCGCAGCGCGAGCCCGCCGCGAGGACACCGATGCGTCCTGGGCCCTCGTCCAGGCCGAGCGCGCGGGCGCCGCCGGCGGTGGCGGCCTCCACCAGGCGGCGCGGCAGGTCCTGGCCGCGGTATCCCTGCCGCCGGGCGAGCTGGTGCAGCAGCCGCACGTCCTCCAGCAGGTCCAGCGACGGGCTGGAGGCCAGCGAGTCGGTGCCCACGGCGATCGGGGAGCCCTCTTCCAGCAGGGCCGCGATCGGCGGTCCGTCCAGGCCGAGGGTGCGGTTGGAGCGGGGACACAGCGCGACGCTCACCCCGCGCTCGCGCAACAGCGCCCGCTCGGCGGCGTCCAGGTGGACGCCGTGCGCGACGTGGCAGCGCCGGCCGAGCAGGCCGAGGGCGTCCAGGAAGTCGACCGGCCCCTGCCCGGTGCCGCCCGCGCGCAGGATCTCGAAGTCGAAGCCGAGGTCGCGCACCAGGCGGGCGATCGGCCCGGTGCCCGAGACCGTGTACTCGCGTTCGTGGGCCGACTCCAGCAGGTGGATGTGCTGGCGCAGGCCGTACCTGCGGGCCAGGACGCCGAGGTCGGCGAGCACGCCGGTGTCCAGGGTGTAGGGGGCGTGCGGGGCCAGCCCGACGAGCCCCGCGCGCGGGGCGTCCCCGGCGCCGCGCAGTTCGCGCACCGTGGAGGTCAGGTGTTCGCGGCCGGTCCCGGCCCAGCTCTCGTCGGTGTCGCCGAGCACCTCCAGGTAGGAGACTCCGGCCAGCCCCGTCTGGTGCAGCACCGGCATCGCCTCGATGTCGGTGACCACGTCGGCGGCGGCCGTGGTGCCGTGGCGCAGCGCGAGCCGGGCCCCCTCGCGGGCGCTGGCCGCCCAGTCGGCGCCGCCGGAGGAGAAGTAGACCGCGTCGAAGGTGGTGGACCACTCCTCGAAGGAGCCGTACACGCGCGCGCCGACCTTCGCCATGCGGGTGAACTGCAGGTGGGTGTGCGCGTTGACGAGCCCGGCCACGACCATGCCCGGCCAGCGCAGCTCCTGCGCGCCCGGATGGGCGGTCAGCATCTCGCGCCGCTGGCCGGTCGCCAGCACCCGGCCGTCCCGCACGGCCACGGCGCCGTCGCGGATCGGCGGGCGGGCGATGGGGAGCAGGAGCGGCGCGGAGTGGATCACGGCGCCCATACGGTGCCCGTCAGGCCGAGGATCTTGGCGGTGACCATGACCGCGGTCATGGCGGCGAAGCCGGCCAGGACCAGCAGGTCGACGCGGTCGAAGGCCAGCTCGCGCATCCAGGTGCGGTGCCGGCCGCCGAAGCCGCGCAGGTCCATGGCGTTCACCGTGTCCTCCGCGTCGATCAGCGCGTTCACCGTCAGGGGGATGACCACCGGCCGCAGCGCCAGCAGCCGCCGCACCGGGTTGCGGCTGCGGCTGTGCTCGTACCCCCGGATGCGCTGGGCGTCGATGGTCTCGTGCAGGCTCGCCCAGGTGGAGGGCAGGAACCGGAAGGTCAGGTCCACCCCGTAGGCCAGCCGCTGCGACAGCCCGAGCCGCGCGAAGGCCACCCCGAAGTCCGAGGGCGCGATGTTGAACGCCACCGGGAAGCTCACCATGGCCAGCGAGATGTAGCGGACCAGGGTGGTGGCGGCGTACGACAGGGCGGCCCAGGTGATGGGGGTATGGGTGAGCGGGACGGTGAACAGCACCTCGCCGGTGCCGCCGCCGCGGCTGATGGACGAGGTCAGGACGCTGTTCACCAGGACCAGGACCGTGGTGACGGTGAGCATGAACGCCCAGTTGGCCCGCACACCGCGCCACGGGATGCCCGCGGCGCGGTAGTACAGCAGGGCGGCCGCCGTGCACGCCAGCACGGCGCGCAGGTCGTCGACTCCCGCCACGGCCACGATGTAGAACACGGGAACCAGCAGGAGCACCCGCGGATCGCGGCGGCTCAGGAAAGAACCCGCGCCCAGGTAACGCGGCGTGACGTCCACCCGGTTACCGTCCGGTCCGCTTGGACAGCGGCTCCCAGATGGCGTCCAGCGCGGGGGTGAGGATGACGACGGCGATGGCGTCGGCGATCAGCGCGGGGACGTAGTTGATCGAGATGACGGTCGAGACGTCGATGTTCTGCACCCAGATGTCGGTGAACACGAACAGCAGGCCGATGGCGGTGGCCAGCACCGATCCGAGCGCGGTGACGACCAGGCGCAGCGCCTCGCCGGCGATCGGCGGCAGGTAGGCGAAGAACAGCCCGGCGAAGGCGCCGACCAGGCCGTTGGCGACGCTCCAGTTCCAGTACGTCAGCCCGTACCCGGAGATCAGGTCGATGATGGCGTTGCCCACCAAGCCGACGAAGAAGCCGGCGATCACGCCGAAGCGCTTGCCGAAGAACGGCACCAGCGCGAACGCGGGCCGCACCGTGACGGCCTGCGTGCCGGGGATCAGGAAGCTGAACAGGCCGAGCACGCCGTACAGCGCCGCGCCGACCGCGCCGAAGACGACCGTCCGGGAGGAGATCGATAAGACGGGCTCTCGCGGGGTGGTTGCGTCTGTGGTCATGAGGGGGTGGTTCCTTCCGTGGGGGAAGAGGGGGAAGGGGTGAGGAGGGAGACCCGGCGGGCCAGGTCGAAGGGATGGGCGATCGCCCCCGAGCCGGGCAGGTGGTCGCGCACCGCGGCCACCAGGCTGGTCGCCGCCAGGCCCGCCCGCGACCAGAGGGCGCCTTCGGCGGCCAGCTCGGCCGGGGAGGCGTCGGCGGCGACGCCGCCCTGGTCCACGACGATGATCCGGTCGGCGTAGGTGAGGGCGAGATCGACGTCGTGGGTGATGAAGTACAGGCTCTCCACGCTCGGGGCGGCGAGCGCGTGGCCCATGAACTCGGTCGTGGTGCGCAGGTCCTGCCCGGCGGTGGGCTCGTCCAGGATCAGCGTGCGCGGCCGCATGGCCAGAGCGAGGGCGACGGTGAGGCGGCGCTGCTGGCCGAACGACAGCGTGCGCGGCGGCCGGTCCATGATGTCCTTCTCGTCGTCCAGCAGAACGGCGCGCAGCGCGGCGCGCGCGTCGGCGTCGATCTCCTCGGGGTCACGGCCGAGGTTGCGCGGGCCGAACGCCAGCTCCTGGCCGACGGTGGCGCTGAACAGGGCCTGGCCGGGGTTCTGGAACACGTAGCCGAAGGTGGTGGCCAGGTTCTTCACCGAGCGCTCGGCGACGGGGGAGCCGTCCACCAGCACCTCGCCGCGCGAGGCCGTGATGAGCATGACGGCGGCGCGCAGCAAGGTCGACTTGCCGGCGCCGTTCGGGCCGAGGACGGCGACCCGCTCGCACGGGCCGAGCGCGAGGTCGACGCCCGACAGCACCGTGCGCTCGCCGTACCCGAGGCTCACCCCGCGGTATTCCAGCCGGGGGGTCGTCGTGGCGGCCGTACGCTCCGGCGGTTCGGGGACGGCGGGCAGCTCGGCGGCGCGCGACACCAGTGTGGCGAAGGGCAGCTTGACGTGGCCGACCGGGGCCACGCGCAGGAAGCCCTCCACCGGGCCCTGGTAGCGGGGGGCGCCTTCCTCCAGGTAGAGCACCTGGGTGGGGGAGAACTCCAGGATCTCCTCGACGCGGTGCTCGACGACGACGACCGCGCCGCCCCCGTCGGCGAACCTGCGCAGTTCGCGCATCAGGCGCAGGCCGGCCGCCGGGTCGAGGTTGGCCAGCGGCTCGTCCACGACGACCGCCTTCGGCCGCATCGCCAGCACGCCGGCGAAGGCGACCATCTGCAGCTCGCCGCCGCTGAGCCCGGCGGTGGCGCGGTCGAGCAGGTGGCCGATGCCGACGCGGCCGGCGACCTCGGCGATCCGCTCGCGGATCTCGCCGCGGGGGAGGCCCAGGTTCTCCGGCCCGAAGGCGATCTCGGCGGCCACGGTGGTGCCGACGATCTGCTTGCGCGGGTCCTGGAGCATCGTGCCGACGACGGTCGAGAGCTCGCGGATGGTGCGGCCAGGGACGGGCAGGCCGCCGACCAGGACCTCGCCGGTCACCTCGGCGCGGTAGGAGTGCGGGATGAGGCCGTTGACCAGGCGGAGCAGGGTGCTCTTGCCGCAGCCGGACGGGCCGCTGACCAGGGCCAGGTCGCCGGGGCTCACGGTCAGGCCGGCTCCGCGGAGCGCCGTCTGACCGGTCGAGAGGTAGCGGACGCTCGCGTCACGGACCTCGATGAGCGCGGTCATGACGGATCACCCTTCTCCCTCCCGTGTTCTGGTGCCGGGCGGTGCGCGCCGGACATCGGTCCAGTGGAGATTAAAGGGGAGTTCCATTGTCTTGCGCAATTGCTGGTGAAAGGCCGGGATTTGAGTGGCATGGCCGAATCATGGCGTTTCGGGCGGCTCGATTACGCGCACATGAACCGGCTGCCCGAACCGGTTACAGGACCGTTTCCGTGGCGGGCGTAAGCCACCTTTCATGGATTATTGCCGACGAAATGGACTTTCAGGGTTTATAGCGGACGCATGGCGCGTTACATCGCATTCCCGTCATGCGGCGGAAAGCAGGAGGAGATGGGTGCCGGCCCGCCGGGCCTCCTCGATGCTGCTGCGGAAGACCCGCTCCACCTCGTGGGCCTGCCCGCTCAGCCCCTCCATGGCGGGCAGCGCCGTCTCGTCCTCGGCGGTCTCCGCCAGCAGCCGCTCATAGTCCGGGGTGCGCTCCCGCAGCACCCCGAGCTGCCGGTAGGCCCGGTACACCGCGTCGGCCCGCCGTACCTCGCGGGCGTAGTCCTCCAAGGACTCCACGCGGGCGGCCAGCGAGCGGTGCGCCCGTTCGAGCACCTCGTCGTAGGGTGCGAACATCCCGGCGATGTCGGCCGGCACGTCCCTGGGGACGATGCGCTCGTGCTCGCGCCGGGTCCGGGTGAGGTCGGCCAGCCGCACGCCGAGCCGCCACAGCTCCGAGGGGAGGGTCACGGTGTTGGCGATCGTGTCCAGCAGGCCGTCACGGTTGACCCTGGACTCCAGCACCTCCGCGACCGCCCGCTGGGCCCTGGCCAGCAGTTCGCCGCATCGCTCGTCCAGGTCCTCGGGAAGGATGTACCGGCCGGCGTGCCGGTGCGCCACGCGCAGCCGGCGGCGGGCCTCGCGCAGTTTCGGGTCGCCCGCGAGGGCCTGGGCGCCGCCGAGGCCGGTGACGGCGGCGCCGAGCGCGATCATGCCCCACGGGCCGGTCAGCGCGAGGGCGAGCAGCAGCAGCACGGTGACGGCGCAGACCAGGGCGGGGTTCGGGGCGCAGGGCCGGGGCGCCGCCCCCGCGCGCACCGCGTGGAGCGCGTCCGGGCTGGTCCGCAGGGTGGCGGCGACCTCGGCGGGCAGCGCCGGGTCGAGCACGAGCCGGGGGAAGGGCGCGGATGTGTCCACCATGACCTCCTTCGGGGCAGGCGGTTGAGCCGGCAAGCCCCCGGCTCCGGGGGGTGCGGACCCCGGAAGGGCCCGCTCCTTTACATCACGCGCGGGCCGGCGTCACGATGGCAGCCGCCACGTAACGGACATGTTCTTTTGACACTCTGCCCCCGTCGCCTTCTTCGCGCGGACATATAGCGCATATAGGGTTGGATGTGATGAATGAACTAACGAGGTGGATAGCCCTTGACGGCGCCGTGAACGTGCGAGACCTCGGAGGTCTCCCCACGATCGACGGCCGGACGACGCGGTTCGGGCGGGTGATGCGCTCGGACAACCTGCAGGGACTGACGGACGCCGACGTGCAGCGGCTCGTCGGCGAGCTGAAGCTGCGCGACGTGATCGACCTGCGCTCCTCCGCCGAGGTCGAGCTGGAAGGCCCCGGCCCGCTGACCCGGGTGCCCGAGGTGAGCATCCATCACCTCACCCTGTTCCCCGAGGGCGGCCGCCACACCGACGTCGAGGCCGACACCCCTGCCCAGGACGCCGACCCCGTGGAGGGCACGGCCGCGGGCGCCGGAAACGGGCCGGACGGCCGCGCGCGTCCCCGCATCGAAGGCGACCGCGTGCTGCCCTGGCAGACCAGGAACGAGGAACGCGCCGAGATCAGGGTGCTCGGGTTCTACTACGCCTACCTGCTCGACCGGCCCGACTCGGTGCTCGCCGCCCTGCGCGTGCTGGCGTACGGCGACGGCTCGGCCCTCGTCCACTGCGCGGCCGGCAAGGACCGCACCGGCGTGGTCTGCGCGCTCGCGCTGTCGGTGGCCGGGGTCGCCCGCGACGCCATCGTGGCCGACTACGCGGCGACCGGCGAGCGCATGGAGGCCATCCTCGCCCGCCTGCGCGCCAGCGACACCTACCGCGACGACCTGGACTCCCGCCCGGCCGACAGCCACCTGCCCCGCCCTGAGTACATGGACCATTTCCTGCAGATGCTGGAGACCAGGGACGACGGCCCGCTCGGCTGGCTCGCCCGCAACGGCTGGACCCCCGATGACTCCACCGCCCTGCGCTCCCGCCTGCTCGACTGACCCCGCACCACCGACAGCGCCGCGCCCCCTCCGCCCCTGGTCCCGCGACCGATCACCTTCCGCCCGGTACTCGCAAACAGGCGCATTACCGAGCCTGGCGGCCGAATTAGTGTGTGGCTTCGCCGAGCCGATCGCGCATTTCCAGTCGTAGCGGCCCGAACTGTCGATACGGAGCCTGAAGTCAGATCACATACGTGACAACGACCGAGGTGATCGGTGCCGTCTTAGAAGCGGTGGGCGTCGGTGTCGTCCAGGTGATCGGGCCGCAATCGCCCATGTCGGTCCGGTCGAACATCAGGTATTCCCTCGATTTCAGGATGATCCGCGAATTGTGGCAGTAGGCCGATCGCTCTGGTCGAGAGGAGCAGTGTCGGCCGCTTACCGTGCGCGCGGTCAGCGACAGGGTGAGGGACTTCCTGTTGGCGGATGAACGCCGGTTGCGAAACGCGTGCCATGCCAGCTAGGTCGCGTTCCCGGGCGAATCTGGGGTTGCGACGATACGCAGGGCCGCGAAGATGAGCAGGCCGATCACGGCCGCACCCAAGGTGATAGACCATCGGGCCTTGAGCCACGGCGTCCGGCGGTGTGCGGGCCCAGTCGGTCGGCGACCAGCGACTGGTAGTTGGGGCACGCGGTGATGTCCTCGTACTCGCAGGTCAGGCCGCCTTCGATGAGGTTGAGGGCAGCCTGCATCTTCGCTATTCGCCGGATCAGTTCATCGCGTTGGCGGCGCTGGGTTTCTCGGCGCTTCTCGATGTCGGTGGTCGTCAGCATGTCGCGGATGTCGGTAAGGGTCAGCCCCGCCTCCTTGCCGACCAGGATGGCCGCGACCCGATGAAGGTCGGAGGGGCCGTATCGGCGGCGACCTCCGGTCGCGCGCGCGGGCGAGAGCAGGCCCATGGAGTCCCAGTGGCGCAGGACGTGCGTGGCCAGGCCGAAGTGCCCGGCCACTTCGCCGATGCTCATGGTCGCGCTTGACTTCATGTCGGCATTAAGTCGCATCATGGCGCGCATGTCCAACGAAGCGATCGCGGCCCTCATCCCTCAACTCGACGCCGTCGAGCGAAGTCCCGGCGCCGCCGCGCTACGCGCCCGCTCGTACGAACTGCTGCGTGCCGCCGCGGGCGCGCTCGTGGTCGACGTCGGCTCCGGTGCCGGGCGGGCCGTCGCCGAACTGGCGGATCGGGGCGCACGGGCGGTGGGGGTCGACGTTGACGAGCAGATGATCGCGTTGGCCCGGCAGCGCTGGCCGTACGTCGAGTTCCGCGTCGGCGACGCGAATGCCCTGCCGTTCGAGGACGGGGAGATCGAGGGCTACCGGGCCGACAAGGTCATCCACACGCTGGCCGACCCGGGGCGGGCGCTTGCCGAGGCGCGACGCGTTCTCGCTCCGGGCGGGCGCGTCGTACTGTGCGGGCAGGACTGGGACACGCTGGTGATCGACTCCACCGATCCGGAGCTCACCCGCACCATCGTGCGGAAACGCGCCGACCAGGTGGCGTCGCCGCGGGCCGCTCGTCAGCACCGCAACTTGCTGCTGGACGCCGGCTTCCGCGACGTGTCGGTGGAGGTGCACACGGAGGTGTTCATGGACGGCTCGTTCCTGCCGGTGCTCACCCGGCTCGCCGAGGTCTGCTGCGAGCGCGGCGCGATCACACCTGCCCAGGCGGACGGGTGGATCGCCGACCAGCGGGAACGCGCCCGCGCCGACCGGCTGTTCGCGGCCGTACCGATCTTCATAGCGGCGGCGACCACCCCCTGAGTGGCTCCGGCCCAGCGCGCGGATTGCTGGGGATACGCGTGTGGCCGCGATCAGCGGCATGGCCGCCGGATCACCCGTGTGGACGACTCGACCAGCGCCCGATCGGCGCCGTCGCGGCCGGAGCGGGCGAGTAGTCGTACTCCGTGAAAGGCGATGCCGACCGGTAGCAGCGCGGTGTGGTTGACGGCCACGACGTACTGGTCGCCGGCCCCTATGGGCACCAGCGACTCGTAGATCGTCATCACCTTCCGGACGTGGCAGGTCGTGGGCCGGGTCGAGCCCACGAGATTCTCGATGTCGACCAGGTGCATGGCCCGACCGTGCCGCAGCGAAGCCTGCTGCTCCAGCCGACGTGCCCGCCGCCCGGCCCGCGACGCGCGGGTACGGAACTCGTCCAGATGCGTGACGGGGGTGATAACGATACGCGTCCTTCCATCGGTTCAGTGTTCACTTAAGTCCATTAGAACACATGTGAATTCGATGCACGAAAAAGTTCGACGACGTCTAGTCGCGAGGCGGAGGTCTCGGGCTGACCCGTGGCCGGCGTCCGGCGGACACGGACGAGCAAGGCACTCCCGGCGCCGATTCACGACCGCCAGGGCGCAGGTGCGACTACGTTTTGGCAGGGAGCGGATACGCGCCAACGGCGCTCCCTGTTGCCGACCTTGCTCCGACGGGGCGGTCCGCCGTTCTCACTCAGGGATACCGTGACTCACTCAGGGATACCGTGACCGGCTCGCGGTGATCAGGGCAGATGCTCACGTGATCAGTTCTCCTTCGGGGGGTGGTCGTCGGCCAGATCGACGAACGGGAGCGGGCAGCCGGGGCAGGTGCAATCGGTCAGGCTGTCGCAGCCGGCCGCCACCACGGCGGTCAGCGCGGTGTGGATGGTGGTCAGGTCGGCGATCCTCGTCTCCACCTCGGCGATCCGCCGCTCGTAGTAGCGCAACGTCTGCGGGTTGACCCCGGCGAGTTCGGCCACCTGCCCGCTGCGCAGATACGGCCTGCCACCGCTCTGCCTGTCGCGACGGTCGCGATGTGGAGGTACTGCTTCACGCACCGCCTCCCACCGGTCGGCCCGTCCCGAAGTCAGCGGAGGGCGGGGCGGGCGAGGTGATCGCGGCCTCGGCGCGGGCCTGCAGCGCGTCCAACACCGGGGCGTGCTCGGCCGGGACCGCCACCGCCAGCGTCAGGCCGCCCGCGGCGACGGTCACCGTGAAAGTGAAGAACGAGCAGCAGCCGTTCTCCCGCGCCGCCAGCTCAGCCGCCCGCCCCGCGTGCTCGGGAGCGAAGCGGAGCTCCAGCCCCAGCCGGGTGGAACTCTCGCGCCGCACGGCCTGCAGGGTCTCGGCGAAGAGGGCGTCGAACTCGGCCACGCGCAGCGGCTGCTCAGCGGTCGGCAACGTACACGCCGACGGCACCCACACCTGGTCAAGGGGGATCCGGTTCCTCATACCTCGGATGGTAAACCTGTACCCCGGTACCGGATGCAGGGCCTTTCGCGCAGGCGAGGCCTTTTCTGCCCTCGCTTTTCGAACGCGGGCGCTATCGCAGTTGGCCGCGGCGGCGGGTGAGGTAGGCGGTTTCGCCGGTGTTGCCCGCCAGGTCGATGGCGCGGTCGTAGGCCTTGCGTGACTGGTGGCTTCGGCCGAGCCGGCGTAGCAGGTCGGCGCGGGTGGCGTGGTAGGCGTGATAGCCGGCCAGCGCCTCGGCGAGGCGGTCGACGATGGCCAGCGCCACCTCCGGCCCGTCGAGCTCGGCCACGGCGATGGCCCGGTTGAGTGCGATGATCGGCGAGGGGTCGAGGTGGGCGAGCTGGTCGTAGAGGGCCAGGACCTGTGACCAGTCGGTGTCGCGGATGTCACGGGCGGAGGTGTGCACCGCGTTGATCGCGGCGAGGATCTGGTAGCGACCCGGAGCCACCCCGGCCGCAGCGGCGACCAGGCGCTCGCGCACCAGCCGGTGACCTTCGGCGATCAGTTCCGCATCCCAGGCGCCGCGATCCTGCTCGGCCAACGGGACCAGTTCGCCGTCGGCCGAGACCCGGGCGGGGCGGCGGGCCTCGGTGAGCAGCATCAGCGCCAGCAGGCCGGCCACTTCCCCGTCCTGCGGCAAGAGCACGCGGACCAGCCGGGTGAGCCGGATCGCCTCGGCGGCCAGGTCGTGTCGCAGGGGATCGGTGTCGGGGCCGCTGGCCAGGTAGCCCTCGTTGAAGACGAGGAACAGGACGGCCAGGACGCCGGAGACGTGCGCCGGCAGGTCGTCGGCGGACGGCATCCGATAGGGGATGCGAGTCGCCTTGATCTTGGCCTTCGCGCGGGTGATGCGCTGTTCCATGGTGGTCCGCTGCACCAGGAAGGCGCGGGCGATCTCGGGCACGGTCAGACCGCCGACCATGCGCAGCGTCAACGCCACCCGCGCTTCCCCCCCAGCGCCGGGTGACAGCAGGTGAAGATCAGCCGGAGCCGGTCGTCGTCGATGGCGCCAAGCGGCTCAGGCGGGGCGCCATCGTGCAGCATCTGAGCCTCCTTGTGCTTGTCGTCCCCCACGAACGGCCCGTCGCTGAACACCGCCTCCTCGCCCCGGTTGTCGATGACCGTGGCCGCGTCGGTGTCCGCGAGTCCGCCCGAGAACACCCAGTAGCCCTCGGCGATCAGCCGTTCGTTGAACTCGCTGATGGCAGGCATCCGATCCGCACTGCCGGGATCGCCCTTGTCATCGATCACGGAAGCCAGGTACTTCATCTGAAGATCGTCTCCTGTGGAGTCAGGACGGCGTGGTTCGGTGGTGGGGACTTCAGGCCGTCGCATACCGCGGACGCCCGGCCGGCCGGTACACCTGGGTCATCACGCCCTTCGAGTCGACCCGCGACTCGACCAGGTCGAGCGCGCGATCCGGACCGGTCTCCGGGAACAGCCTCTGGCCCTGGCCGAGGATCACCGGGACCACGATCAGCGTCATCTCGTCGACCAGGTCGTTCGCCAGCAGCCACCGGGTCAGGATGCCACTGCCGTGCACCTGCAGCTCGCCCCCGGGCTTGGCCTTCAAGTCCCTGATGGCCGCCGCGAGGTCACCGAGGAGAACGGTCGTGCCCGCCCAGCGCGGCTCGGTGAGCGTGGTCGAGGCGACGTACTTAGGGGCCTTGTTCAGGGCCACGCCGATGGGATGCGCGAGCATCTCGTCGTTCGATCCCCACGAGGTGGAAAAAAACTCGTAGGTGCGCCGGCCGAACAGGAACGCCTCGGCGCGCTCGTAGGTCTGCGTGATGAACGCCCTGGTCTCGTCGTCACCCGCCCCCAGGGCCCATCCGCCGCGCTCGAACCCGTTCCTGCGGTCCTCATCCGAGGCGCCGCCGTTTCCCTGCGTCACTCCATCGATGGTGACCTGGGTCATGGTCGTCAGCTTCATGATCACACTTCCTTCGCCTGGGCGCCGCCCCTTGTGGGCGGCCTCACCCCTGCTACGAACGCCCCCGACCCGATCCGACACCTCCTCCCGGATTTCTTCGAAGATTTTCCCCGGGACGCCGGTCGCCATCGTCGCGCTCTTCGGGCGTAACGCCGAGGAGTGGTCGATCCCTGGTCGTTTGGCCGGAAGCGCTTGGCGTGGCGGTGGGGCGGGTGTAAACGTCGTCACATCGAGTGGTTGGGCGATTATCAAGGGGGTTTGCAGTGGGGCACCAGTAAGGCAGAACGGCCGTAGGGCGCTGGTCAGGTTGACTACGGATCGGTGGCTTTTCGCCCTGCCGCGACCTTCCTAGTGGACCAGGATAAGACGTCGGCTGCAGCCAATCGGACAGTGGAAGAGCCCTCTGGGTTCGTCCTGGCCGATAGTTGGGCGACCATCAGCGGCTCGCCAACACGCAGCTGGTACGAATCGCGGAGATGCCGGATGAGCGCCCCGAAATAGTGCGCCATCGACCTGTATCGATCGGTGCTCTTACGTGGTGCGGGCACGTCCTTTTCGCCTCCGGGGGGTCACCGGAATCACCGGCCGATCACCGAAGGGGATCAGCTCTGGCTCCGGCCGCCGACGAACCATCAACCTGATCGTAACTGTAAATGATGGATCGATTACAGAACAATAGTTCCGAAGGTCGGCCCCGATCCGATCATGAGTGCGATCGATGTGCCACCGCAGGCCCCCCGCAAGCGAACCGCACCGGCACCAGGAGGCGACCCCGATGACGGCCCTGGACCTCCGCGGCCCCCGTCGCCTGCCCCGTACTCGCCGCGCGCACGCCGGGCGACACCGCTACGGCAGGCCGGCCACGGTGCCCGACCGCCGTGAGTGGGACAGTGCCCAGAAGGCTCGCGCCCCGGCCCTCCGCACGTCGGTCTCGGGGTACACGTCGGTGACCGGGCCGAGGAACCGCAGCGCCTGGTCGACCAGGTGGCTGCCCAGGTCGTACTGCAGGCCGCCCAGCTCGTCCGGACCGCCCCCGACTGAGGCGCCACCCCGCGCCTGCGGCCGGGCCGTGGTCTCGACGTCCCGGCCGCCGGGTGCGCGGTCCCCGCGGGATCGACACATCCGCGCGCGGGCTGCCAGACTCGCCTGCCGAACCTGACTTCGAGTCACGACCGAGTGAGGAGCGTCTCATGCCGCAGGTGAACCTGGCGCTGGGCACCATGTACTTCGGCACCCGCCTCGACGAGCGGGGCTCGTTCGAGCTGCTGGACCGCTTCGTGGCGGTCGGCGGCACGTTGGTCGACACGGCGGACTGCTACTCGTTCTGGGCGCACTCCAGTGGCTTCGGCGGGCAGAGCGAGCGGATCATCGGCCGCTGGCTGGCGGCCCGCCCGGGCGCGCGCGACCGGGTGTCCATCAGCACGAAGGTCGGAGCCGAGCCCTCCGACGGCGGCGACTGGCCCGCCAACCGGGAAGGACTGTCCGCCCCGGCGATCAAGACGGCGGTCGAGGGCAGCCTGCGGCGCCTGGGCGTCGAGCGGGTCGACATGCTGTGGGCCCACATGGAGGACCGCTCGGTCGCCCTGGAGGAGACCGCGCGGGGGTTCGCCGAGCTGGTGGAGTCCGGGACGGCCGGTCGGCTCGGGGCCTCCAACCACGCCGTCTGGCGCGTGGAGCGCGCACGGCGCGTCGCCGAGGACCACGGCTGGGCGGGGTACACGGCGCTGCAACTGCGCCACTCCTATCTGCGACCTCGGCCCGACTCGCCGGTGCCCGACCAGAACCACCGCTTCGGCTGGGTCACCGAGGAGGTCCTGGACTACGTGGACACCCACCCGGACATGGAGCTCTGGGGCTACACCACGTTGCTGAACGGCTACTACGCACGTGAGGACCGCCCGCTGCCGCAGGCTTACGACCACCCCGGCAATGCGCTCCGCATGGCGGCGCTGTCGCAGGTGGCCGAGGAACTCGGCGTGACCCGCAACCAGGTGGTCCTGGCATGGCTCACCGGCGGCACGCCGGCCGTCACGCCGGTGGTGGGCGTGAGCGGCGTCGGCCAGTTGGAGGAGGCGCTGGCCGGGGTGGCGCTCGTGCTGCCCGAGGAGCACCGCCGCCGGCTGGACCAGGCCGGCTGACCGCCTCCGCGTCAACGGACGGCCACTCCCGCGGGGCGGGGGTGGCCGTTCGCGTATGCCCGTGCGGGCGGCCAGGGGAGTGACCGCTCGGTCATGTCCGTCCAGACCCGCGGGGATGACCGTCCGGGCATGTCCGTCCGGGGCGCGCGGGGGATGACCGTTCGGGTATGCCCGTCCGGGGCGGGCGGGGGTGGCCGGGCAGACAGGTCCGGCGGGTCACCATGAAGATCGAATGGGGAGGTCCATCGGGCGAGCGATCGCCTCTCCCGCTTCCGCGCGGCCGCGGGCGATGCTGTCCGTGTCCGGAGAGAGCAACGAGATCGGCGCCGGTGCGGCACGGTGCGCCGATCGCCGGACGCGCCGAACGCGCCGACCCATGGGTATGGGACGCCCACGCGTTCGCGACAGGTCCAAACCCCTGACAGGCCGCTGCGGCCCGGAGCCGGAGCGGGCGCGCGAGCATGCCCGGGCTCGTCACGCCCGCTCCCGGCCGCCTCCGGCGGTGCGGGTTGTGCCTCCCGCGTCGTCGCCGGCCGTGCGGAGACCACAGAGAGGAAGACATGTCCGAACTCCTTTCCGTCGAACAAGCCGAACAACTGGACATGAGCCAGGTGCACGAGATGTACCGGCGGCACGTCAACCGCAGCCAGGTATCGCTGATGACCTCCTTCGGCTTCGGCCGGGAGTTGGTCGACCACGCCGAGGGCGCCTACCTGTACCTTCGGGACGGCCGCCGAGTGCTGGACGTCACCGGCGGGGTCGGCGTGCTGAACCACGGTCACAACCACCCCCGCATCCTCGCCGCGCGCACCCGCTTCCAGGAGCGGCGGCGCATGGAGGTGCACAAGACCTATTTCTCCCCCTACCTGGCGGCTCTGGGGAGCAACCTGGCCGCGGTGCTGCCGGGCGACCTGAACCTGTCGTTCTTTCCCAACTCCGGCGCCGAGGCGGTGGAGGGCGCGGTCAAGCTGGCCTACAAGTACCACCGGGGCCGGCGCGGCACGATCCTGCGCTCGGACATCAGCTTCCACGGCAAGCTGCTGGGCTCGGGCGGCCTCACTGGCAGCACCCAGAACCGTTTCAGCTTCCCGACGATCCCCGGCGTCGCGACCTTCCGCTACGACGACCTCGACTCGGTGCGCGCGGCGGTGCGCGAGCACAGGGGGGACGTGTACGCGCTGCTCATCGAGCCCTTCAGCGCCTCGACGATGCGGTGGTGCTCCGAGGAGTTCCTGCGCGGGCTGCGGGAGATCTGCACGGAGAACGACATCGTCCTGATCTTCGACGAGATCTATACCGGGTGGGGCAAGACCGGCAGCCTCTTCTACTTCATGCGATATCAGGACCTCATCCCGGACGTGGTGACGACCTCCAAGTCGTTCGGCGGCGGCAAGTCGTCGATCTCGGCCTTCGTCGCCCGCGAGCCGCTGTTCCGCAAGGCGTACGACAACATGGCGGACGCGCTGATCCAGAGCACCAGTACCACGTACTACGGGTTCGGGGAGGAGGCCGCCACCGCGATCGAGGCGGTCAACATCGCCGTGGAGGACGACTACCCCGCGCGCGCCCGCGCGCTGGACCGCGTGCTGCGCCCCGGCCTGGAACGCCTGCACAAGACCTACCCCGACGAGATCGCGGGCGTCGCCGGATGCGGCGCGCTGTGGGGAGTGTTCCTGACCGGCGGCCCGAGGATCCTGGACCTGGCCGGGCGGCTGCCTCCGCTGAAGGACCCGATGCTGCGCACCAAGCTGATCGCGTGCTCGGTGATCGACGCGCTCTACCGGGACCACGACATCTACGCCTACTACACCCTCAACGGCGACAGCCCCATGGTGATCGGTCCGCCCCTGGTGGCCGAGCCGGCCGAGATGGAGCGCGTCCTCACGGCGCTGGACGCCACCCTCGCGCAGGGCATGCCGCACCTGCTGTCCCGGTTCCTGCGCCAGAAGGTGAGCTCGCTGTGGTGAACACCGGTCTCCACGGCGGCGTCGCCGCCGGCACCCGCCCCGCCCCGGCGTCCCGGGAGACGAACGTGCGCGGCCCGGTCGCCGTCACCGGCGCCGCCGGCATCCTGGGATCGAATCTGGTGTCCCGGCTGCTGCGAGACGGCGGCGAGGTCACCGGCGTCGACCTGCGCGACCTGCGTGAACTCCGCGAGCTCCGCGAACTGGCCGGCGCGCCCGGCCTGACCTCGCACGCCGCCGACGTCCGCGACGTCCCCGCCATGGTGCGGGCCTTCTCGGGGGCCCGGATGGTGGTGCACTGCGCGGCGGCGCTGCCCAGCTACCCCGCCGAGCAGATCAAGTCGATCATCGTGGACGGCACCCGCTCGGTGCTGACCGCCGCCCGGCGGGCCGGCGTGGAGCGGGTGGTGCACATCTCCTCCACCGCCGTGTACGGGCTGCCGAAGATCGTGCCGACCACCGAGGACCACCCCCGCGAGCCGGTGGACACCTACAGCGCCGCCAAGGCCGAGGCGGAGGAGGTGGTGGACAAGCACCGGGCGGACGGGATGTGCGTGGGCGTGCTGCGCCCCAAGACCTTCCTCGGCCCCGGCCGCATGGGCCTGTTCTCGATGCTGTTCGAGTGGGCCGAGCAGGGACGCAACTTCCCCGTTCTCGGCAAGGGTGACGTCCGCATCCAGATGCTCGGGCTGGACGACCTGGTCGACGCGGTAACAACGGTCCTGGCGGCGCCCGCCGAGGTGGCCGGCGACACCTACAACCTCGGAGCGGCCCGCTTCGCGACGATCCGCGAGGACTTCCAGGCGGTGCTCGACGCGGCCGGCCACGGCAGGCGCGTGGTGTCGGTCCCGGCGCGCACGGCGGTTCGGGTGCTGGCCGCCCTGGAGAGCCGCGGCTGGTCCCCGGTGTACGGCAGGCTGCTCCACAAGCTGCTGGCCGACTCCTACGTGAGCATCGACAAGGCGCGCGAGCGCCTCGGCTTCACGCCGAGGCTGTCCAACCAGGACGCGATCTTGTCCACCTACCGCTGGTGGCGCGAGCACCGCCATGACGCCGCGGCCGGGGGCTCCGGCCGCACCAGCCGCGAGCCATGGCGCCAGGGTGTGCTGTCGCTCGCCAAGGTCTTCTTCTGACCCGCCCTTTCCGGAGGTAGATGTGTCAGGAACTTCGCTAGGGCTGCCACCGCCGCCCGCCACGGTCCCCTCCGGCCCGCGCGGCGGAGCGAGGAGCGGGCGTCCCCGCGACCTGCTGGCCCTGCTCAGGCCCCACCAGTGGGCCAAGAACCTGCTCGTGGTGCCGCTGCCGCTGGTGGACCCGGCGGTGTGGCGGCCGTCGGCGGCGGCGGACCTGGTGATCGCCGTGGTGGTGTTCATCCTGGCCTCCTCGCTGGTGTACGTCGGCAACGACATCGCCGACCGTGAGCGGGACCGCCGCCACCCGGTCAAGCGGCGCCGTCCGATCGCGGCCGGCCGGGTCTCGGTCGAGGCGGCCGTCCTGCTCGGGGGAGCGCTGCTGGCGGCGCTGGTGGCGACGCTGGTGCTGGCGGCGCCCGGGCTCGCCGCGCCGGTCGTGATCTACCTGACGCTGAACGTGCTGTACAGCGCCGGGCTCAAGCACGTGCCGCTGGTCGATGTGTTCATCGTGGTCAGCGGCTTCGAGGCCCGGGTCGTCGCCGGGTACGTGGCGGTGGGCTCGGTCCCGTCGGCCTGGCTGCTGCTGTGCCTGTTCTTCCTGTGCATGACCCTGATCCTGGGCAAGCGGCGCAGGGAACTGGACGACGCCGGCACGGCGCACCGGCCTTCCCTCGCGGGGTACTCGACCGCCCTGCTCGACCAGATGGTGACCATCAGCGCGGGCCTGACCACCGTGGTGTTCCTGCTGTTCCTCAGCCGGGGCACGGCGGCGGCCCCCGCGGGCGGCCTCTCCCAGAGCGCGGCGCTGCTGGCGCTGGCACCCCTCGGACTGTTCGGGCTGTTCCGGTACATGCAGATGCTCGCGGCGCGCGGCACCGACGGCGACCCCGTACGGGCGCTGCTGCGCGACCGGGCGATCCTGTTCACCGCGGCGCTGTGCGCGGCGGTGCTGGTGGCGCTGTCGCTGCTGTCCCGGCTGGGCGTCATCAGCGGCACGGGGTGGCCCTCGTGACGGCCGTCACCGGCTCCCCGGGCGGCCGCGACGCCGACACCACGGCCCCTGGGCCGGCCGGGGTCTCCGCGGCCCCGGCCCCGTCCGGCGGTGCCGAGGGCTCCGGAGCGCCCGCCCTGTCCGGTGTTCCCTGGGGTGCTGGAGCGCCCGCCATGTCCGGCGTTCCCAGGGGCTCCGGAGCGCCGGGCAGGACGGAGCGCGCGCGGCAGCCCCGGGCGCGCTGGTGCCTCGGGACACGGCTGGTCGTGGCGGCGACGCTGGCCTGGGCGGCGCTGCTGGTGGCGCACGCCCTGCTGAGCGGGCGGTGGTGGCTCTGGCTGGTCGTCGAGCTCGCCCCGCCGATCCTCCTGCCGGTCGTTCCGCTGGCGCTGCTCGTCCTGACCCCGTTCGCCGCGCGGCCCGTGCGGCTGCCCATCGGGACGGTCCAGGTCGCGTCCTTGCTGCTCGGCGCCGCCCTGTCGGGCCTCACCCTGCCCGGCGGGGCCCCGGCCGGCGGCGGCGTCCCGGGCGCGGGCATCTCCGGTGCGGCCGGGGCCGCGGGGACGGTGAAGGTGTTCTCCTGGAACACCGGCTACTGGCATCAAGGTGAGGACCCCAGCGCGTTCTACGCCTACCTGCGGGCCCAGCACGCCGATGTGTACCTGCTGCAGGAGTACCTCAACTTCGGCGACGACCCGATCAGGATCGACGACCTCCGGCGGGTGCGGGAGGCGTTCCCCGGCTACCACGTCGTGGCGGCCAGCGAGCTGATCACCATCTCGCGGCTGCCCGTCGTGGCGTCCCGTCCGGTGGACGCCTCGGCCCTGATGTCCCCCGCGGACGGCAGCGCACCTCCGCCCGGGGCGCCGTGGCGCGACTACTACACGACCAAGGCGCTGAGGACCGACCTCCGCGTGGGCGGCGCGGTGGTGTCGTTCTACAACGTCCACCTGGCCGTGCAGGTGGACATCCGGCGCAGCCCGCTGTCGGCGGGGTTCTACCGGGTGATCCACGACCAGCACGGCCGCAGGCAGGCCGAGCTGCGCGCGCTGCGGGCAGAGGTGGCGGGCAACGCGCTGCCGGCGGTGGTCGCGGGCGACTTCAACTCCACCTCCTCGATGCGCGACCTGCGCCGGATGTGCGCGGTGGCGAGTTGCCAGAACCCGCGGTCCCCGGCGCCGCTGCCGCTGAGCTGGCCGGTGCAGGGCCTCGGTCCGGTGCCCTGGCCGCTGTGGCGGCTGGACTGGGTGATGTCGCGTGGCGGGGCACGGGTGGACGGCTACCGGTTCGTCGGCCCGGACGGGCTGTCGGACCACATGGGACAGACGTTCTCGGTGGGAGTCGCGTGATGGCCACCTGGCTCCGCAGAGCCGTCACGGCCGCGGCGGCGCTGGTCGTGGCCGCGTTCGTGGCGATCACGCTCAGGGACCAGCCCTGGTCGTCGCTGGCGCGGCTGGCCGAGCCGCGGGCGCTGTGGCTCATCGCGGCCGCGGTCGCCACCAACGCGGCGGGCCTGTGGTTCGGCATGCTGGCCTGGCGGGCGCTGGCCACCGGGTTCGGATCCCGGGCCGGCCTGCCGGACGCGGCCCGGGTGTTCTTCGTCGGCTTCCTGGCCAAGTTCGTGCCCGGCCGCGTGTGGACGCTGCTGGCCAACCTCCGCATGGGCGGCAGGCTCGGCCTGTCCGCCTCCCGCATGGCGACGCTGTACGTGCTCAACATCGCCGTCACCTCGCTCACCGGTGTGATGACCGGCCTGGTGGCCGCGCCCGCCCTGCTCGGCGGCGCCGGCGGCGTCTCCGGCGTGCCGGGGCTCCCCGGCTCCCCGGTCGTGTGGCCGGCGGTGATGGCGGTGGCGGCCGTCCCGGTCGTGGCGTGCTTCGCCCGGCCGGGGCTGGCCCACCGCCTGGCCGACGCGGCCGCGCGGCTGCTGCGCCGTCCCGAGCCGGCCACCCGGGCGCCCGACGCGAGCGTGCGGTGGGCGATCGCCCTCCAGACGTTGTCGTGGCTGCTGTCGGGCGTGCAGCTGTGGCTGCTGGCCGTCGCGCTGGGCGCCCCGCCGGCGGCGTCGCTGCCGGTGTGCGTCGGCGCGTTCGGGGTGGCCGCCGTCGCCGGCTACCTCATGATCCTGGTGCCCGACGGCCTCGGCGTCCGCGAGGCGGTGCTGCTGGTGGCGCTGACCTCCGTGCTGCCCCTGCCCGCCGCCGGCGTCGCGGTGATGGCGAGCCGGCTGCTGTGCACGGTGACGGAGGTCGCCGTGGCCGGGCTCACCCTGCTGGCCGCCCAACTGCGCATCTCCCTATACCAACGTCAACAAGAGGGGTCACCGTGGCCGATTTCGACCTCGCAGTCATCCTCAACTACTACTCGCCCTACGTCAGTGGGCTGACCGACTCGGCGCGCGCCATCGCCGAGGGCCTGGCCGGACGCGGCTGGCGCGTGGCGGTGGTCGCCGCGCAGCACGACCGGTCCCTGCCGCGCCGGGAGAGCCGCGCCGGAGTGGAGATCTTCCGCTGTCCGGTGGTGACGACGATCAGCCGGGGCCCGGTGAGCGTGTCGCTGCCTTTCGTGGCGGCGCGGGTCGCCCGGGCGTCCTCGGTGGCCAACCTGCACATTCCCATGCTGGAGGCCGGGCCCATCGCCCGGCTGTGCGCCCCGACGCCCGTGGTGACGACCTATCACATCGACCTGTGGCTGCGGCGCAGCGTGATGAGCCCGGCGGTGATCGGCGCGGTGGACGCCTCCGCGCGGATGGCGATGCGCAACTCCGCCGCGGTGGTCACCAACAGCGACGACCAGGCCCGGCACTCGCGCCTGTGGCCGTCGCTGCGGCGCACCGACCTGCGCGCGATCCCCGCCCCCTGCCAGGAGCGCGGCGGCGGCCGGCCGTCCTTCCGCGAGGGACCGGGCCTGCACGTCGGGTTCGCCGGCCGCATCGCCGCCGAGAAGGGGCTGCAGTACCTGGTGCGGGCGTTCCGCGCGCTGCCCGAGCCCGGCGCGCGGCTGCTGCTGGCCGGCGACTACGAGAAGGTGGCCGGGGGCAGCGACATCGCCCGGGTCCGTCAAGCCATCGGAGACGACCCGCGGGTGCGGCTGCTCGGCCTGCTGGACGGCGCGCGGATGCGCGACTTCTACGCCTCCATCGACGTGTTCGCTCTTCCCTCCATCTCGGAGTCGTTCGGCATCGTCCAGGCGGAGGCCATGATGGCGGGGGTGCCCTCGGTGACCACCGACATCCCCGGCGGGCGGTTCCCGGTGACCTCCACCGGCTTCGGGCGCCTCGTGCGGCCCGGCGACGCGCCGGC
Organism: Sphaerisporangium sp. NPDC004334; assembly: GCF_053602655.1. NCBI lineage: Bacteria > Bacillati > Actinomycetota > Actinomycetes > Streptosporangiales > Streptosporangiaceae > Sphaerisporangium > Sphaerisporangium sp. NPDC004334. The sequence goes on from NZ_JBSGDZ010000009.1 coordinate 136,606, forward strand.
GATCACCGAGGCGATCGGCGAGCTCCGTGCGATGACGCCCGAACGCCGCGCGGCCGGGGCGCGGGAAGCGCGCGCCAGGTTCGGCCTGGAGGCGTGCATCGACGCCTACGAGAAGCTGTTCCGCGAGCTCGGCGCCGGCCGCCGGCCGGCGGGGCGCCCCCTGGCGCGGACGCACAGGAAGATCGCCTGACGCCCCGGCTCCGCCCGCTGCTCGTCCGCCCACTCGTCCAGATCACCCGGCCGCCCGGATCGTCCGCCCGTCTCCGCCCGCCGGGTCGTCCGTCTCCCGTCCGTCCGGATCGTTCGTCCGCCCGTCCGCCCTACCGTCCGCCCTACCGTCCGTTCGATCGCCGGAGGCACACCGTGGAATCCGCACTGCGCGAACCGTCAGCGCGTGACTCGTCGCCCCGCCCGTCCGCACGACCCGAGACGCCGCCGCCCGGACCGCCGCGGGTGTCGGTCGTCATCCCCAACTACAACTACGGCAAGACGCTCGCCGGATGCCTGGAGTCGGTGTTCGCCCAGACGCTGCCGCCCTACGAGGTCATCGTCTCCGACGACGCCAGCACGGACGACTCGCTGGAGATCGCCGCACGGTTCCCGTGCAAGGTGGTGCGGGCGCCGCACAACCGCGGGGTGTCGGCCGCGCGCAACGCCGGGGTGGCGGCGAGCGGCGGGGACATCCTGTTCTTCATGGACTCAGACCAGGCCCTGGCGCCGGACGCGCTGGAGAACGCGGTCGCGGTGCTCCGCGGCGGCGAGGGCTACGGGTTCGTGCACGGCGTCGTCGCCCCCGAGCCGATGATCGACGACGGCGCCGTCGAGTGGGTGATGACGATGCTGGCCCACCACGCCCGCAAGCGCGCGGCCGGCCCCACGGTGACGGCGATGTTCCAGGCGGCGGCGATGCCGCGGTCGGTGTTCGACGAGGTCGGGCCGTTCGACGAGAAACTGCGCGACTTCGAGGACGTCGAGTACAGCGAGCGCCTGGCCGCCGCGCACCGCATCTGCCTGTCCGATCGGGTCGTGGTCTACCACGACGACGAGGACCGGCTGGTGGACCTGCTCTCCGAGCAGTACCGGCGCTCGCAGCTGATGATCCCCTTCGTGGCCCGGCACCGCAACCGGCCGGGCGCGCTGCGTCCCAACAGCACGCTCGGCGTGGCGATGGCCTCCCTCACGGTGGCCGCCCTGCCGGCGGTGCTGTTCTCCCCGAGGCTCGCCGTACTGCCGGTGCTGTCCGCGGCGGTCTTCTCCTGCTCCAACCCGGCCCTCTACCGGTTCGTCGCGCGCCGGCGCGGCTGGCGGTTCCTGACGAAGTTCGCCGCGATCCACTTCGCCATCAACGTCGCGATCGCGGCGGGAGCGGCTGTCGGAGGGCTGCGGTCGGTGGTGGACCGCGACTTCGGGCGGCCGACCGTGCGGGCCGAGACGCCGCTCCACTAATTCCGCTCGGCGAGCGGTCACGCTCGGTGAGGCGACGGCGGCCCGCGGCGGCCGCCGCTCGCGAACGACATCCGCCCGAGTCCTGGTGCCGGCCCGCCGAACGGGCCGGCACCAGGACGTTCTCGCGTGCCCCGGGCGCGGGAAAGGGCCGGGAGGAATAGGGTTTATGTCGCCTGGCTGGATCGTAATGGCTCTGTTAAGATGTGAAGAATGAGCCAGGCCGGATATCCGATATTAATGAGCCGAATGAGAGATTTGAGGTGATCAGGACGACGTGAAGGTGATCGGGCAACGATCTGACCAGCACTTGGAGCTCCTCAGCCATCCGGGGGATTGAGTGAAACAGCCAAGTAGCAATCCGGCGACCAGCACATTGATCGCCAGCGTCAACGTCGGAATCGCCTGTAAGAATGAGATATTGCGCTATGGGCTCAAGGCGGCCCTGGACGGGTCACCGGCTGTCAGGGACGTCCGCGAGGTCCCGGCCCGTGCCGCGCTCGACCCGCGAGGGCTCGCCCACCTCGACGTCGTCATCGTCAGCTACGCCGACTGGGACGTCGCCCGCACGGTCGTGGGCGTCGCCCGCGACGCGAACGTCCGGGTGCTGGCCTTCGTCGACGACGACAGCGTCAAGGACACCGAGAAACTTCTGGCCATCCGGCCGGACGGCTACCTCCTGGAAAGCGGGCTCACCCGGCATGCGCTGGAGGACGCGCTGGTCAGGACCGTGCGCAACGAGATGCCCATGCCGTCCACGATTCTTTCCCAGGTGTTCGACTCGGCGACGCGCAATCTGCGCAACTCGCACCCGCGATTCGTGGAACTGACTTCCAGAGAGCAGGAAGCCCTGGAATTGCTCGCCGACGGGTTGAGCAACAAGGAAATCGCTCAGCGGCTGTACATATCCGTGCACGGAGCGAAACGCCTCGTCGGCAATATCCTGCTGAAGCTGAATTCGCCCAACCGCACGCAGGCCGTCGTGCTGGCCATGCGGAACGGGCTGCTCCACGACCCCGCCTGAGCACCGCCGGGGCGCGCCCGGGTCAACCGGGCGTGACCCACGGTGGGCGAGCGGCCGGCGCCTCCAGGGCGACCACGCGGCGTTCGGCGGCCGAGACGCGCGCCGCGCCGAGAACGGCGAGGGCCTCGGCGACCTCCACCGGGTCGACCGGCGGCGGCGCCCCCTCGGTCAGCGCGGCGACGACGCCGGCGTAGAAGTCCTGGTACGCACCGGGCAGTGTCTCGACCCTGCGGGCCTCCCCGTCCACGCCGAGCAGGCCCCAGCGGTCGGCGGGCTCGGCGCCCCACCCGGGGCCGCCCGGCCGCTCGCCGGCGCGCAGGCGCTCCTCCTGCGGGTCCAGTCCCCACTTGACGTAGGCGCCACGCGAGCCGAGCACCCTGAACCTCGGCCCGAGCTGCGCGGCGACCGCGCTCATCCACAGGTGCGACCGGGCGCCGCTCGCATGGGTGAGCGCGATGAACGCGTCGTCGTCGGCGCCCACCCCGGCCCTCCGCACGTCGGCCTCGGCGTACACGTCGGTGACCGGGCCGAGGAACCGCAGCGCCTGGTCGACCAGGTGGCTGCCCAGGTCGTACAGCAGGCCGCCCAGCTCCTCCGGGCCGCCGTTCTCGCGCCACCCGCCCTTGGGCACCGGCCGCCAGCGCTCGAAGCGCGACTCCAGGCGGTGGACCTCGCCGAGGTCCAGAGTGCCCAGGGTGCGGAAGTCGCCGTCCCAGCGGCGGTTCTGGAACGCCGTCAGCATCAGGCCGCGCCCGCGCGCCAGCTCGGCCAGTTCCAGGGCCTCGGCGGCGGTGGCGGCCATCGGCTTGTCCACCACCACGGGGACCCCGGCGGACAGAACCTGCCGGGCGAGGGGAGCGTGGGTGCGGTTGGGGGAGGCGATGACGACCAGGCCGGGGCCGCGGGCGAGCAGCTCGTCCACCGAGGGGACGACCGCGGCGTCCGGGTGATCGCGCGCGACCTGGGCCGCCCTCTCCGCGCTGCGCGTCACCACGGCGGAAAGGCGCAGCCCGGGGGTGGCCGCGATCAGGGGCGCGTGGAAGAACGCCCCGGCCGGGCCGTATCCGGCCAGGCCGACATCGATCATGAGTCCTTCTCGTCCCGCTCGGCCAGGAAGCGCTCGAACTGGGCGGCCAGCTCGTCACCGGTCGGCATCGGCGTGCTCTCGGCCATGAGGTTCTCCCGCTCGGCGCCGGCGTTGAAGGCGTCGTACTGCTGCTCAAGACCCTGGATGGCCGTCGAGAGCTCGGTCGAGGCGATGATCTGCTCCTCGATCTCGGCCGTGGTCTTCTCGGCGGCGTCGCGCAGGCCGTCCAGCGGGAACACCAGGCCGGTGCCGCGGCTGATCGCCTCCAGCGCCGTCACCGCCGCGCTCGGGTACTCGGCCTGGGCCAGGTAGTGCGGGACGTGGATGGCGTAGCCGACCGCGTCGTGACCCCGGGCGCCGAGCCGCAGCTCCAGCAGGGCGGCGGCGCTGCCGGGCACCTGGATGCGGCCGAACGGGCTCCCCGGGCCGGCGGCCAGGCCGGGCCGGGTGCCGTGCGCGGTCATGCCGAGGGGGCGGGTGTGCGGCGCGGCCATCGGGATGCCGTGCGCGGTGACCAGCCTGCCGACGTTGAGCCGGGTGGCGAGCGTGCCGATCGCCTCCACGAACAGCTCCCACTCGCGGTCGGGCTCCGGGCCGCTCATCACCAGGAACGGGGTGCCGGAGGCGTCATGGGTCAGATGCACGGCCAGCTCAGGCGACTCGCAGTCGACCCAGCGGTCGGTGTCGAAGGTCATCAGAGGGCGGCGCGAGCGGTAGTCCAGCAGCCGGTCGACGTCGAACGTCGCCACGACCCGGTGCTCCAGCTCGGCGAGCAGGTGACCCACGGCGAGCCGTCCGGCTCCTCCGGCGTCCACGAAACCCTCGAAGTGGTAGAGCAGCACCGGATCGGTCAGCTCAGGGACATCACCGCTGAGCCGGTAAAGATCCGTCGGGTCGAACACCTTGGGTCCCAGCCTTTCTATCGTCTCTCAACACAGAACCTATGGGATGCGCTGACGATTCCGCCGGGCGGTCTCCGGCTACGGGAAGCGGCCTCCACCCGCGACGCCACCGGGGACCCCGTCGCGGGCCGGCCCGGGGGTCGCTCGCGGGTTCGCCCGGCGGGCCGGTCGCACGATGGAGGCCGTGCGGGGGGCGGGGACGTCGAGGAGCTCGCCACCCGGCTGTCACCCGCTCGCCGGGGCCGTGTTCCAGGCCGTGTTCCCGGCCGTGTTTCAGAAGAAGCCCGAGGTGGTGGGCGCTCTGCTGGGAGGCGGGCGCCGACCCCGCGCGGGGCACCCCGTCCGCGTGGGAGACCGCCCAGGTGTTCGGACACGCCGAATTCCCGGAATGGTTCGCGCGTGAAACGAAATAACCGCGCACATCCGGGCCTATCGCCGTGTAGTTATATGGGCCCTTTGTTGTCATGATGTGGGGATGGCTGATTTAGCGCCGTCCAAGCTCCTTCTTCCGCCTTTGTCGTCTCCATTCCCCAGCCTGGTCAGCCCCTACGCGGAACAGATCGACGCCGAGACCTTCTCCTGGCTGGTCGCCAGCCGGATGATCGTCGACCCCGCCGAACTCGACCGCTACCGCGAGGCCGGATACGGCTGGCTGGGCGCCCGCACCTACCCCTACGCCGCCCACGACATGCTCCGGCTGGTCACCGACTGGTGCGTCTGGCTGTTCGCCTTCGACGACGCCTTCTGCGAGTGCGACCGCCGCGCCGCGGAGATCGCCCGCGCGCTGCCGCAACTGCTCGCCGTCCTCGACGAGGACCCCGCCCCGGGCGCGCCCGTGGACAACCCCTTCGCCCGCGCCATGCTGGACATCAAGGGCCGCGTGCGCGCCGCGGGCAGCCCCGACCAGCTCGACCGCTGGCGCACCGTCACCAAGGACTACCTGTTCGCCCAGGTGTGGGAGGCGGCCAACCGCGAGGACGCCGTGGTCCCCACCGTCGGCGACTACATCTTCATGCGCCGCAGGACGGGGGCCATGCTGACGGTCTTCGCGCTGATCGACCTGGCCACCGGGCGCCCGCTCACCCCCGACGAGTGGCGGCAGCCGGACCTCGCCGCGATCACCGAGAGCGCCAACGACGTGGTGGTGTGGGACAACGACCTGCTCTCCTACGCCAAGGAACGGCGCGGCGTCAACGCCCGCAACAACCTCGTCAACGTGCTCGCCCGCCACCGGCACCGCTCGATCCAGGAGTCGATGAACCAGATCGGCAGGATGAGGGACGCCGCCGTCACCCGGATGGTCGCCCTCCGGGCCGTACTGGAGGCACTGGGCTCGCCCGCCGTCTCGGCCTACGTCCGGGGCCTGGAGCACTGGATCAGCGGCAGCGTCGCCTACTCGCTCACCAGCAGCCGCTACACCAAGGCGTGGCAGGGCGCGATGCCGGTGTGCGCCGGCCACGCCGGGACGAACTGACCCAGCCACGGGCGCCCCGCCGGGCACCTGAACACCGAGCCGGCGGGGCGAGCGGCCACGTGGGGACCGACCGAGCATCACGCCGGGCGGGGTGCGATCGAGCACCGGGCCGGGGCGAGCGGCCGGGCGGTGATCTCCGCGGGTCGCTCACATCCCCGCCATGCGGGAGCGGCCGGTGCGGTGACCACGTACCTTCACAGGGCGATCGGGTCGGGCGCCGTAGGCGGCGCCGACATCGCCGTACCGCGACTCGCCGACCCGGCGCCGATCACGTCCAGCACATGCCGGAGCGGGGAGCCGCGGACGTTCGTGGACGGCGCACTACGCGGGGACCTCGCCCGGGTCGATCTCGCCCATGGCGTAGCTGACGGCCTCCTCGAAGTTCATCAGGGAGCCCTGCTGGTAGTGCTCAAGGTAGACCTCGTCGCCGAGCAGCCGCTTGCACTCCTTCACGCACGCCTCGTGTTCGGTGCCGAAGAACGGCGAGCCGAACTGCGGCAGGCCGAACAGTCGCCAGTTCGCCTGGGCGGCGCCGAGGATGCGCGCCGCCCTCGCCGGCTCGCCTTGGTCGACGGCGAGCTGCGACAGCGTCTCCATCGCCAGGACGGCGCCCAGCACGTCGTGGAAGTGCCGCTTGATGCGCAGCGACTCCTGCGCGCTCTGCACGGCGTCGTGCGTGCGGCCGGTCATCCGCTCGATCGCCGAGGTCGCCCACACCGCGTACGAGCGCAGCCACAGCTCGCCGCGCTCGGTGCACAGCTGGCGGCAGTCGCGCAGCAGCGACTCGGCCTCGGTCAGCTCGTTCTGCTGGGTCAGCACGACCGCCAGCTCGACGATGGCGGGCAGCAGGCCGGGGTTCAGCTCGCGCCCGCTGCGGTGGAACTCGATGGCCACCCCCAGCAGGGCCGTCGCCTTGTGCAGGTCGCCCTGCAGGAACGCGGCGGACCCCTGCATCTTCGTCGCCAGGATGACCGCGATCGAGTCGCCCACGCGTACGGCGTCGGTCGCGCACGCCTCGGCGGCGTCCAGCGCGGCCGCGGTGTCGCCCTGGGCGCTGCGGACGTAGGCGAGGACCCACAGCGCCTTGCAGCGCTCCTTGCTGGGCTGGGGGCTCGCGTGCAGCGCCCGCTCCAGATACAGCCGGCCCTCGCGGGCGAACCCGCAGGCGACCCACATGAACCACAGGGACGACAGCAGTTCGAGGCCGGTGCGCGCCTCGGCCGGGTCGCTCAGGCAGTAGTCCAGCGCGGCGCGGATGTTGTCGTGCTCCTGGCGCATGCGCCCGAACCAGTAGACCTGCCGCGGCCCCGACCAGGCGTGCTCGCCCCGTTCGGCGAGCTGCAGGTAGTACTCGCGGTGGCGGCGCCTGACCCGGTCGGTCTCGCCGAGCTTGTCCAGCCACTCCTTGCCGTAGTGCCGCAGCGTGTCGATGAGGCGGTAGCGGACCCCGGCCCGCTCGTTGCTGCTCAGCAGGATGGACTTCTCCACCAGGCCGGCGATGAGGTCCATGACGTTCTCGGCGGGCAGGTCTTCACTGGCGCAGACGTAGCGGGCGGCCTCCAGCTCGAAGTCGCCGGAGAAGATGGAAAGGCGCGCCCACAGCAGCCGCTCGGCCGGCTCGCACAGCTCGTGGCTCCAGCCGATGGCCGCGCGCAGCGTCTGGTGGCGGGGCAGCGCCGTGCGGCTGGCGCCCGCGAGCAGGCTGAAGCGGTCGGTCAGTAACGTGAGGATCTGCTCCACCGACAGCGCGCGCAGGCGCACCGAGGCCAGCTCGATGGCCAGCGGGATGCCGTCGAGCCTGCGGCACAGCTCCGACACCGCGGCGATGTTCTCCTCGTCCACCGTGAAACCGGGCAGGACCGCGCAGGCGCGCTCGGTGAACAGCTGGACCGACTCGTTGACGAACGGGCTCTCGCCGCCGTCGTCGCCGGGCACCAGCAGCGGCGCCACCGGGATCGTCTGCTCGCCCTGCACGCCGAGCGACTGCCTGCTGGTGGCCAGCACCCGGACGTGCGGGGCGTCACGCAGCAGTTGCTGGATCAGATGCGCGCACGGGTCGAGCAGGTGCTCGCAGGAGTCGAGGACGACCAGCAGATCGCGCGGGGTCATCCACTCGGTGAGCGTCTCGACCTCGGGCCGGGCGGACTGGTCGGCGATGCCGAGCGCGGCGTTGACGGCGTGCGGCACCATCGTCGGGTCCTGCAGCCGGGACAGGTCGACGTACCAGACGCCGTCGGCGAACTGCGGCCCCACCTGGTGGGCGATGCGCAGCGCGGTGCGCGACTTGCCGACGCCTCCGATGCCGGTCACCGTGACGAGGCGGGACTCCTGGAGGCGTTGCCTGATGGTGGCCAGCAGGCGTTCTCTGCCGACGAAGCTGGTGAGCTCCGCGGGCAGGTTGCCCTCTCTGCGCCATCCTGACGGGGGTGCCATGGGCCGCCTCACGGGGGTCGTTCCGGCGTGCTACCTGCTTCCGCATCGTACCTGTGCGAGCGGTTGGCTGTCCTTGCGCCGCGAATGTACGGCGGCGCGTGGTCGCCATGGTGACTGCGGGACCGATGATGCCGGTGGGGGCGGCGGTCGTACCGCCCGCCGGCCGCGTAGCATTGTCCTCGTGACTGTGCATGAGCCGGATGACCTGCGTCCGGTGGACCTCTTCGATGAGGGGCTGCCGGTGCTGCCAGACCAGACGAGCGACGACACCGACTCAGGTTGGGGCGAGTGGCGCTCATCCGACGATGTGTCCCACCTGCTGGAAGAGCGCCCACCCCACTGGGACTGACGCCGGGAAGGCCTGCGAACGGCCACCCGAAGGAGCGGCCTTCGGGCCAGGGACTCACACCGTCGCCCGGGCTCCGCTGCTCGCGGAGCCCATCACCTGTCCGTCACGGCCCGAAGGTCCTCAACCGGCCTTCGGGCCGCCGCCGTCTTCCTCGGCTACCTTCCTCCGCCTTCCCTCCGACTTCCTTTCGCCTCCCGGCCGCGCGGTCAGGCGCCGACGGCGTCGGCCGCCGGGGCCGAGCCGTTCACGCTGAGCACGCGCTCACGCTGCTCGGTGCGCTCCGCCTTGTCGGGCACCACGATCGCGGGGAAGGTGCCGGTGTCGACGATGCCGTGCTCGTTGTAGGCGATCTCGATGAGCGCGTGGGCGCGCGGCTCCAGCTTCCACAGCGCGCGGTACTCCCTGGCCGTGGTGAGCGAGATGCCGATCTCCCTGGCGATGTCGGCCGCCCGGGGGACGATCTTGCGCTCGATCTGCCGGTCCCAGTAGGACCGGGCCGCGCGCAGCAGGGCGGCACGCTGGGCGGTGTCCACCACCTGCGGGGCGGACTCGGCCTCCATGATCTCGGCCTCCTCGTCGTCGTCGGCGATGTACGCCGCGACGGGGGAGGCGGCCACCGGCAGCGCGTGCTGCCGCTCCTCCTCCGGCTCGGGGCCCCACGGCACCGGCGGGCGCAGGTCGATGAGGGCGCTGGTGTTGTACAGCGCGCCGATCTGCTGGAGCAGGGCCTCCTGGCGCCCGGCGTCCACCGCCAGGCCGGTGTGCTCCACGGCCTGGTCCATGACGCGGTCGAGCCTGGCGAGCGCGGCCCGCATCTTGCGGTCGGGGGCGCCGGCCTCGCGCAGCGCGCGCGCCCGCTTGGCGGCCAGGGCGACGCGGGTGAGCCTGCGATGGGCGTCGACCTCGCTGGCGGTGCGGTCGCTGACCTCGGCCAGCCCGAGCCGGACCATGGCGCGTTCGGGCGTCAGCCGCCACTTGATGCGGGAACGGCCGGTGATGCGGTGCCGTTCGATCGCCATGCCGCGCTCCCACAGCCACGCGGCGACCAGCGGAGCGGCGAGCCGGAACGCCGCTTCGGCGAGGCTGCGGGCGTCCATGGCCGACAGCACCGCCGACAGGCAGGTCAACGCCCACACCGCGATGCCGTCGATACCCGCGGCGTGGTTCTCCCGCATGTTGCGCCGCGCCCGGACCGCGCTGGTGATCATCGCGACCTCGATGAACGCGAACAGCAGGGCGCGCAGCGGGCCGTCGAAGCCGAGGACGTCGCCGGAGAAGCGCCACATGCCCTGCGCGGACACACCGGTCGCGATGGTCGCAGCCACCACGGTCAGCACGTCCTCCCCAGGGCGGCCCGCGATCACGTCCTGGACGCGCCGCTTACCCCACCGCACGGTCCTCCACGCCAGCAGCACGATCACCGCCACGCAGACGGCGATGATCCCGGCGGTGAGGGGATTGGTCTTCACCCAGTTCGGAATCTCGCCGAGGAACGGCAGGCCGGTGATGTCGATGTTCACGCCACCCTCGTCTCTGACGTCGAGGCTTGCGCTTGCGTATGTGCTTGCCCACGGGCTTGCGTATCGAGGCGCTGGGCGCGCTTGGCGACGATGACGCGTCTGGCGTTGACCGAGACGCCACCGCGGACGCCCTGGACGATGGTCTTGACCGCGACCTGCAGCGGATCGGCGCCGCCGCGCCCCTGGACGAGGCGGGTCGCGATGTGCGCCCGAACCAGCCGGGTCTCATCCCGCACCGCCTGCTCGAAGCACAGATTCGGCACCAGACAGCCCCGGCACACCTCCCGGGACTGAAACTCGCTCCTGACTGGCACCTCGAACCAAGGCTCGTTGTCATCGGAGCATGGCTTAGCGGCTGCGGAGAGCAAGTCGTGGAGTTGTCGGCCGTGCATGCGGCGGGCATCGCCCGCCGATGTCATACTTTGACGTGCACTCACAAGAGACACGACTCCCTTCGGGGCTGGTGTGGTCATGTGGGTCTCCAGGCTCAGTGGGTGGGCCAGGTGTAACAAGGGACGGCCTTCGGCGTTGGCGACGTCGGGGGTCGTCTTTCTTTACTCGAGTCCTGGTCAGTTATTCGCATAACTGACTGTACCGTGAGCAGGATGCACCATGAACGAATGCCACGTCAACTGGAACTGTGAGAGCATCCAGGTCTTCGAGGTGGCAGCGCTAGAGAGGACGTCCGTGGCAGTCGAGCGCCCAGCAGCGCCGCTCTATCTCCAGATCGCGGAGAAACTGAGGGCCCTCATCGACACCGGCGTCTACCCGCCCGGCTCCACCCTGCCCAGGCAAGCGGAACTGCTGGAGACGCTCGGAGTCTCCACCAGCACACTGGCCGCGGCCACCCGGATACTGCGCACCGAAGGGCTCCTGTCACGATCCACCGAGCGGGGCCGCCTGCTCGTCCGGCCGCGCCCCGTCCCCGTCGACCTCACCCTCAACATCCCTGCGGGTACTCCCACCGGCCCCTGGCAGGTCGCCTGCGAACAGGCCGGCCGCACCGGCGACATGCTGATCATCGGCGTCGGCACCATCCCCGCCCCGGTCGACGTCGCCGGCGCGCTCGCCATCACCCCCGGCGCCGATGTCGTCGTCCGCTCCCGGCACGCCACCTTGGACCGCGTCCCCGCGTGCATCGACGCCGCGTACTACCCGCTCGACCTGGTCGAGGGGACACCCATCGCCGGGAAAGCGCGCGTCGAGGGCGGCATCGACGCCGCGCTGGCCACCGCAGGCATTCTCGACCCGGCCACCAAGACGATCGACGACATGATCGGCGCACGGGCCGCCACCCAAGAAGAGGCGGCCATCATGAAGGTCCGCCCCAGCGCTCCCGTCCTGGTAGCCGACCGCATCACCTACAACGAGCAAGGCCGCGCCGTCGAGCTGCTGCGCCGGGTTGCCGACGGCGCCCGGGTGCGCATCGGCCACAAGGGGCTGCGGCTAACCCCGCTGCCTTAGACCGTCAGCTCCTCGCAGGCCTCACGGGCGACGGCATGGGCGGGCTCAGAACAGCAGCAGCGCATCGCCGGTCTTGTCGGATTCCACGTTGAGCGGCAGCCCTGCCGCGTGGTGGAGACGGGCGATGGTGAGGGCGGAGCCTCTGGGGAGCCGGCAGACCAGCTCAGCCAGGAGCAGCGCGGCACCGGTCGCGTCCCACAGCGCGCGGTGCGGCGTCTGCCGGCCGACGAGGGCGGTCACCTCGTCGGTGAGCCCGAAGGCCGAAAGCAGCGCCGTCAAGCTCAGCTCACGGTTCGCCGCAGCGGTCCGGGCGAGTTTCAGCGTGTCGATGAGCGCGGCCGGGCGGACGGCAGGGCACCGCCGCGACAGCAGCCGCCAGTCGACCGCGACGTTGTGCCCGACGATGAACGCCCCGTCCAGACGGGCCACGAGTTCCGGGGCGACGGCATCCAGCGGCGGGGCGACGGCGAGTGACTCATTGGTCAGGCCCGGGGAGATCCAGGGGCGGCGCGCGATGCGCCGCCCCGGGTTCACCGTGGACTGGTAGCTCCCCGCCATGTCAGGGCGGCCGTCGACCAGGGGGACGACCCCGACCTCGAGGATCGCCTCGTTGTCGCTGTCCTGGCTGCCAGTGCCTTCCAGGTCGAAGGCCACCAGGGGAGCGGTCGTCCACGGCTGCTGCATGGCGTGCGCCTCCTGGTCGGTCAGTCGTCGTCGTAGCGGGCCGCGGCGGCGAGCCGGTCGCGGGCCTGGTCGAGCTGTGCCTGCTCCTCCGGGCTCAGTACATACCCTTGCAGGGCGCGGCCGTGCGCGGCGGGCACATGCGGATGCGCCACCTCCCATACCTGGTAGCCGAGCTCGTGCTGCAGAGCGTACCTGCGCTGCTCCCCGAGGGCGCTGGTGAGGACATGTCCGTCCTCGACGAGGAACGGCACGTCGGTGTCGTAGCCGAACGACTCCAGCGCGGCCCGGAACTCCTCCTCGGTCGGCGGGCGGAGCGCCGCCTTGCACCGCTGGACCTGCTCCAGCGGGCAGATGTCGCACAGCTCAGGCACGCCCAGGTGCCCGTTGTAGTCGGCCACCTGGTGGGCGTAGGTGACCCCGCACGAGGTCTTCCGGAACAGCGGCGTGGCGATCCCCGAGTCCCGCCACGCCTGCACCACGCGGGCGTCCAGGTCCCCGGGCAGCACTTTGCGCCGCTGGAAGTCGTCCTCGTACGGCACCGGGACACCCAGCTCCCGCAGGTAGGTGGCGTTCTCCTGCTTGTGGTAGTAGCCGGTGAACACCACCGCGTCGACGTCCCGGCCCACCTGCAGAACGCCGGCCATGGTGTCGGCGTCGTCGTTCCAGCCGGGCACGATCGGCCGCCAGTACAAGATGACCTTCGTGCGGTGGCGCAGGGCGGCGGCGGTGCGGATGGAGTCCACCGTGGTGGTGGTCTTGGCGATCGGCTCCACCCGATCGTCCCTGATCCCGGAGTAGGTGAACAGCAACGTCACCCGCACGTGCTCCAGCGCCTCGAAGGCCGCCATGTCCTCGGGGGTGACGTGGAACCGGGTGATGATCAGCACCAGGTTGGTGCACCCGCGCCGGTCCAGCTCCCGCAGGACGGCGAAGGTGTGGGGCTTGACGCCGGGGAGCATTGGGTCGGTCGCCTTGTTGAACAGCTGAATCGGCGTGGTGTGCGGCCGGAACGCCTCGTGCCCGACGAGCATCTCCACCGCCTCAGAGGTGGAGATGAGGAGCTGGGGGATCTTCTGCTCGAAGTTCCCCCAGAAGTGGCGGACGCAGTACCCGCAGTCCAGTGGGCAGCCGATGATGTGGTTCAGCGACAGCCCGGACTTGCGGTTGGTGATGATCTGCGCCATGTACGGGTCCAGCCCCGCCTGGACGGCGGCCGGCATGACCTTCAGCGTGCGCGGGCCGATGGTGGGCGTGATGAACACCGGTTCAGCGGTCATTGTGCCTCCAGCCTCAGGAGATGGTGATGGTCGGCCCCGAACCACACCCCGAACTCGCGCCGGGCTCCGGCCGCGTCGTCGCTGGTGTGGATCAGGTTGTCGATGAACCTGTTCTCGGCCGCGGCTGCGGCGGTGGAGTCGGTGCCGTAGTGGCCGCGGATGGTGTCCGGGTGAGCTTGGGCGGGGTCGTAGTGTCCGAGCAGGGCGCGCACCCGCTTGGCGGTGTCGTCGCTGTCGCCGTGCCCGAGCGCGACGGTCACCGTGTTGCCGACGTAGTTGCGGCGCAGCTCGGCCTTGACATCGAAGGGGAAACGGTCGCCGATGTCGATCATGTCGGCGTAGTGCGCGAAAATCTGCTGCTCGGCGACGATGACCTGCCGGACGCCGATGAGGTGCACCTCGCGGCTGACCCACTCCAGCACCGGCCCGGTGAGCCCTCGACCGGCCGCGTCCGGCTTGCATAAGATCACCGTCCACCGGCCCCACCCGTCCAGCGGGGTCACGATGTCCCGGCCGGCATGCGGTTGCGCCACCTGCGGGTCACCAGCCACCGATGCCCGGCGTCCATGGCGTCCAGCACGCCGAGAGTGACGGGCCGGTCGGTGTGCTTGATCTGCCGGTACGCCTCGAACACCAGCAGCACCTGCTGCCAGTACGGCGGTAGCCCCGTCGCCTCCACACTGGCCGGGGTGTGCTGCACGGCGTTGGTCCGTAACGCCTCCTCCTGCTCGAGTACCGCGAGCACCTCACTCCATGAGGTGGTGGCGGGCATCACCGGGCAGGGCCACGCCGGCCGCCGGTACCCCTCCTGGTGTGTCTCGGCCAGCAGGCGCCGCACCGCCTTGGCGTCGGGGTCGTTGACGTGCATCGACCCGACGTGGTGGGAGTAGTGGCCGACCTGCACTCCCAGCAGGGCGGCGGCGAACTCCTGCATGAAGGTGAAGGCGTAGACGTCGGACACCATCCCCATGTAGGCGTCGTTGCCGCGCATGTAGCACGACAGGTGCAGCCGGTCCTCGCGCAGGAGGAACTGGGCGGCGATCGTGCACGACACGTCGAGGTTGCCGAGGACGGCGAGTTCTGCGGGGTGGAAGAACCCCAGCACGGCGCGTTTGCTGTCGGGGTCCTTGCGCAGCAGGTCCAGCACTCGGTCCCACTGGGTGACGCCGTCCGAGCCTTGAGCGAACAGCGCCCGCCCGTAGGCGCTGCCGGTCAGGGTGCGCCCGTCCTCGGAGTAGTTCCTCATGCCGGGCGCGTAGTAGGCGATCATGTCCAGGTCGCATCGCCCGGACAGGTACCACAGCGCCTCGGCCAGGTTGTAGGCGATGTTGACCGGACGCCGCTCCAGGAACGGCGTCCGGTCACGCGGGTCGGTGACCCGGAAAGACACATCCAGCAGTTCCGCCGAGGTGTTCCCCCGGGTGGAGATGGTGTGTTCCGGCCGGCCGGTCACGGCATCCAGGACGGCGATGTACGCCTCGTGGAAGCCGGGGAACGCCTCGATCAGGAGCGGCTGTGCCGCACTGCCAGTCATGGGCTGTTCTCCCTTCCGATAGGTGAGGGGATCGCCGGCGTTCCTCGGCGTGGGAGCTCGACGAGAACCGGCAGGGCCGGGCAGAGTCGCCCGGTCTACGTCAGATGCTTGAGATCGAGCTCGGCCAGGACGATGTGGTGGTCGGATTCCTCCTGTTCGATCACCTCGTAGCGGCGGATCGTCTTCCGCAGCGGCTTTGAGACGTAGATGCGATCGCAGCGGATCGGGACGCTTGTCGGACTGAAACCGGAGGTGGGCGTCCGCAGCTCCGGTTGATCACGGGTGTCGCTGAGGAAAGCCGCTACGTCGATGAAGCCAGCCTGGTCCAGGACGCGGGCCGGTCGCTCGTCCTGACGGGCCGGATCATCCACAGCGGCGTGCCGGACCGCCTTGTAGCCCGGCAGGCCGCTCCAGTGCGTCGTCTCTCCCAGGGCGGGATCGTTGAAGTCGCCGCCCAGCACGGTGACCGCTCCGGCCAGGTCGCTGCTGGCCTGCGCTTCCTGCACCCGAAGGTCGGGGCTGAAAGGGCTGAAATGCGCGCTGGCGAAGATCATCTTCCTGTCGGCGACCTTGCAGAATATGCGTGCCTGGGCGTGCCAGAACGGCGCGTGACGTTCGTGCCGTGACCGCAGCACCTCGATATTGCTGCCGTTGCGGACGAGCACTGCCAGGTGACATCCATGCCGGGGAGCGGTCGCCAGGTACACCCGCGCTCCGAGCATCCACTCGGCCATGTGCACGCCCCTGCCGCCGCGTTCCAGCCAGTGCTTGGCCTCCTGGATGAGAACCACGTCGGCGCCGATGTCGGCGAGGAGACGAAGCTGGCGGCCCAGACGGCTGGCGTTTCCCTCATCTATCCCGCCGTCCTGAAGGTTCCACGAGACGGTCAGCATCTTGGATCCTGGGAGGAGCTGGCCGTCACGGGGCGGCGATCACGCGGCTTGAACAGAGCACACACGCGCAGGGCCGCTATTCGGACCGGCAGCGGAGGCATGGTGTACCACACGATCCGGTACAGCCAGTTGAAAGGCCGGTGCTTCCATGGGATGCGCGTCGGCCTCTTCGTCGCCTTCAGGCCGTCGATGCATGCTGCTGCGCTGGTGGCACGCAGAGCGATGACGTCACAGATAAGCTCGTTGGTCCATCCCACGGCGGCGGAGGCCGCCCACCACACCGCGATCGCGATCCAGCTCTGCATGCCGCCCGCGATCATCCAGCCGACCGAGGCACCCGTCTGCAGCATGGCCGCGTACCACGCCATCATTCCGGCGGCGTGTCCCATCTCGTGGCGCAGCGTCGCCTCCAGCTCGGTGGCCGGGCTGGACACATAGCCCGCGCCGATGACGAACACGCGGCGGCGACCAGCTACGACCGACCCCGCGTTGCGGCATTCGGGATGCCCGCAGGAGCCGAGTGGTAGGCCATACGAGCACGGCTGCAGGTAAGGGTGGATGGCGGTGATGCGTGGCCGCCGCGCCAGCGTGGACGTCACCACGTGCTGGACGGTGCTGGTGAACGCCTCCGGCAGCTCCAGGCAGGTGCGACGCCAGTAGGGGTCTGCGGTGTCCCAGTCGACCTCGGCGAAACGTGCGCCACTGGCCATCACCTGCAGCAGGAACATCGCAATCGTGATGCCGATGGCCACCAGCAGGCCGGCCGATCCGAACACGGCCGCCAGGACCGCCCCAAGTCCTGCGAACGCGACGGGCGGGACGAGCCCCTGCAGTATCCGTCTGATCGTCATGCCGTACTGCGCCTTGGGGGATTGCACCGATGGGTCGGCCACGCCGACGGCCTTGCGGTACGACCGGCCGATGACCTCTTCAAACGGCTTCAGACCGGTGGTGCTCACGTCGCCTCGTTTTCGTCTGAGATGCAGGTGATGAGGGTCAGCCCCCAGGGCAGCGGGTGCACCACCTCGGCGATGCGGAAGCCCGCTTTCTGCAGCAGCGCCGCGTACTGCCCGAGTCTGCGTTCACCTGCGCCGAACATGGCCGCCATCCGCAGTCCCAGGTCCCGGGAGGGGTCGGGGGCGGCGCCGGGCGGCACGACCATGTCCACCAGCCGCAACCGGCTGCCAGGTGGCATCACCTGACGGATGGTTGCCAGCAGCACGCCGGCGGCCTCGTCGCTGAGGTTGTGCAGCACGCTGGCCGCCAGGTAGTCGGTGGCGTCGGACGGGATGTCGCCGGCGGCGAAGATGTCCCCGACGATCACCTCCCACCGGCCGTGGATGTCGGCCTGGTCGTCCAGGTGTGCGGTGGCGCGTTTGGCCACGGGTTCCCGTTCGACCACCCAGCCCGTGGTGCGCGGGTGGGCGCGCAGGATGTGAGCGAGCATGATGCCCGTGCCGCCGCCGAGGTCCACCACGCGGTCCCCGAACTCGTGCGTGGCCACGGCCGGCGCGGTCCTCAGCGTGCGCCGCGCCATGTACAGGTCGAACAGCTCGGCGACGTCGGGGTGGTCTTCCAGGTAGGAGTACAGGCCGCCGTGAGGGGGGCGTCCGGTCCGGATGGTGGTGTTCAGGCTCTGCATGGCCTCCTGCCACAGCGGGTGGGCGTCGACGGCGACCGCGATGGCCATCGAGTCGGGTTCGCCGTCGAGGAGCACCCGCCCGATCGGGCCCAGCTCGTAGCGACCTTCGGTCTGTGCCACCACGCCGAAGGGCTCCAACGCGACCAGGACGGGTTCCAAGGCGGCGGCGACCGCGCCGACCCGCACCGCGAGCTCATCCGCCGTCATCGGACCGTAGATGGTCAACTGTTGCGGGCAGCCGAAGGCGACGAAGGTCCGCAGCGCCTGCGCACGCCACCCGGCGGCGAGAATGTCGTGGATCGCGTCGGCCGGAGAGCTGCGGCGGTGGGTCATCCTCTGCGGGAGCATCTGTCCTCTGCGGGGAAGCGTCATGACGCCCTCGCCGTGGTCGTGGGGGCAGGGGCGAGCATCCCCTTGATGTCGGGGTTGCTGTCGATGTAGTGGTGCTCCATCAGCAGGTCGGCGACCCGCTGCACGCGCGTGGGGTCCAGGTGCAGCGGATAGTTCCCCAGCGTGATCGCAGAGGCGATGGCCGGGGGGATCTTGGTGTACTTGGGGATGGCCCTGACGACCGCGGTGCGGTCGCCCGCCGCGACGGCCTGGGCGCGGAACATCGCCCGCTGGAACGCGGCCGCCGTCTTGGGGTACCTGCCGATGAACTTCGCGGTGGTCATCCACCCGGCGATGGGGAAGTTCGCCATGGCCCCGCTCATCACGTCTTGGATCTGCCGGCCGCCGAACTGCGCGGAGAACTGCGTGATGAACGGCTCGTTCAGCACGGCCGCGTCGACCTGGTGGGTTTGCATCGCGGCGATCATCTGCGGCAACGCCATTGGCACCATGTGCACGTCGGCGGGCGACATGCCGGCCGTCTTCAGCGCGTTTTCCACGGCCAAGGTGATGATGCTGAAAGGCGCGGCCACCGCGATGCGCGCGCCCCGCAGCTCGGGCAGGGCCTTGACCTTGGAAGACCCCGGCACCATGAGCAGGAACGTGCCTGGCGTGGCTTCGTAGGCGTCTTCGAGGAATCGGAACGGGTCCTCGCCACCCGACTTGGCCTGGGCGGTGAGGGTCGACACGTAGTTGCCGATGGCGATGTCCAGGCTGCCGCCCACCAGGTTGTTCAGCGCGTAGGCGCCGCTCTGGATCTCTTTGACCTCCACCGTCAGGCCCTCGTCGCGGAAGAATCCGCGCTCGGCCGCGATCTGTAAGGTCGCGCAGTCGGGGATGGGCATCGCCCCGACGGCGACGACCGGCTTCTCCAGTGCCTGCGCGGACGGGGGCGCGGAGAGTGTCTGGCCTCCGCAGGCCACAGCGACCATCGAAACGCCGATAAGTACCAGTGATGTTGCTCTACGTGATCTCATGTGGGTATCCGAAGTAGGGGCAGATGGTGTGAACGTGGAAGCGGCCCCGGGGGAAGGGGCTCACACCCCGGGGCCGCGGCCCTGACCAGAGCTCAACTGCGGGCGGGCAGGGCACCCCGGTCAGGGCGATTGGGGGGTGGGCACAGCGTTCTCAGGTCCCGCTCGATGAGCAGCCATTCCTCATCACTCGGCGGCGCGATCCCGGCTCGCTCGGCTGCCGCGTCCATCTCCTCGCGGGTGAGGTCCCAGCGCAGGACGAGATCGAGAGCGGCGTCACGCTCATGCTTCGCCAGCACCAGGTGACGCACCGCTTCGCTAGCGCGAGCCGCGGTGTCCCGCACCGCGCTCTCCCGGTCCTGTGGCCGGGCGCCGCCGGACATGGAGGACGACATCACGGCTTGCGGTACACGCCGGCGAGCACGGGCAGCGGCCCGACCAGCGCTCCCAGCTCCGGGATGTCCGGCCGCCAGTCGGTCACCGTGACCAGCCCGGGATCCACCGGCTCCAGTCCGGCGAAGAACCCCTCGATCTGCTCGGCGCTGCGCAGCGCAGGCTTGGACGGCACACCGGCCGCCTGGTACACCTCAGCGGCCAGGCGCAGCTCCGCCACGTCCATCGCATGCGACAGCACCAGGAACGACCCCGGCGGGAGCGCGGACATCAGCGTCCCAACGATGTCCTCGGGTCCGTCCTCGTCCTGGATGAAGTGCAGGATGGCCACCAAAACCAGGGCGACCGGCCGGGTGAAGTCGATGAGCTGCCCCGTCTGCAAGACGTGCAGCAGCTCCCCGGGATGGCGCAGGTCATGGTCGAGGAAGTGCGTCCGGTCATCGGTGGCCAGCAACGCCCGCCCGTGCACGGCCACTCGGGCATCGTTGTCCACGTACACCGTGGTGACGTCCGGGTCGACGCGCTGGGCGACCTGGTGGACGTTGTCCGATGTCGGCAGGCCACTGCCGATGTCGATGAACTGGCGGACACCTTCGCGGGCCACGTGAGTGACGGCACGTCGCAGGAACGCCCGGTTCTCACGCGCCATCACCTGGATGTTCGGGGTGGTGGCCACCAACTGCTCGCCGAGCTTGCGCTCGGCGGGCGTGCCGTCCTTGTCGTCCCCGAGAAGAACCTGATATACGCCTGCCGCGGTGGGCCGATTCGCCAGATTCGCACGCTCCTCATCATTTAGAGGATGAACCTGCCATGCGCCCTTCATATGAGTTCACCAGCCGTTGTATCGTCCATCACGGGCGGCACCTCCGCGTGTGATCAAGGGACCGTTCGGCGCTGACACGCCTTATAGGCCCGGCTTCTTTTGCCATGTCAAAGACAACGCTGTGAAACCGTGCGCGGACAGAGGGTCCGATAGGACCATGGAGGACACCTGCGGATATCCGCTGTCCGCATTCGCGTCCGCGCCAGGAGGTCGTGATGCCGGAGAACGCACAACTCGAGTCCCCCTTGAGGAGGGCACGCCGCGCTCGGCTCTGGAGCCAAAAGGATCTAGCAGTGCAATTACGCCAGGTCGCCGACGCGCGGACCGCTGCCCGACTGGCCACGACGACTTCCATCGTGCGGATGATCGGCGGCTGGGAGCGGGGCGAGCACGAGGTGACCGACCCTTACCGGGTGCTCATCGCCCGAGCCCTGGGGATCAAAGAATCCGACCTATTCGGGCGCACTAAAACCGAATTACCACCTGAGCCGAGTCCGGCCGATGATCTTCAGCCCTACATGCTGCAAAGCGAGTCGCTCATCCACTCCGCTGCCGCGCAGATGACCGATTTCGGCGCCTGGGTCGAATCGACCAACGTCGGCGCCGGCACGATGGCCCATCTGGAGGAGCAGATCAACCGGCTCGCCCGCGAGTCTCTACACAGCGCCCCGCTCGTCACCCTCGCACAGGCGGCCGACCTGGCCCGCCGCACGCTGCACCTGCTGCGCAGCGGCCACCAGCATCTGCCCCAGGCTTTCGACCTGCACATCATGGTGGGGAAACTCTGCGCGCTGATGTCGTGGGTCAGCAGCGACATCGGCCACATGGCAGCAGCCGACGCACACGCCCGTACCGGCCGGATCATCGCCGATCAGGTCAGCCACCCGGCGCTCACTGCTCTACTGCTGTCAGCACAGTCCAAATCCGCGTTCTGGGAAGGACGCTGGAGAGAAGCCGCCGCCCTGGCTCGGCACGGCTACGACCTGGCCGGCCCTGACAGCGCGCGCGTTCTGCTGGCCTGCCAGGAAGCCGACGCATGGCAGGCCCAGGGAGATATCACGGCCGCCAAGAGCGCCCTGACCCGCGCGGACGAGGCTCGCGACCAGATCGTCCAGCACAACCTGCTGGCAGGGCCCTACTCGTGCGGGCCGGCACGGCAGGCGAACTACACCATGGCGGTGCATTTGCGTGATCACCAGCCACAACGCGCACTGCAAGCCGCCGCCGACGCCGAACGAGCATGGCGAAACGGTGACGCGCAGGCATACGGCACGTGGGCGCAGGTGCGTATCGGCGCAGCCATCGCTCATTTGCACGACGGCGAAATCGACGGTGCCCAGGTGATGTTGCGGCCGGTACTTGAGCTGCCGATGGACAGGCGACTCGCCACACTGACCACACGGCTACTCCAGCAGGTGACGCCTGTTCTCGCCGGTCGTGCCCGCGCTGGCGGCCGGCAGGCGGTGGCGCTGTCGGCGCAGATCCGGGAATACTGCTCAACCAGCAAGCCGGTCGCGGAAATCACAAGCGGATAGGAGTCCTGCATGGTGACAGCGCTCAACTCGTCGGGGCGCATGCGAGACCACTGGTGGTGGAGACCGGGGTGGCGGGTCGGGCGGTCCATGTACACCTGGCATGTCACCTTCGACGGTCAGACTGCCCTGCACGAGGTCGTCGGCCGGTATCAGGCGGCCTTGCCCATGCTCGGCGTCGACCTCATCCCCGAACGGTGGCTGCACCTCACCATGCAAGGCGTCGGCTTCACCGACGAGGTGGATCGCAGCGACGTCGATCAGATCATCACTGCGGCGCGGGGACGTCTGAAGGCGATGCGGCCGGTGTCGTTCACATCAGGGAGCCCGATCGTCGACCCCGAAGCGATCATGTTCCGGGCCGAACCCGCCGATGAGCTGCGCCAGGTCCGCAATGAGGTCAGGGAAGCCATCGCCGACGTCTGGGGCCACGACAACGTACCGGATGCACCTGAGTGGACGCCCCACGTCAGCATCGCCTACAGCAACAGCGAGGGCCCGGCCGCGCCTCTGCTGGAGGCGCTTGCTTGCGTCCCTGCTGCTCCTGCGTCGGTGACGGTGAGCGCTGTGCAGCTCATACGCCTGGACAGGGACGCCAAGATGTACCAGTGGGAGACCGTCGCATCGGTGCCGCTCGGCCAGTAGCCGCACAGCACGAAAGCGCCCCGCCCTCCTGAGGAGGGCGGGGCGCTCGTTACACGGTTTTGCTACATGTCAGACCCGGTGTGGACGCCCGGGTGGTACTTCTGGACCGGCGGCAGATCCCGGTCGTAGATCGGGCTGCGGGGCACGCCGAGCAGGATGCCGAGGATCGGCCACCGGGCCTGCAGGCTGGTGACGAGCACCTGGTAGACCAGCGTGCACGCCGAACCGACCGCGAGCACGACTCCGGCGGCCGCGGTCGGATCGATGTCGATGCCGCGGACCGCGAACCACGCAATGACCGCGCCGATCGCAGCGGCGACGCCGGTGCGGATCCAGTTGGCGAGCAAGTCGAACAGAGACATGGGACTACCTCCGGACAAGGAAAAACCCCGGGCCGATCGGCGCGGGGCGGCGGGGGACGAGGTGGGAGGCGGGCGCTACTTCTTGTTGCCGGCCTTCATCGCGGCCTGGCCGGTCCGCCACGATTCCGGGCCGACCACGCCGTCCTGGATGATGTCGTACAGCTCCTGGAACTTCTCGGTCGCCGCGGTGGTCACCTTGCCGTAGAACCCATCGACGTCGACCTTGATGCCGTTGGCGACGAGGATCTTCTGCCACGCCTCGACGTCGTCGCCCTTCATCATGGGCTTGCCCTTGACGTACTTCAGGGCGCGGCCGGGCCACGGCGTCTCCGCCGGGTCGACCGGTGTGGCGACGGGGCCGCCGGGCCGGGGCGCGCCCTTGCGCACCCACGCGTACAGCGGCTCACCGGGGCAGTCGGTGGAGTACCCATCGCGGTGCCCCTTGATCTGCCCGCCCGCGCGGCCGTGCTCACGCAGGTAGGCGACCGCATCGAGGATGCCGTGCAGCATGTCGTCGGGCGGCTCGACCAGGCCGGAGTTGCCGACCAGCCCGAGCACCGCGTAGTGGTTGCTGTTCAGGCCGGCCCCGTTGGCGGCGGGCAGGTGGTGGGGTCCGCGGCCGACGAACACCTTCCGATGGGCACAACAGATCATGCTGTAGCCGATGTCCAGCCATCCGTTGCTGTCCATGTGCATGTTCTGGATGGCCCTGACGGCTTTGACGCACTTGGCGTGGTCATGCAGGGTCGCCGGTTCGACCCGGCCGCCGGTGTAATGCACCTTCACACCCAGCGTCGAGGTCAGCGGCGAGTAGGCGCCGCGCGGGGTCCGCGCGTTCCACTCCGCCCGTGTCACCAGATCAATGGCCATGAGGGTCCTCCCGTGTTCTGCCGTGATTGACCAGGTGATCGTCGAACCGCCTGGTGAGCTCGTTCATCTTGTATTCGGTGCGGGTGACGGCGTCCTTGAGGCTGTTGCCGCCGTTGTTCTTCACCTCGTTGCGCACCTCCTCGGCGGTCTCCTGAACGGCTTGGGTGCCCTGCAAGAGCGCCGTGATCTGCTCGCCGACCCACCGCTTCAGGGGCCGCAGCACGACGTACCGGGCCAGTACACCCATCGCTGCCAGCGCGGCGGCCACGCCCCCGAGGTAGATAACGAAGTCGCCGAGGTCCCTGATGGTCACCGTCACCGCTGCCCCCTTATCGTGTCGGCGGCCCGGCGGCGTCCCCATATCCACTCCCGCCGGGCTGCGATGTCGTCTGGGTCAAGGACCAGGTGTTGCCGCACCAGGTCCAGCGGATCGGCCGCCACTGCGGCGCGCGACGCTTTCCCACCGGCTCGTTCAGCGACCGTGCGCACCTGTTCGGCCGGTGTGACGAACCGCGCCCGCGTCTTGACCTCGGCGAGCTGCTGCAGGTGCGCCTGCCGCGCCGCCTCCGGCGTCGTGGGCGCCGCGACGGCGCGGGCCGAGGACTGCGCGGTCGCCGTGCCGGAGGAGGCGACCACCTCCACGCCGGCGGTCGGGTCAGGGCGGATCAGCCGCTCGTGCAGCACGTAGTCGATGACGGTGTCGACGTCGTCCGGGTCCAGGGCGTAGCGGGCCACCTGGTTGGCGAACGACTCATGCGGGACGATGAACAGCCGCAACGCGCCGGCCTCATCGGCGACATGGAAGTGCCAGATCAACACGCCATCGACGCGCTGCAGTTGGGCGAACACCACCGCCAGCAGTTCAGCCACGGCTACACCCGGAACGCGACATAGCAGATTTCCTTCGAGGTGGTGGAAGCGTTCGACCAGTCGATGGAGAAGCCGCTGCTGCTGCGCGCGGTCATCACCCAGTCGTAGGTCGGGTTCCCGGAGATGGACAGGTCGTGGACGGTGGCGATGGGGATCACCTCGGACATCAGGGACGTGCCGTAGCCGACATTGATGCCGACGAACCCGCTGCCGATGGTGACCGCGCCGACGAACATGCCCCGGTAGAACGAGGTGTGGTTCTTCTGCCACCGGCCGATGTGTACGGTCGTCCCATCCGACTGGTAGAAGTGGAAATTCTCCTGGTCAGAGGTGTCACCGAAGTACCCCATCGCCCCTTCGTCGGTGTTGCAGAACATCTGCCCGCCGATGTCCTCGTTGCCCGCGGCGTCCGAATAGGTGATGCGCATGCCGCCCTCGGCCACGCGCACGGCGTACCTCTGACCGAAGGCGCTGGCCTCACCCAGGATCTCGATTCCGGACCCGCCACCACCACCCGCGACGATCTTCGCGTGGTTGCCGCCCGTGCCCGGATACATCCTGATCTCCGGCAGGGTCGCCCCCGGCGGCGCGAGCTCGATCCGCCGGCCGGAGGCGGCGGTCCTGAGGTAGGCACCGGTGATGGTCTTGCCGTCGATCGCGTCGGCGGCGACTTTGTCGGCGGTGATCGCGTTCGCCTTGATGTGGAAGGCGTCGATGGTGCCCGCTGCGATTTTGTCGGCGGTGACGGCGTTGGCGGCCAGGTGCCCCGCCTCGATCGCCAGCGCCTGAATCAGTCCCGCCGTGATGGACCCGGCGACGAGCTTGGCCTCGGCGGGGATCGACCCGTCGATGATGTGCTCGGCACCGTCGATGATCTTCCCGATGAGGTCGGTGTCCACCAGGGCCTTGGTGGAGATGGTGACGCTGCCCGAGGGCGCCGAGGCGTTGCCTGACCTGTCGTGCGAGGTCAGCCAGAGCACCCGGTCCTGGCCGTAGGGCTGACCGGTGATCACGATGCTGCCCGGCGCGGTCAGATGCCCCATCTCGACCGGGTCAGGGTCCGGGAGCGGTTGCATCCACACGCGGACCTTGTCGAAGTCGAGCGGCATGCCGATGCCGCCCTCGCCCAGGCCGTCCCAGGCGACCTCGATGACGCCGAGCCGGGAGGTGACGACCGGCGTGGTGGGCACGGGCGGCGGCGTGGTGTCGTCGGGCACCAGCACCGCCACCGCGTCGGAGAACTCGCCCTTCACACCCTCGGCCGACGCGCGGACCTTGAACCCGTACTCGGTGTTGACGTCGACCGGCGAGTACGACGCCGTGGTGTCGGACGACGTGGTCGTGGCCACGAGCTGCCACGGCTCGCCGACCAGGTTGCGCCGCCCGTACAGCTCGTAGGAGTCCACGTCGATCGCGACGCCGTCGACGTCGGCCAGCACCGGCGCCCACGTCGCGGTGATCTGCCCGCGCGGGTACCCGGCCGTGTCGACGAACGCCGCCGGGAGGACCACCAGGCCGGCAGGTGCGGCCGCGGTGCGGCCACCGGTCTCCGGCGCCGGGGTCACCCCGGCCCCTCCGGAGCCGACACCGCCGTCCAGGATGCCGGCAGCTCGTCGCGCCAACCGGATGTCTCGTTCGATGAACCGGTCGTTGAGCAGCAGGTTCCCCGACAGCACGCCGTCGCCGTCGCAGGTCACTGTCACCTGCCGGACCCGCAGCGGCTCCATGACGGCCCTGCCGCCCGGGGCGAGCACCAGGTCCCCGGGCCGGTAATGCACCAGCGGCAGCCACCGCGCCGCCTGCAGCGTGAGGCCCCGGGTGAGTTGCACCCGCTCGGCCGACGCGCGTTGCAGCGCCGCATCGCCCAGCAGTTGCGCCGTCCCCGCGTCGGACACCCCGCCCTGCTGCTGGAAGGTCTCCCAGCGGCCCCACGGGATCAACGCGGCCGGGTTGGTCACCTCGACCTGCAGGCCGTTCTCCCCGGCGATGAGGATCGCCGAGGACACATCTTCCATGGTGGCGTCGTCGGGGGCTTCGCTGATGTCGCGGCCGAACCGCAGATCCACCGGGGCCGGCCCGGCGGCCAGGTCGCGGTTCAGCGTGGTGTCGGCGTTGTAGACGCGCAGGCTGCGGCCCTGCATCTGCCAGTTGATGACGCCCTGGTCGGCCAGGTTGATCAGCGTGGCCAGCAGCGTCACCCCGGGGTCCAGGGCCAGGGTCAGCGCCGCCGCCCACGGCTGGCCCGCGCTGTCGGTCGTGGCGGAGAACCCGGCCGTCATGCCGGGCAGAGTGCCGCGTGCGTGGCCCTCGTCCAGGATGGTCCGCAGGATCGCGCCCGGGGTGACCGCGTTGAACTGGCGTTTCCCCTCGACCATCAACCCGCCCGGGTACAGCACGAGTTTCTGTGCCATCCACGCGTACCCGGGGCAGGTGTAGGACGACGTGCCGGCCTCGTCGGTGTGGTCGACGTTGCGTTTGACCCGCAGGAAGCGCCCATCAGGGGGTTCGATCCACGGCCCGCCCGCGGAGTACTCCACGGCGATCTCGCACGGGTCGGCGAGCCGGGCGGCGCCGGGAGCGTGCTGGGAGTACGACAGGCGCAGACTCGGCACGTCGTCCAGGGGGAACGCCGCCTCGAACCCCAGGTGGTCGGGTAGCGGCCCGAGCTTGGCGCCGTTGGCGGCGTAGGCGACCAGCCGTAACCCGTACCGCATCGGCGGGCCGGGGATGATGACGTTACGCATCCTGACCTCCCTGCTGTTCGGTCAGGCGGCGCTGCAGGTCGTCGACGGCGGCCGACAGCAGCACGATCTCGTAGGTGAGCCGCTCCACCTCGGCGGCGTGACGGTGCCGCAACCCGTCGATGATGGCCTGCTGCGACACCTGCATCTGCTGAGCCACGCTCACCTCCTGCTGGTGTGGGCGGCCCGGGCCCGGTCGAGTTCGACGCGCAGCGCCGCGACCCGGATCGGATCGATCCGCGTGGCCTGCCGGATGGCGTGCAGTGGATCAGCCGCCTTGGCCGCGCGTGCCGCGCCCGCCGTGGCCCCGACCCGGACGGTGCCGTGCCGGTCCTTGCACGCCTCGATCTGCCCGGCGATCTGCGCCCGCGCGGCAGCCGGGTCGAGCAGCGGCGCGGCCGGCATGTCGAGGTCGCCGGCGGCCTGGGCGATGCCGAGCAGCGGTTCCCACACCAGCAGGTCCAGCACCTCCTCGACCGTGGTCAGGCCGTACTCGGCGGCCCGGAAGTCGATCACCTCGCGCGGCACGACGTACCGCAGCTCCCCGTCGGGGGAGGCCTCGGGCGGCACCTGGTAGACGATCATCCACAGCGGGATCCGGCCGGTGGCGTCGGTGGTCTCCTCGACCCCGGTAACCACCCACTGATCAGGCATTTCGTTCTCCTCGGAGGGGTTACATGCGCCACGCCCAGATGCTCACCGTGACCGCCACGCCGTTGACTCCGGCGGTCACGCCGAGACCGAAGTTGGAGGTGGTGCGGTTCCGGATCGAGGTGTTGTTCGACCCGTCGTAGTCGGAGGTGGCCACGATGAACGGAACCGACGCGAGGACCTGCCCCCACGCCACCACGTAGCCGCTGCCGGTGTTCGCCGTGAACGACATCATCAGCAGCGCGGGCGTCGACCCCGACCACGACACCTTCCCCGCCAACTGCGCCGACGCCGAGGTGAACCGCCACCGGACCAGGTTCGCCGAAGCGTCGTTGTACCCGACCTCCAGCTCGGTGGGCTTGGCGAATAGGTAGCCGCCGGCCGCCAGGCCGCTGGTCGGGTTGACGATGTTGACCCGGTAGTCGGTGGCCGCCACGATGACCTGGCACTGCGCGGTGTTCGCGCCGTTGACACCGGACCGGGTGACCATCGTGGCCTCCCCCGGGTACATCGACCCATCGGAGTACATCCGCGAGTAGTTCGTCCCGGTGCCCGGCATGAACCGGATCTCCGGTTGCGTGGCCCCGGCCGGGTTGACGATGATGCGGTTGCCCGTCACCCCAGTTGCCAGGGACCCGATGATGGACACCGCCCCGGTGGCCGCGTCGACGCTGACCGTCTGCACACCGGACCCGTTGACCGCGACCAGCCCGGCCGAGTTGAGCTCCACCCGCGCGGCGGCCGGGTCTCCCGCGACGATCCGCGTGGCCAGCGTCAGCACGGCCTGCAGCTTGTCGGCCGTCACCTGGTTGGCGCCGATGTGTGAGGCGACGATCTGCCCGGCCGCGATCCGGTCGGTGGTGATCGCGTTGGCCTGGATGTGCCCAGTGGCGATCGCGAGCGCCTGGATCAACCCGCCCGTGATCGTGTTCGCCGTGACCTTGTCCGACGCCACCACTGTGCCGTCGATGATGTGGGAGCCGTCGAGGACCTCACCGATGACGTCGGTGTCGACCAGGGCTTGGGGCGCGATGGTCGAGCTGGCCGACGGGGCCGAGGAGTTGCCCGACCGGTCGTGGGCGGTCAGCCAGAACTCGCGGTCCTGCCCGTACGGCTGGCCGGGCACGACGATCGACCCGGCGGACTGCAGGTACCCCACCGTGGCCGCGCCCGGCGCGAGCGGGTCCTGCATCCACACCAGCACCCGGTCAAGGTCGGACGGCATCGGCGCCGCACCCACGCCGAGCCCGTCCCATGCGACGTGGATCACCCCGAGCCGCGTCGACACCGCCGGCGCGGTCGGCACCGGCGGCGGGTCGACGTCATCGGGGACGGTCACCGCGACCTGCGCCGAGAACGGCCCGGACACGCCGAGGTTGACCGCGCGGACCTTGAACGCGTACTCCTGCCCGACCACCAGCGGGCTGTAGGTCGTCGACTCGTCGCCGGCGTCGGTCGTGGCCACCAGGAACCACGGCGCACCGACGACGTTGACCCGCATGAACAGCTCGTAGCCGCCGACGTCGATCGCGGCGCCGTTCACGTCGGCGGTCACCGTGCCCCACGTGGCCGTGACCTGGCCGCGCGCGTACCCGTGCTCATCGATGTAGGCCACCGGGTCCACGATCAGCCCGGCCGGGGCCGCCGGGGTACGCGGCGTCGGGGTCGGAGGTGCAGGCCGCGCACCGGACCCGCCCGCGGCGGTCGACCCGCCGACGATGCCCGCAGTGCGGCGGGCCAGCCGGATCGACCGCTCCAGGATCCGATCGTTGAGTACCACGTTGCCGCTGATGACGCCGGTACGGTCCCGGGTCAGCGTGACCTGACGCACCCGCAGCGACTCCATGACCCCCTGATCAGCAGGGGCGAGAACCCGGTCCCCGGCCCTGTAATGCGCGTGTGGGTACCAGCGGGCCGCACCCAAGGTGATCTCCCGGGTGTGCTGTTTACGCTCGTTGTGGGCCCGTGTGAGCGCTGCGTCGGCCAGCAGGGTCGCGGTCCCGACGTCCGACACCCCGCCCTGCCCGATGTACAGCTCCCACCGTCCCCACGGTTTGACCGCAGCAGGGTTGGTGAACCCTTGCCTGAACCCCCCGTCACCGACGACCAGGACCGCGCTCGCAGCGTCTTCCCACGTCCCCTGATCCGGGGCCGCTGTGACGTCCCGGCCCAGCCACAGATCAACCGGCCCCGGGCCCGACGCGAGGTCCCGGCCGAGCTCGGTATCGGCGTTGAACACCTGCAACGTCCGCCCGTTCATCCGGAAATCGCACACGCCCTGCTCGGCGAGGTTGATCAGAATGGTCAAGGCGTCCAGGCCCGGCTCGTAATAGATGGTGAGGACCTTGTCCCACGCCGCGCCGCTGCTGTCGACGGTGGTTGTGAAGTCGTAGGTCATCCCCGGAAGCGCACCCCGCGCGTGCCCTTCGTCCAGCAGCGTCTTAACGATCGTGCCCGGCGTCGCCGAGTAGAACGGCCGCTTCCCCTCCACCAGCGTCCCGAGATCCGCCGGCGGGTACAGCACGCACTTGCGGAGCATCCACCCGTACCCGGGCATCTCGTACCGCACCAGCTCGGCGCGGTCGGCCTCATCGCCGCGGCGCGCGATCCGCAGGAACCGCGAGTCCGGGGCCTCGGTCCACGGGCCGCCGTCGACCTGCCACTCCACCGCCACCTCGACCGGCGACGCCAGCAGCTCGGCGCCGACCGCCCGCCCTGAGTAGGCCAGCTTTAACGCTGGCACGTCATCGAGCGGCCAGGCGACCTCGAGACCGAGGGGGTGGGGGAGCGGGCCGAGCCGGGCCCCGTTCGGGGTGTAGGCCACCAGCCGAAGATCGAAGGTCACGTCCACCTCCGCCCCAAGATGGCAATGACGTGCGAGAACCCGCCATAATGATCAGCATCGTGACGACTTCTCTGTATCCTCCGCTCGCCGTCACCGTGACCCCGACCGGCCGGATCATCATGACGCCCACCGCGGCGGCCACCGTGTGGCCACCCGAGCTGGAGCTGGACTTCGCCGCACAGCTCGCGGCCGACTTGGACGACGCCGTGCGGCGCGGCCGACAGATCCGAGCGGAGCGCGAGCAGGTCGCCCAAGTGCGACACTGACCGCATGGAGGATGACACCGATCGCATCACCGTCGAGCGAATCCCCGAAGGGCTGTTCGAGGGGATGCCGACCGTCGGCGACCTACTCGCCGACCCGGCCGTCTACGGCTCGATCAGAGGTATGAACGACGCGCCCTGACCTCCAAGGCGGACGCGCCCGACGTGCCGGTGCCCGAGCTGGTGACGAGCACGGCCCGCGAGTGCGGGTCCCCGACCGCGACGTCGGGCACCAGGTGCAGCCACCGGAACCCCGACCCCGACCCGGCGGCGTCGATGGTGCCAGTCACGTCGGTGCCGGTGGCTAGGTCCCAGGTGTCGGTGGTGACGATCGCGGCGCGCATCGCGCCGCAGTCCACCAGGAGCCGTTGACCGGCGGTGACGCCGCCAGAGCGGGTGACGCTGCCCCCGGTGGCCACGTCGACGAGCTTGGGGTTGACCACGGGCCCGGTCCAGCGGAGCACCGCGTCGGTGACGGGCGCGGTGGACCCGGCCAGCGTGGTCACCGGTTGCGACGCCGCGGCGAGCAGGCCGCTCCATGTCGTGGCCGCCGGCGTCCGCCAGTACACGCCGGGGACCTTGCACACGGCGGTGAGCCGGGCCCGGGCCGATCCGACGTCGACGTCGGGTTCCGACACCGCGTCGATCGTGACGTCGGCGACCCGGACGATCGACCCGGCCGTGTAGGTCAACGTCATGAGACGGTGCCGGACGCCGAGCAGCGCGGCCAGGGCCTCCAGGTTGTGTTCGAGCTGCTCGAAGCCGCCGTTCACTCCGGATGGGGTGCGCGCGGTCACGCCGATGACCAGCGCCAGCGTGGTGGTCTCGTGGTCCAGGCCCACGACGGGTAGCTCCCCGGCGCGGCCGACGACCTTCACCGACACCGACCGCGCCCCGGGGAACGGACGCCGCTTGGTTCCGACCTTGGTTTTCCAGCACCCCGCCGGATGGTCCAACGCGACCCCGTCGAGCGAGTAGGACGGCACTACAGCACCCCCAGCATGCCCGCGTACGACAGCCCGCGGTTGATCGTGTCGGATGTGGGTTCGGCCTGTGGGTTGATCGCGGTGACGTTGATGACGGTGCCCCCACCGGGGCGGGCCCCGGTGGGCAGCACCCCGGTCGAGCCGATCGACGCGGACAACTCCGGGGCGAACGCTCCGGCGAGCTGCCCGGCGATGCCCCGGGCGGTGTCCAGGACGTGCCGGGCCGAAGCCGTCATGCCGGCGCTCATGCCGAGCATGGTGTTGACGCCGATCTCGGCGAACACCGTGCTCGGGGAGCGGATGCCGAGGGCGTCGCGCACCCACTGCGGCATCAGGTCCCGGAAGAAGTTGTAGATCACGTCGCGAAACCATCGCCCGGCGGCGACGATGCCGTTGTAGAGCCCGGTCAGCAGCTCCCAGCCGAGGTTGCCCATCACGGCGAGGAACCCGACGACGGCCTGCCCGGCGACGACCAGCGCCCCTGACAGGTCGCCACGCAGCAGCCGCGCCACGGCGTCGACGAGCTGCACCATCGGCGGGAGAATCCCCGTGATGAGCTGCACCATCGGCGGCAGAATCGGCACGATCACGGGGAGAAGCTGCGTGAACGCCCCGATGATCGACGTCAGGTGCGGCGCCACCGCCACCAGGGCGGCCAGCAGAGCGGCGCCGATGGTGGCGACCGCCTGCGACAGGACCGGCAGAAGAGGCTGCACAGCGGCGAGAAGCTGCGTCAGCCCGGTCACCACGAGCTGCCCGAGAGCCCCGGCGATCTGCGTGGCGATCGGGATCAGCGGCAGCAACGCCGGGACGAGCTGGCTCACCAGGCTCGCCGCGACCGCGAGCAGCATCGGCACAACCGGAGCCACGGCGAACACGGCCTGGATGAACGCGGCTGCGAGCAGGCCCAGCGACGGCAGAACCGCCTGGAGGCCGGCGGTCAGGGTCACCGCGAGCAGCGACGCCAGTGATGCGACGGCCGGGAGAAGCGGCGCCACCGCTACCACGACCTGACCGGCCGCGACGAACAGGGCGTAGATGCCGGGCGCGAGCGCGGCAAGGGCCGGCACCAGGGCGTTCACAGCGGCCACCAGGACCGGGCCGAGGACGACCGCGAGCGCCCCGACCAGCGGCGCGAGCTGCCCGACGCCGAGGGCGAGCACCACGATGACGGGGGCCAAAGCGAGCGCGGCCTGGTGCATCGCCACGAACACCGCCGCGAGGGTCTGCTGACCTTGCAGGCTGTTCACGAACTGGTTGATCCGGACCAGGATCGTGCCGAGCACGCCGAGCGCGTCACCACCGGCGCTGCGCATCGCCTCGAAGACCCCCGACAGGATGCCCCACACCTGCCGGGCGATCGAGGCCAGTTGCAGGAACACCTGCACCGCGCCTTGCATCCACGAAAGGGCCCGCCCCGAGTCGGCGGCCGCGGTGAGGAACTCACCGAGCCGGGTCACCACGGCGGCGACGGCCGGGGCCAGGGACACCGCGAACGACGCCCCGACCTCCGTCAGGCGGGACAGCCCGGTCAGCAGTGGCGTGATGGCGGGGGTGAGCTCACCGATGATGGTCCGCAGCGAGGTGAACACCGTGATCAGCGCGCGGACGGCGACCGTCGAGCGGGCGAACTGCGCGACCTGGGCGGCGGCCACTCCGATCGCTGAGGCGACCCCGGTCATGCCGAACTGCAGCGGGCCGAGCAGCACGGCCACCAACGCGGTGAGCTGCCCGATCAGCGGCACGAACAGGGCGTCCTGCACCTGGAAGCGCATCCAGTCGATCACCGGTTTCAAGGCGCGCAGCTCCCGGGCGGCGGCCTGCGCGGCCGGGGACAGCATGGCCAGCGCCGCCTCGTACTTCGCCGCGTCGTCGCCCAGCGCCGCCTCGAACGCGTCCTGCACCCCGTACAGGGCCAGGGCCAGGGTCACCAGTCCCGCCCCGGCGAGCGCTGCGGCGGCGGGTAGCCCGGCCAGCGCCCCCACCGCCGGCGCGAGCGCCGCGCCGAGCGAGGCGACGCCGTTGCCGACCGCTGCCGCAGCGGCGCCGAGCACCACCAGCCGGGCCGCCGCCAAGGTGGCCGCGACCCCGACCCGGCCGAGCGACAGGCTCATGTTCCCGGCGTGGCGTCCAGCGTCGGCCGCGGCCTGCCGCAGGTTGTTCACCGCGCGGCGCAGCAGCGGCGACAGCCGGTCTCGTAGGTCGATCGTCGCGAACAACTCGCCCACGTTGATCGCCATGGCGACGCCCACCCCCTTTCCCGGGTCGGAGCGGAGGCAGGGGTCAGGCCAGGCCGACGACGGCGGCGTACTGCAGGCCCCGGTTGACGGTGCGGCTGGTCGGCTCTGCCTGCGGGTAGTGGTTGGTGACGTGCACCGTCGTGGTGTTCTGGTAGCGGGCCGGAGCCGGGCCGACCTGCCCGCCCGGGACCGCGACCTGCGAGCCGAAGGTGTCGGCGAGTTTCCCGGCGACGGTGGCCGCCGAGCCGAGCATCTTCTTCGACCCGACCGTGATGCCGCTCTCCAGGCCGGCCATGGTGAACATGCCGATCTCCGCGAACACCCCGGACGGGGATTTGATCTTCAGCGCCTTCTTGATCTGGGTGACCAGGGCGTTGGCGATGTCCTGCATCGCCTTGATGATCTCTTTCTTCTGCGACGTCAAACCGGTCAAAAAGCCCTTCCCGGCGTTTCGCCCGGCGTCGAACATTGCGTCGGCGGCGGCCTTGCCAGCGTCCTTCGCGGCCTTGTCGATCATCCCGGCGGTCGAGTTGATCGCCTTGAAGGTGCTGGAGTCCGCGGCGAGGATCGCCTGCCCGAGCTCGGTGCCGGCGTCCGGGCCGGCTTCGATGACCTGCTGCAGCAGCGACTTCGACAAGCCGCGTTTCGCCAGCTTCTTGATGACGCCCGCGAAGGCGCGGACCTGCGCGAGCTTGGCCTGGAGGCCC
The DNA here is from genome assembly GCF_053602655.1 of Sphaerisporangium sp. NPDC004334. Classification (NCBI taxonomy): domain Bacteria; kingdom Bacillati; phylum Actinomycetota; class Actinomycetes; order Streptosporangiales; family Streptosporangiaceae; genus Sphaerisporangium; species Sphaerisporangium sp. NPDC004334. The sequence continues at coordinate 171,624 of NZ_JBSGDZ010000009.1, forward strand.
TGTTTGATGCTCTCGGCGGTCGGCCCTTCCTCGCCGAACTGCATGTTCCCCAGGCTGGCGAACTGCTTGACCTGGTCGTTGATCTGTTTCACGTAGGCCATCGCGTCGGCGATGATCTTGACGATTCTCTTGCGTTCCTCGGCCAGGTCCTGAAGCTGGGAGTTGCTGTGCCGGATCGACTCGACCAGGCCGTCCTTCACGCCGTCGCTGATCTTCCCGGACTTGAAGGCGTTGACCACGGTGTCGACCAGCGCCCCGGCGGTCTCCTTGATCTTCGGCTGCTCGGCCATCAGGCCGACGAGCCACCCCTTGGCGGTGTCGGAGCCGATGCTCGCCATCACCTTCGACGGTGAGGCGATCCCGAGAAGCTTTTTGATCCAGCCGATGAACCCGGAGAACAGGGACCCCACCGTGGCGGTGAAGGAGTTCCACGCGTTCACGAAGCCCTGCTTGATGCCGTCCACCAAGTCCTTGCCCAAGGTGAACAGCTTTTTGAAGGCGTTCATGATCGTCGTGCCGAAGGTGACGACGGCGCCCTTGATGGTCTCCAGCGCGCCGGAGAAGTCGCCGCGGAGCACCTGCACCAGCGCGGTGATCACCGAGACCATCAGCGGCACCACGCTGGTCGCGATCTGGATGAGCGGCGGCAAGAACGGCAGAATCGCGCCGACCAGACCGGTGAAGATGTTGATCAGCGTCGTGAGGATCGGTGTGAGCGCCACGACGAGCTGGATGATCGGCGGGAGAAGCGACGTCGCGAGTTGCACCAGCGGAGGCAGGATCGGCAGCACCGCCGGCAACAACCCGGAAAACGCGGCCACGATCTGCATCAGCGCAGGTGAGAGCTGCTGCAACGCCTGCATGATGGCTGCGCCGAACATCTGCGCCATCTGCGACAGCATCGGCAGCATCGGGGTCAGCGCGCCGAGCAGAATGGTCACGGCCTGCACCAAGATCCCGCCGAGCGTGGCCGCGACCTGCCCGATGATCGGGATGATCGGCGCGAGCGCCGGCAGCAGCGCGGTGGCCAGCGACGCCACCAACTGCGCGATCGGCGGCAGAAGCGGCAGCAACGCCACGATGAGCTGCCCGAACGCCATGGCGATCTGCCCGAGCAGCGGCCCCATCTGCACCAGCACGGGACGCAGAGCCGTGGTGACGGCCGTCGCGACCTGCACCAGAACCGGCATCAGCGCGCTGGCCAGGGTCCCGACGAGCTGCAGGATGGGCGGCAGCAACGGCATCAGCGACGCCAGCAGCATGCCCAGGGAAGCGACGATCTGCCCGATCTGCGGTGCCATCTGCACCAGGACCGGGCCAAGGGCCGACGACAACGCCCCCGCGACCTGTGTGAGCGCCCCCATGAGCGGCCCGACCAGAGCCGCGCCGAGCTGCACCAGGGCACCCAGAAGCGGCCCAAGGGCCTGCAACACCCCGCCCAGGCCGGTGACCAGTTGCGCCAGAAACCCGCTGGACTGGGAAAACGCCTGCGTGACCGGGGCCAGAAACCCGGCGAGCTGCCCCCCGAACGTGCCGAGCGACCCGGCGAGCTGGGACAGCATCGGGGTCACCGCCCCCGTGATGCCCTGCACGGCCGGCAGCAGGGGGCCCAGCATCGAGGTCAACCCGGTGGTGAACTGGCCGATCAGCGGCGCGATCTGCGTGAACACTCCTCGCAGCGCGGGAGCGATCTGCGCGGAGAACGTCGACTTGATCCGCCCAGACGCCGCGATCAGCGGCCCCTCCAGACCGGACGCCGCCTCGGCGAGGTCGGTCTTCACCGACTTGCCGAGGTCGGCGAACGACTTCTTCACAGCGGGCGCGGTCATCGCGGCCTTGACGCCGATCGCGCCGAGCCCCGCGACGATCCCGGTGAGTGCCAGCGCGCCGACCGCGCCGGCGGCGACCCCGGCCGCGCCGACCCCGGCGAGCGCCGCCGCGGACTTCACGGCGAACCCGGCGACGATGGGTGTCGCCGACAGGGTGGCCCCGCCGATGGTGCCCATCGCGGTGGTCATCCCGCCGAGCACCGACGTCAGGATGGACGTGGCCCCGGTGACGACTTTGATGGTGGTCATCAGCCGGTTCAGCCACTGCACGGCCGTGCCGATCCGGTCGAACGCGGTGCCGATCTTCTTACGGGTGTCCTCGGTGCGTTCCGACAGGCTGGTCATCGCGCGGTTGTAGGCGGCCGAGGCCCGGCCGATGACCCGGGCCATGGAGTCGGCGTTGACCCCGATGAGCCGCAGCGCCGTCGACGCGACCAGCGCGGCCGGGCGCAGCCGCTCGAAGACCGGCGCGATCTGGTCGAAGTTCTCCCGGATCTTCCGGGCGATGATCGTGGCGGCCACGCCGAGCGCGACCAGGATCACGATGGTCTTCAGAACCGACCGGCCCGTCTCGGACTCCATGAGCCGGGCGGCGATTCCCATCCGGCTCATCGACAAGCCGAACAGGCTCGCCACCGGGGTGATCCGGCCGATCACCCCGGAAAGGCTCCCGAACAGCGCGGTGACGCCGTGGAACACCCCTTCGAGGCTGCTCCCCGACACCACGGCGTTGGCCACCATCTGCGCGATCGCCACCGCGGCCCGTTTGGCCTGCTCGGTGACGGCCGAACCCATCGCTTCGGCGGCCTCACGCATCACCTGCATCGCGCCGCGGAAGATCGAGGTGTTGGCTCGCAGCTCGCCGATGCTCCGCCCGAGCTTGGGCAGCAGTTTGTCCCGCAAGTCGATCGTGGCGAACAACTCACCGATGTTCAGGGCCACCGCTGCGCCACCTCCTCCTGCTGGTCGGGGGTGATCTGCGCAAGGACGGCACGGCCGATCCACTCGGTGTAGGCCGGGGGGATGGCGTCAGCGATCTCCTTGCGGACGCCGGTCCAGTCGATGCCCATCGCGGTCTGCCACTGCGCGACCGAGCCCTTGCCGCCGCCCTTGCCGTACACCGCGAGGTACGGGCCGTCGTGCCAGACGCCGTGCCGGTATCCGGCGACACGGCCGCGGTGCTCGATGTGAGGCGGGGCCAGGCACCACACCTCGCCGCCGAACTCGAACCACCGGTGCCGCAGCACCCCGAGCCCGAACATCTCGCCGCACAGCACCAGGTCCTTACGGACCGGCGCCATCGGCACGTTCTCGATGACGTACGGCCGCCCCGCCGCCTGTAACGCGGCCCGCACCGCTGGGATGAGCTGCGGATACTCCCGGCCCTTGTTGGTGCCTCTCGTCAGCGCCGAACTGGCCTGGCACGGCGGCGACGCGTGGATGAACTCGTACTCGTGGCCGTGCTCTCTGATGTAGGTGATCGCGTCGCCCTGCAGGAACTCGTCGCCGGCGTACCGGGGCTGCGGGACGATGTCCATGCCGGTGACGTGCCATCCGGCTCTCTGGTAGCCGCGTGCCGCGCCACCCACGCCGCAGCACGCGTCGAACATGCGCCTCACCGCTTGCCGGCCTCGTCAGGTGGCGCGAGCGCGCGGGCGACCCTGGTGTCAGCCGACAGCAGCCCGAGGATTCGGATGCGCAGCCACCGCCAGGACCGGCCCGTCAGCACCCCAGGCGCATCCAGGTCGATCCCGTACTCGGTGTGCAGATCGCACTCGACCAGCGCCCAACGGGTCAGGAGGTCTGGCCAGGCGACGCCTTCGCCGTCCGGGTCCGCAACGGACGCGGGGCCGGGTTCGTAGTACTCGTAGAGCCCCGTTTGCGGGTCGTACTCGCCGCCGCCCTTCGGGCCGCCCGGTTCGGGGCCGGGGTTTCCGGGTCGTCGTCACCACCCGACAGCCAGTACGTTTCGGCGGTGTCGACGTCGCCGGCGATCCACAGGAACGCCGTCACCCCGCAGTGCTTGACCTTCGGCCAGGTCACGCCGTCGGCGATCAGCTCGTCGTAGACGGCGCCCAGGCAGCGCCGGTACAGGTCCTTCTCACCGGCGTCGTCCAGGGACGCCAGGTCCACCTGCTTGCCGTTGGCGGCGTCGATCCCAGCGGCCATCAGCCGCTGGCACAGCAGGCCCGTCTCGGCGTCGGCCGGGGGAACCACGTAGGTCTTCCCACCGACCGGCAGGGGCAGCGTGTCGACGAAGAACTCGTCCAGGTCCTTGAAGGCCATGGGTCACGCCGCCACGGGGTTGTCGATCGGCTCGGGCTTGCCCTGGCCGATGAGTTCCAGCTCGAACGGCTCCAGGTCGGTGACCTTGCCGCCGCCGCCCTTGTAGTCGACGGTGGCGAAGCCCTCGTTGGCGTCGGGGGAGCCGTCCTTGCGGTACCAGCGGACCTCGATCGAGGCTTCCAGACCGACGACTCGGCCGGCCTGCCGGACGAACTCCTGGCCCGGATCGGGAGTGAAGGTGGGGTTCTCCCGGACCCGCTTGCGGTTGCCCTTGCACTTCAACGTCCAGCCGCGCTGCACGGCGACGTCGGAGGACCAGCCGTCGTTGTCGAAGTCCGAGTCGTCCTCGGTCTTGGTCTTGATCTCCTCGGTGAACTCGGTCAGGCCCCGGATGGGGGTCCACACCTTGGCCTCAGGGGTGCCGGTGTTCACCTCCACGGTCCAGTCCTTGGCCAGCAATGACCGCAGCGACATGCCGCTTCTCCTTTGCGCATGGAAAAGCCGCCGGCGTGACGCCGGCGGCTGAGAATCAGGGGGGTCCCGGGGGTCAGGGACGGTGCGGTGATGGGCGGTGCGCGATCACGTCGTAGGAGTCGGCTCGCTCCCACCGGCCGGACGCGTCGCGGCCCATGGGCGCGACGACCAGCCGCCTGCACAGCAGCACCAGCACGCCGGTGGCCAGCACCCGGTCGGCCAGGCCGTGCAGCACGTCGAACACCGCGTCAGCGACGTCATCGACTTCGCGCGGGTCGGTGCCGCCACGCATCCGCACCTGCACCGACACCGAACTGTCGGCCTGGTCGACGTCGTCGCCGCGTTGCCCGAGCCCGTACACCGCCAGGGTGATGGCCCGGTCCGCCGACGCGGGCAGACCACCGATGGTGAGGACCAGGGCGCCCGCGTCGTAGGCGCCGGCCTCGTTCCACTCGCCGACCCCGGCCCCGGCGAGGAGCTGCGCGAGCCCGGTCAGCAGGCCACGGGTCCATCCCGTGGGGACGGCCATCACCGGAAGTGCACCCGAAGATGGGCGGCGATGATCGCCTCCAGCGTGTCGGCCTCTTCCAGCAGGGCGTTCTCCAGGTACTTCGCTTCGCCCTGGGTGTGGTGGTAGGTCAGCTCCTCGTGCTGGCGGACCGCGTAGGGCTGGTCGTAGGACACCGCGCCCATCAGCAGCCGGTCATCGACGGACGCGGCACCGGAGCGGTACAGGTCGCCGTACTGGACGGGCACCCGGGCCCGGGACTCGGTCAGCAGGTGAGCGGTGGCCGCGTCCAGCGCCCCGACGTACACGTGCCGGGTCGCTTCGGTGAAGGTGGCCACGTTGATGTGGAGGTTCAGTTCGACGTCGCTCACCGGCACACCACCTCCACGTGGTCAGGGGTCGGCAGGCCGCCGCCGGACCGGTCGAACGAAGTGATGACGGTGATGACCCGGCCGTTGCAGGTGATCCGGGAGAACGCCGGGCAGCGGGTACCGGCGGGCAGGATGACCGTGGTGTCCGACACCACCTCGGCGCCCTGCTCGTCGCGGACCAGCCGCCGCTCGTCGTCCACCAGGCCGCGGACGGTGTACGGCGTGCCGAGCACCGCGCCGTACGGCCCTTCACCCTCGAACGGCTCGATCTGCAGCTCGTGGCGCAGCAGCCACTTGGGGAGCATCACCATGGCGGGCCGTCGATGATGTACCCGGGCAGCAGCCCGGCGGTGTGCAGGATCGCCGCGGCGTCCGGGGAGTGCCGGGCCGGTGACCCGGTGTCCCCGCCGGCGCGTTTGATCCGCACCGACGCGATCTCGACCTCGCTGAACGCCGCGGCGACGCCGTACTCATCGCCGTGCTCGATGAGCCACGCCGCCTGCGCGCAGGTGGCGCGTTTCAGCGCGTCGGCCTCGTCGGGGTCGGTGGGCAGGCCCGCGTTGTTGGTGGCGTACACCGCGCTGAGCAGCATCTCGTCGACACGCTCGGAGGCTCGTTCCAGCCGGCGCGCGATGTCAGCCGGTGGGGTCTGCCCGGTGTAGTTCACGTAGTCGGCTGAGGTCGCGTACGCCAGCCCCATGATCAGCCCGCCGGAGACTCGAGGAGCTGGAGCGTGACCCCGGCCGCGCCGGACAGGTCGATGTAGACCTTGCCGTTGGGCTGGTTGTACACGGCCGGGAACGGCGGGATCAGCACATCGCCGGTGGTGGCCGGGATGGTGTACGTGCGGTCCTCGATGTCCTGCCCGTCGACGGTGCCGGGGATCTGCGCGGTGACGGTGACGGGGTTGGAGTCGGTGTTCTTCACCCGCAGCCACCGGTAGGGGCTGTTGACGTACATGTGGCCCTGCGCGTTGCCCGGGTTCGGCAGCGCCGCGGCGAGGCTGAGCCCGGCCCGGGTCACGGGGGTGGGGGTCAGATCAGTCCTGGCCATCGGGATCCTCCGATCCGAATTCCTGGATGAGAGAAGCCTTGGACAGCGCCGTGGCGTCGTCCTCGGTCATGCCGCAGGCGACGGCGTATGCCACCCACGCGGCCTTGTTCGCGCCCTCGGCGGGGCGGGTGATGGTGCCCGGACCGGGCGGCACGTCGACAGCGTCGGCGGGCGGTGGGGGAGCGTCGATGAGCAGCCACATGGGGAGGCTGTCCAGACGCGCTGACCGCTCGGCGAGCTGCTCGGTGTGCCCGGTCCGGGTGTTGCGGTAGACGTAGGGCATCAGGCGTCGGCGTTCCGCTCGATGTCGACCTGGACGGCCACGTCGGTGGGGCTGCCGGCGACTGAGATGACCTCGGCGGTCAGGGTGTCCCCGGCCGCGATGGTGAGCACCGCGGCCGCGTTGAGCGTGCCCGCCGTCCACGCCCCGGGGGCGGTGAGCGACACGTCACCGGCGAGCTTGGCGCCGTTCTTGTTGACGTTGACGACGGCGCCGGTCCCGCCGAGCCGGTAGGCCCACACCGCCTTGACCTTGCAGGGGAACGGGGCCCGCCACAGCACGGTGCTGGACGCCCCTGCGGGGGCCTTCACCGTGAGCGTCTTTTCCGTGAGACGGCTCTTGTAAGCCATTTTCCCTCCCTGGGAATGCGAAAAGCCCGCCGAAATCGGCAGGCTCAGGAAATGGTGGGGAGCGGGGATGGGATTACGGCCAGTCGATGTCCTTGATGAGGACGGCGCGGTTCGGGTCGAGAGTTTTCGTGCCGTACAGGCAGTCGATACTGACGACGTCTTGTTTCTGGTCGATGTCGTAATCCATGACGACTCTCAAGCCGAATCCCTTATAGGATTCGACGGCCGCGTTCGCCGCGCCCTGCGGAAGAACCAAGGGCCGCGTGACCAGCGCGAACGCGGTCCGGTGGAACGCGACGCCGACCTCCGTCTTGGAATTCCCGGACACGCTTCCCTGCGGCACGTAAATGTTTTGAGTTTGGTACGGATCGAAACCGAATACCCGCCTTCCGAGGTTCGCCTCACGCAGACCATCGGTGTCGCCGCGCGCGTCCGCCCTGTTGAACAGGTCGTCGCCGAGCCATTTGGCCTCGATTTCCGGGCCGACCACCAGGTGCCGGTCCGCGGCCGGGACATTTCTCTGGTTGAGCACGCGGCGGGCGTCGATCGCGGTACGCGGGTTGTCGTACTTGAAGACGTTCGGGCCGAGCGGGTTCGACGGGAACTGCCCGACGACGCCGACTTCCTGAACGATGTCGTCACGCAGCGCGAGAATGTCCCGGTCGATTTTCTGGGCGATGGCCTCCATCGCCGGGTTCAGAAGCTGGACGCCGAAATCCTCGATCCGCAGCGTCAGGTCTTCCGCCGTGACAGCGAAAGACACGTCCGCGAAATGGTTCAAGGTGACGGGGATACCGGTTTCCTGCGCGTTCTGGATCTTGATGCCCTCAGAACGGACGTACTCGTTCGCCTGGAACACGGCGGGCTTTCGGACGTTGACGGTGTCGCCGATCCGAGCGGCGAACTCGGCGTCGTAGTCCCGGTGCACGAGCATCGCCATGACGGTGGTCTCGTACAGCGTGGCAAGCGCCTGACGTGCGATGACGTTGGGCGTGAGAAACGTGTTGGCCACGGGCCCTTACTCCTTAGGAAGATGACGGCTTCTTGCGCCGGGCGCGGAAGTCGTCGACGTTCATCTGTTCCGGATCGGAGCTACGTCCACCGGGCCCGCCGGTGAATTCCCCTCCGCTCTTAGCGGGCGGCCCCGCCAGGGATGCCGCCTTGAATTTCGGGTTGTCCTCGACCGCCTTGGTGATGACCTCGGTGAGTTTCTCCGCGAAGTCATCCGCGTTCGGATCGAATTCCTTGATGTTGCGGAGAAACGACCGGGAGTCGAGCAGCGCGTCGGGGTCGGCGCCGGCCTTCGTCGACTGGCGGTGAACCGCGAGTTCGACCAGGGCGCGGCGATGCAGCTCCCGCTCGGCGTCCCGTTCCTTGGCGGTCTGGTCCTTCTCCGTGGTGAGCTGGTCGATCAGGACCTTCGGATCGACGGGCTTCTCTTCGTCCTGGATGAGGCCGAGGGCCTTGCCGATCTTCTTCGCGAAGTCCTGCTGCGCCTGCTGCATGACCTCGTCAGCGGACGGCCCCTGCGCCTTGGCCGCGGCGTCAGCGGCGTCCTGCGCGGCCTTGAGCTGCGCCCGGTAATCACCGGATTCCTTACGCAGGTCCTTGATGAGCTTCTGGCCCCACGAGGGCAGCTCATCGACGCGCCGCGCATCGGGGTTCACCCGCTCGGCGTCCGGGGCGGGCCCCGGCTCGGCCGGCGGTGTGGGAGCCGGGGGCTGGGGGGCGTTCTGCGGCTGGTCACCGGCCGGGCCGGGTTCGGGTGCGCCCTCCGAGCCGCCTGCCATCAGGTAGAACGGGCCGCGCCGGGTGTAGCCGAGCAGCGCGCCAGGCGTCGTCGGCAAGGTGTTTTCGAGCATGGACGTGCCCTCCTGGGCATGAGAAAGGCCCGCGCCAGGCGGGCCGGGGAGAAGGCCCACGTCAAGCGGGCCGGCAGGGGGGAAGGGTCAGCGGACGGATTCGCGTCGGGAGTCGCGTCTCAGACCGGTCTGCTTGACGTGCTCGGCGAGCTGGGCCTGGTAGTCGGCGAGCTTCGCCGTGGCGCGCTTGCGCGCGGGCTCATCGAGCGCGGCGGCCTGCTGGCGTTTGGCGGCGCGGATCCGCCGCTCCAAGTACCGCTGCCGCTGGGTGTCGCGGTAGTCGCCGGGCACTTGCAGCGGGGGAAGGGGTTTCGTCGCGCCCGGCAGATACGGGGTCAGGCCGTGCCGGCAGTTCGGGTGCAGCAGCCCCTCGGCGCGGGCGCGGGCCACCGTGGCGGCCACGTGCACCATGATGGGTTCCCCGGTGACCCGGTTGGTCTCCGTCCGGTTCCCCGCCGGGCCGGACTGCGACAGGATCTTGCCTTCCCACGGGTCGCACACCGGGCAGGACCGGGCGGCCCGCGACACCATCACCAGGTCCTGGCCGCCGTCCCGCAGCGTCGCCAGATGCCCGTCGACGGCCGCGCGGGCTACCGCCGACCGCATCGCCATCTCGGTGTAGGACACCATGTCCCACGTGCGGCCCGCCGAGTCGACGAACCCGGTGATACCTGCGGCGGCGAACCTGTCCAGCGCCCGCTGCTCGGCCTGGCGCCGTGTCTCCGCGCCGACCAACGGCCGACCAGCGACCTCGGCGATGACGCGCCGGAACATGTCGTCAACGGCCCGCAACGCCCCCTGGTGGACCGAGGTGACGATCGATAGGACCTGCGCGGCCAGCTCGGTGACCCCCTGACCGGGGTTGATGCCGGAGCGGGACCCGACCCGGCGAAGGTCGGCGAGCGCCGCGTCGACGCCGGCCTGCCACGCCTCGGTGACGCCGTCCTGCGCGGCCTGCGCCGCGAGCTTCTCCAATCGGCGGACGATCTGCTCGGCCTCCTTGCGGAGCTGCCGCACCTCAGCGAAACGGGCGCCCGCGTAGTCCGGTTCGCCCTCGCGGCGCAGCAGAGCGTCCCGCACCACACGGAACAGCTCGGCCTCGGCGTCGGCGTACATGTCCGCGACCAGGCGGGCATGCTTGAGAGCCAGGTCAGCAGGGGAGAAGCCGTCCACTACAGTTCGCCGTCGCTGGGCAGCACCGCGTCTTTCAACCCGGTCGGGTCGGGGACGTTCAGCCCGAGCTCGTCACGGATCTTCTTCTTCTCTGCGGTGACCTGCGACTCTTCCCAGTCGGGATGCAGCCACCGGACCCTGGTGTCCAGCGACACGGCCTGCGCGCGGTGCAGCATGTCCAGGGTCCGGGACACGGCCTCGGGGTCGGGCACCACACCGTCCGGCCACTCCACGACGGCCCGCTCGGAGGCGACCTTGGAGCCGAAGATTTCCCGGTCGATGGTGAGACACACCTCGGCGTACCAGGCCAACCCGGGCGTCCAGTAGCCGATTTTCCGGCCCCGGGTGGTGTAGGACTTTTCCTTGCGCATCCGGATCTCGGTCGCGGTGGCGGCCTGCCCGCCGCCCTGGTCCTCGCCGAACGACTGCACCGAGTACCCGGCGCCTCGCACGATCTGCGCGAGCAGGTCCTTGGAGGTCTGCTGGTGCTCGGTGACGCGGATGTCGAACTGCGACAGGGTGATCATCGGGTCGCCGCCGCCCGGTTTCGGCAGCATCGCCATCCCGGAGTAGATTTCCCGGTCCGGGTCCCAGGTGCTGCCTCGTCCGCGCCCGGTGTTGGTCAGGTACACCTCGGGCACGATGATCCTGCTCTTAGCCAGGCGGATGTCCCGCATCCAGGACGTCCACGTCTCATCCAGCGCGTCCATCAACGGCTCGACGCCGGCGTAGTCGGAGCGGCCCAGCGCGGTGCCCCGCAGCGTGCGGTGCGGCCGCATGTTCGGGATGTAGAAGACCAGCAGGCCCCGCTTGTACGGCGAGTCGAACCCGCCGTCGGCGTCGACCATCGACGCGAACCCTGCGGTCTCGGGGTGGTCTTCCAGCGGCACCTGCATGCCGAGCCGTTCAGCGTCGCCCCGGTACAAGCCGTGGAAGACGCGGCCGACTTCGTGGCGTTCCAGGTGCCGCCACACCACGCGGTTGTCCTCGGCCAGTACCCGCCAGAACGTGACGGCGCGCAGCCGGCCAGAGGTGAACTCCGGGATCCCCGCGTCGGCGGGCAGCACGTCCAGCACCGGATGGGCGGCCGTCTCGGTGTCCCATCCCATCCGCAGGTAGAGGCCCCCGTACGCCGAGCCGAGTTCGCCGCCTTCCAGCAGCGTCCCGTTGACGCCGTCCTCGGCGATGATGGTGTCGAGCCGCTTCTGCGTCTTGGCGCCGGGGACCCGCAACGTCGGTGGTTCGGCGAACAGCAGGTCGGCCGACGTCGCGGAGATGTCGGCGGCCACCGGGACGTGCAGTTTGGTGGAACGGGACTGGCCTACCGGTGTCGGGCTGCCCCAGAAGAACCGGGCCACCCTGTTCAGCCAGCCACCCGACTGGACCAGCGGCCGGTCCCAGCCCTTGAGGTCCAGGCCGACGCCGGGCACCGTGCCCGCCCCGTACACGCGGCTCAGCTCGTCAGGGTCCCCGGAGTACCAGGCGCCCCACTGCGAGTAGAGCTGGCGCTCCGGTTTCGTCCAGGGGGGTGGCCAGGCACAGTCACGATCGGGAAGCGGCATCCTGCACCCCCTTTCCGGCGCTCGGGGTCACGGCTGGACCGGCCAGTGCCACGTGCCGGGCGTGGTCCCGGGGGCGACGTTGTACTCGGGGAACCCTCCGCGGACGTTGCCGGGGGTGAACACCCACAGGTGGGCATGGGCTTCGGAGTCCAGGCCGGGCAGCGCTCCGGCTTCGACGCCACGCGGGTCCAGGGTGTGGACGTCGGCGGTGACGATCGCGGCCCGGACGGTGCACAGACCCTCCCGGCCGATGTACCGGACGATCGCCCCCGTGGTGGGTAGCTGCGACACGAACTGCTCCTTCAGGTGATGGGGACGAGCCCGCCGGGGATCACGGGGCGTTCGCGCGGCGTGGTCACGCGCACCCACCCCAGCCAGGTGCCGTCGGGAAGGGGAACAGCGCCACCCGGGCCGACGATGATCAGTGCTTCGGCGCCCCGCTGAGTCGGGTTGTCCCACTCCGCGGTGTGCCAGTCCGACTCGGTGGGCTCGCCGTCCGGCACGGTGAAGGCGATCTCCACCGGCTCGGCACCGCTGGCACCCGACACGAAGAACCTCACGGCGATCTTGCTGAGCGACGAGATCGGATCCACAGCGCCTCCTATCTCGGTGCGGGGCGGCCCGGCTGACCATGCGATGTACGGCGAGGACGCCGACCAGGTGGTGAAGGGCTGGCCGACGCTGAGCGGCCCGTGCGGTGGTGCGATCAGCAGCGCCCTGGCCGCTTCGGTCGCGTGCACCAGCAACCGGGCTTTGACCCGGGTGAACAGGGGCGCCGCGCCGACCTCAACGGCTTGGCCAACGACCCGCCCGCGGGCCGGTGTCGCCGGGCGCGCGGTAGCGGTGTCCACGACCGGTGGCACGGTCCGCACCTTGACCGGCGTGATGGGCAGCGCCTGGCCGGTTTCTACCAGGTGCGCGACGTAGGCCCGGATGGTGATGGCCAGGGCTGCGCCGCCTTCGGTGACCTGACCGACGCGCCAGCTCTTGACCGGTGCACCGGTCACCGCCGTGTCGCTCTGGACGACCTGGCCCACCACGGCGCTTTTGACCGGCGTGACCGGGGCGACCGACACGACCTCGATGACCTGGCCGACGATGCCGACCTTCACCGCGGTGACCGGCCGCGCGGTCGCGCTCTGCGCCACCTGGCCGGTCGGCGCGCTCTTGGCCGGAGTGATCGACCGTGCCTGCTCGGCCTGCCCGGTCCCGCCGAGCGACTGTGTGCTGTCCTCGCTCAGGGGCCGGGTGATGACGGTGTGCGCAGGGAATCCCCGCCCCAGACGGGCCATCACGAGCCTCCTGTCACCACAGGGACCCGCGCAGCGCCGCCTGGGCGCTGAGCAGCGGCGGGCGAGGCAACGCCATCGACGGCACCGCAGCCGTGAACGCGATGCCGTTGACCACGTTGGAGCACGTGAACTCGACAGCGCTGGTCGCCGCGGCGCTGCTCAGCGACCGCGTCGCGCAGCAGCCGGTCAGGGAGCCCCCGAAGTTGTAGTCGGCTCGCTCGGTCCATCCCCCCGGCTGCGACCAGCTGGGCCCGCTGCCGGCGAGCAGCTCGCCGAGGGCGAACCGCACCTCGAGGGAGTCCGCGCCGGCGGGGGTCACACCTGGGGTGGTGATGAGCGTGTCGTTGTTGGTCGTGGACGAGGCAACCACCCCGGTGGTGGCGGCCTCGGAGATGGCCAGCAGGAGAATCAGGTGGTCTTCGACGTCGCTGCGGCTGAAGGTGTAGGTGCCCGGTTCGCCCGTACCCGCGACCTTGCCGAACAGCCGGGCGGCGCACCCTGACCCGGTCGCCGACAGCAGCGGCGTGCCCCACGATGACCCGCCGGTCGGCGTGCCGATGCCGGAGGTGCTGCCCGCGCCCGTGAGCTGGACGGCCAGCAGCACATCTCCCGGCGTCAGCCCGGACGGCGCGGACACCGACGCCGTCGAGCTGATCTGTATCGCCGCGGTCCTGACCGTGCCGCGCAGTGCGGCGGGCATTAGATGCCCTCGCGCCAGCGCATCCCGGCCGTCGCGCCGACCGTCGCCGCGGCGGTGCAGACGATCGCGATGCGGCCGCTCGCGTTGACGATGATCTCGTCACCCAACGGGATCTGGTAGACGACCCCGGCCTGCGGGTGGATCTCTATCGCGCCGACCACGTCGAGCTGCGTCGGCTCGACGGTCCATGCGGCGCCCGCCGGCCCGGCGAGCAGCGACGACACCGACGCCGGTGAGGAGGGGTCGATCGGCGAGGGCCCCATGGGCGGGACCACGCCGACGCCGCCGGTGCCGCCGCCGCTCTGCCGCTCCACGGTGACGGTGACGGGCTGCGCGGCCGAGGAGGTGCCCCGGAAGGAGATCGTCGCCTCATACAGGCCGTTGCGCTGCGTCGCCCCGGCGAGGAGCTGCAAGATGGTCTTCCGGGCGGCGCCGGTGGCGACGTTGATGACGCCGCCCCAGTACTTGGCCATCAGACACCCACCGCGCGGTAGAAGCCGGCGCTGTCGATCTGCGCCACGATGCTCGTGCCGTCCGGCACCAACGGGAAATCGTGGCAGGTCAGCGGCAGGATCGCGCTGTCAGGTGACCCGGTGGCGGGTCGGTAGCAGATCAGGATCTTCGCCCAGACGTCACCGGCCTGCACGCTGGTCCACGTCTGGTCGGGGATGTCGAGGTCCAGCCGGTCGTTGACGTCGTCCGGCGCGAGCGCGGCCAGGTCGGCGGCCGTCAGCACCTTGCGCCCGTACCCGGTGTTCGTGACCTCGTTGGTCGCGCCGGCCAGCACATCAGCCAAGGTGTCCTTGTCGCGGAGCACCGCATCGGACTCCAGGCCCGTCTGGGCCAGCGCGACAACGAGCAGCGCACTGGTCGCCGGGTCGCCGGTCTTGACCCGGTTGTACAGCTCGGCCGTGCGGCCCAAGGCGAGGTTGAAGGGGAAGTTGGCCACGTGTCCTCCAGGTGTGGGTCTCGAAGCGGTCCCGGCCCCGCGGAGCCCCTCAACTACGCAGGGCCGGGAACCGCCGAGCTCGACGCACGCGTACGGGGAAGTCGCGCGCGGAGCTTCCCGCCCTTCCGCGAGGCAGGGCGGGGGCTATCAGTAGCTGGGCACGGGTTCCAGCAGCGGCGACCACACCGCCTGGGTGGTGTGCAGGACGTACCGGCTCCCGTCGAGGGAGTGGTCATCGACCTTGACGGGGGCGTCCTCGCCTTTCTCGGCGCGCCGGTCGTCCCAGGCGTAGGACCCGACCTCGCCGGTCCATCCGGTGCAGGACTGGTGGACGCGGAGCTGGTCGGCGGCGATGAGGTTGGAGACGGTGCGGATGCCGTCCAGCACCGAGTTGTCGGCCAGGGTCGGCGCCAGGCCGTCGCGGTAGAGCTGGGCGACGAAGCTGGCGGCGGACGGGTCGACGATGGTCCACTCCGGGCGCACGCCTTTGGTGCCGGTGCCGTAGGAGTCGGGGATGTTGTCCAGCCAGTCGAGCAGCGCCTTGGAGTACTCGGCGTCGGTCATCTGGCGGCGCATCGCCCGGGAGTCGTACCGGTACTCCGACGCCAGGTAGATGCGGCGCTGGCCTTCGTGGTCGGGGGTGGACACCCCGGCGAGCAGCGCAGCGAACGGGTTGGTGGTGCCGTAGTCGATGCCGACGCCGAGCCAGCGTTCCATCATGGGCAGCGTTTTCACGATCATCCGGTCGGGGTCCCAGGCGTCGTAGATCGCGCCTTCGGCCATGACCCACAGCCCGAGAATGAAACGCTTGTACCAAAGCCCGGTGTACTCGGCTTTCAAATTGGCGACGTATACCGGGTCCAACGCCGGATTGTCGTCCAGCGTGAAATGGAAGTACCGCATGTCGAGTTCGTTGGCGCGGAGAATGAAACGTTTCCGCAGCCAGTGATTTGGGGCGTCGGGGTTGGTCGTGGCGAACAATTGGGCGCCGGGGACGCTCAATCGAGCCAGAAGCTGATCCCAGAACGCCTCTGGGATCAGCGTCGCCTCATCGACATACGCGCCCGCGCATGTCATTCCGCGAAGCCGGGACTCGGCGCGTACGTCGTTCGCGGAGATGATTTCCACGCGACGACCCAAGATTTTCGCGGTAGGCGCGCCTCTGGTGTGATGAATTCTGTTGGCGATGGGCCCTGTCAACGCCGGGTCCATTAGCGGTTCGAAAACGTTCCTGCTGATGGTGTCGGCGGTCTTCCCCACGATGGCCAGATGGCCACCTCTTGGCGCCTTGGCGATGTACATCAGCCACCTGAGCAGGCTGGCGATCGTCTTGCCCGACCGGATCGCCCCGGACCACAGGTTGATGCGGGCCGTCGACTGGGCGATCGAGCGTTCCTGCGTGGGGGACAGGCGGACGACGACTCCGGGCCTGCGGCCCTGCTCGGTCACCGCGCGGCCGTGCCGGGCTCGATGGCGTCGAGCACCTCGACGTCGACCACGCCGGCGGCGGCGTGCAGGGCCGGAGCGGTGGAGTGGCGCTGCTGCAGTTGCTCCAGCATGGTGCCGAGCAGGGACGCCACATCGCCGTCGGCGACGCCGTTGCGGTTGATCAGGTCCAGCCCCAACAAGACGCAGCGGCGGGAGATGAGCCGTTCGGCCGCCTCGATGGACTTGACGTCACCGCTAAGTGCGTTGGCCCACACGGCGGCCATGAGCCGGTCGAGCCGGTCGATCTCCAGGCGCAGCAGTTCCTCGGAGTTCTCGTGCTGCTCGCGCGCGGCGGCCTGCAACGCGCGGGTGACGTCCTTACTCGCGGCGCCCGCCCCGGCGTAGCCGAGCTGCGTGGCGATCTTGTCGTAGGTGACCCCGGCGAGCCGCAGTTGGACGGCCTTCGAGCGGCGCTGCGCGAGCTGGATTTTCTTGGCGACACTCAAAACGACCCCCTGATCATGATCATCTTCTAAGGGGTGATGATCATGTTCGATTGCGCTAACCTGCGAATATGAAGTCAGAACAGGTCAAGATGATTACGGTGCAGCAACCATGGGCGTGGGCACTCATTCACGGCGACCCGCAAATCCCGAATGGCGTGAAAGATGTGGAGAACCGCAGCAAAGAAACCGCGTTCCGTGGCCGGCTCCTCATCCACGCAGGAAAGAAAACCGACTCGGAGGGATTCAAGAAACTCGATGACCTTGGCATCGCCCGGCCGTTGGACCTGGAACGCGGCGTCATCATCGGCAGCGTGCAGCTCGTGGACTGCGTCCAAAACCATGACTCGCCGTGGGCGTTCGCGTTCCCCGAGTGGAACTGGGTCGTGGAAGACCCGGTCCCCGCCGCCCGGTTGATCGAGGTCAGAGGGAACCTCGGCCTGCTGGACCCGCCCGCCGACTGGCGGCGCGCGTTCCGCGAGTCCGACCCCCCGACCGGTCTGGCCCTGTCGCGCATCCGCGACGCCATGCCGGCCCGGCCTCCGGTCCCACCACAGGGGCAGATGTCGCTGATCGAAGCGTTCCTACGTCGGGCCTGACGCCGGCGGGACGTACTCGAACGACGTCGTCCCCAGCCGGCGCGGATCGAGCGTCTGCGCATGCATGTGGACGTGCGTGGAAGTGGTGCGCAGGCTCTTGTCGCCCGCGCTGTTCAGCCGCCACCGCGGCGACCTGCTGCGGTAAGCAAGAAGCGACGGATGCGACGACACCGACCGGTAGCGGTATCCCCGCTGGTAGAGGTGCTGCCCGACCCATTCCGACAACCGGCCGCCGATGCCGAGGCCCTGGTAGTCGGGCAGCACCACCAGGCGGTGCTCGAACTTGAGGTTCTTGGTCCGCGGGTGAGGGAAATGCCGGTAGGCCACGAACCCGGCCAGAGCCCCGTCCACGTATGCGACGAAACACCGCGCGCCCCGGTGGATGCTGGAGCTCAGATAGTGATGACGTCTAAACACCGGCCAGACGGACCGGTCGGCTTCGTGGATGGCGAGCCGGAGCCGGGGCCGGGGTTGAACCGACCTCCACTGGAAGGTGCTGGCCGCCGCGTCCAGCACCCAGTCCGGCTGCAGCCAGTCGAGCACGTCGTAGTGGCAGGTCACCGCGACGAACTGGCGGCCGCCGCGGCGTACCGCCTTCTGCACGGCGTGCGAGGCGACCTTGGCGACCTGCCGGTCCACGACGCTGGTGAACTCGTCCACCACCACCAGGCCGTCGCTGTCGGCCAGCGCCCGGGCCATGGACGCCCGGAACGACTCGCCGTTCGACAGCGTGCCGTACGGCCGCATCCACGCCGGCGGCGACGATAACCCGACCGCGGTGAGCAGGCCCACGATGTCCTTGATGCGCATGCCCGGCGGGAAGTCGTCGACCAGGGCCCCGCCGCTCCACTGCTGGTCGGCCACGATCGCATCCGGCCACAGGTGCCGGGCGATCGTGGACTTCCCGGCACCGGACGGACCGACGACCAGGCCGACGTTCCACGGCCGGTCCTCCACCGGCACGTCGAGCGACCAGCTCGTGGTCAGCTTCTCCTCCAACGGCACGTCGAACATGCCCTGGAGTTGCAGCACGCGGCCGGAGCGTTGCACCGGGGACGACACCACGATGTCAGCGCGCATTCGGTTCCTCCTCGCCGAGGGTGAGGTTCCAGATGTGCAGGGCGATCTGCGAGCCCTTCACGACCGGGCCGAGCCGCATGTCAGGGCCGACAAGCCGGGTCGAGTCGTCGTCGGCCAGCACCCCGGCGTCGACCAGGCCGTCAACGGCGGCCTTCGCGCTGGGATACCAGTTGCCCTGGTCGCGGCGCCGCCGGTCGACGGGCCGCAGCTCCCCGATGATGTACGCCCGTGCGATGCGTGGCACCCGCGCCTGCTCGGCGGCCTTGCGGCCGGCCTGGCGGATCGCGGCGGTCAGCTTGCTGCGGACCATCGGGTGGAGCCGCTGGTTGGAGTTCAGCAGGTCCAGGCCAGCAGGCAGCTCCACCGTCCAGTCCGGTGGGGGAGGAGGCTCGAACCACATCACGGGCACCCCCTTGCCTACATGAGCGCGCGGACCTGGTAACCCTGCTTGGTGAGCCGTTCCAGGAGTTCGACCTGCTGGTCTTCGTTCTCGCAGGTCACCACGACTCCCCACACGGCGGGCCGCTCGTCGGTGTCGGCGTCGTCGGGTTCGGGCAGCGTCTCCTCGTCTTCGAGGGCCGCCCGCATGTTCTCCAGGTCCTTGTCGCTGTAGCCGGTCGCGGCGAGCAGATCGGCGTCGACGCCGGCGATGTCGTCGAGGACTTCGACCAGCATCTCCTCCAGCCAGCCGCCGCGTTCGGAGGTGTGGTTGTTCGCGATCAGGTACGCCTCGGCGTCGGCGTCGGACCGGGACGCCCACCCTCGGATGATCGGGGCGAGCCATGTCCCGTCGTCGGCGAGCTGGATGCCCTGGACGGGTGCTGCGCCTTCGGTGGACATCCGCTCCAGCACTTCCAGGCGGCCGTGGCCGACGACCAGATTCCCGGTCCGCTCGTCCAGTTCGCCGGCGATGACACACCCGAACTTCTCGATGGACCGGCGGATCGCGGCGAGGTCGTGGTCCTTGGGGTTGCGTCTGGCCCGGGGGACGGCCGATAGGGGCATGTACTCGACGTGGCGCATCAACGAGGTTCCTGTCCAGGTCAGAGGGGGTGGCTGGTCAACGTGGAGATCGCGTACGCTTGGCGCACCTTCTACGCGACGACCGACCGCTCAGAAGTGAAAGCCGTCCGGGTCCACCCCCGGGCGGCTTTTCTGTTCAGAGGAGGCGGATCGCGCCCTGGTCGAGTAGCTCGGCGGCCACGGCCACCATGAGCCGCTTGTTGCGTTCGGGGACGTCCTCCCACGGGACCGCCGATGCTTCCCTTGTGGCGTAGCCGAACGACGGGGCGAGACGTTCGTAGCTCTCGTGGAACGCGCGGGCGACTAGCTCGGCTTCGGCGGTGGACGCCATCAGTGCTCCAGGTCGGGGGCCGGGGGACGGTAGCCGTACCGGGTCCGCTGCTTGGACATGGCCAGCGCGATCGCCGCGCACGCGTCGGACACCCAGCGGTCGCCGTCCACCGCAGCATCGCTGACCTGCACCGACGAGCTGAAGATGCTGTCGCCCTTCCAGGAGTCCCGCCGGAACGGGATGCCGGGCTTGGCCTCCCATTCCACCGACCACGACATCTGCGGGCGCCGGGTCTTCGGCCGGCCGAAGCGGACCCGCTGCAACCGCAGCCCAACCTCGTGCGCGTCCCCTTCGGGCATGCGGACGATTCCGGTGCCCGCCTCGACGTCCTCGTAGGAGTACCGCTTAGGGCCGAACAGCAGCTCCACCAGGTCCAGGTTGACCGAGCCCTGCATCCACCACGGATCGGTTTTCGACCACTCGCCGCGGCGGGCCCACAGCGACCAGTACAGCCGCCAGTCGTGGACGCTCACGCCGATGACCCGGGAGCTGTAGCCGATCGGGTTGAGCCGGCGCTGCAACCAGGTCCCGAATCGCTCGGTGTGCAGGTACAGCGCGCCGAAGGGAGACAGGGACACGTGACCGGCCAGGACGTGCTCGCTTCCGGCGTTGCCGACCTTCACCTCCAGCGACAGCCCGCAAACGGTCTTCCCGACGACGAGCTGCCCGCCGATGGTGCCCTTCGGGTGGGCCTCCCAGGGGCCAGGTTCGTAGAAGGCGTAGCGGCGCCGCTCGGGGGACCACTGGTCCAACTGCGTGATGACCGCGCTGACGTACCGGGCCGCTGCCGTGGCTTTCGGGATGGGCTCGGTATACCGGTCCCCGACGTTCCACTGCTCGGGGTCGAGGTTGCCCTGCGGGTCTGGCCGGACGCCGCACCGGTCGCAGGTGACCCACCGGGCGACCTGGCCGCGACGCTCACCGGGGGTGCCGTGCCCGTCGACCACGGGCCGGTGCCCGAAGATGCGGCACAGCACGATCAGGCGGGGCAGGTCGCTGGCCCAGAACCCGCGGTTGAACAGGGCACTCTTGGGGTGGTCATCGCGGTAGTCGGTGGTGTGCCAGTGCATGAGGGCCTCCGAGGGAGAGGGGTTGGGGGCCCCGGCCGGGCGCGTCGTGCCGCAGCTCCCCGATGCGGTGACACGCCCAGCCGAGACGATCAGAGATCAGCCGGGGCGGCGGGTGTCCGCGAGTTTTTGATGGCCCAGAAGTACGGCCATGTCTCGCTGGCGTAGAGGATGCCGACGCCCGGCCCCTTGGTGGCCAGCACCACGCGGGCCGTGCCGCCGTCCAGGAGATCCGGTGTGACCACGAACGACTTCGTCGCACCCGACGTCCGGTACGTCCCAGGAGTTGGATACAGCGACGGGTCGCCTTCCAGCGCCGGCACCGGTCCGCCCTTGGACAAGAACCGCACCAGGGACGTGCCGACAATGACGGCCAGGTCCAGGATCTGGGCGCCGGTCTTGGGGTCCCACATGAAGCTCGGCTCGATCTCGATCAGCTCTCCGGCTGCCGCTGGAAGGGAGATCTCGAAACCCGGGATGGGGATCCACTGGCCGCTGGTCGCGGGGATCGGGTTCAGGTCACCGGTGGTGATGTACTGCTGGTCGTATCCGATCGCCTGCCCGCCGCCGCCTCCGATGGGTGCGTACCGGTCGTCGCCGGCGGCTTGGGTGAGGTACTGCGGATGCGGATTGCCCGTGCTCTCGTGCGTGAGCAGGAGCGTGACCGCGTACGCCCGGTCGCCGTGCGCGTCGCTTCCGGTGCTGTGCGCGGCGATCTTCGCTGCCGCACCGGTCACCGTTTCCAGCAGCGCGGTGTCGCTGATGCCGTGGACGCTCGTCGTGCGCGCCGTGTGGGTGGCCACCGCGGCGGCCGCGGTGCCCGCCGAGTCGGCGCCGACGTCGGCAGCGGAAAGGATGACCGCGCCCACCTCGCCGTTGACCGACACCACGGCGTTGACCGCACCCGGGGGGAGCTGCGCGGCCGGGATGCGGCCCGCCCCGTCCAGTCCGGGGACGCCGCCTGGCTGGCCGATGAGGCTGCGCGGCACGTACCGGTCGGTCAGGGTGACCGCCGGACCGGTGCGCCCGTCGACGGTTTCAACGGCTGTGAGCACGGGGGTGACGGGCGCGGTCGGCGCGACCAGGGCCAGCTCCACCGTGCCGCCGGCCGGGGCGTGCATCGCGTAGGTGCGGGGCTCGCGGTAGGCGATCCGCTCGGTGACGGTGTAGGTCCACCCGCTGGGCTGGACGTCGGGGTCGTCGGTGGCGGGCAGCTCGACGGTGAACTCGCCGCGCCGGTCCAAGGCGATGACGAGCGGCAGGTTCTGCACAATGACCAGGTCACCGGGGACCGCGATGGGGAACGGCGCGACGAAGGTGACGACGCCGCGCATGGGCCGCCCCTCCAGGTCGATGAACTTCCCGTGGACGGTGCAGGTGTCGTATGTCGGGGTGAGCGGCACGGTCACCTTCCGGGGTCGTTGATGGCGGCCATCCAGCCGAGTACTTTCGGCAGGTTGGTGCGGGGCCCGTATGTCAGGTAGGTGCCGTCGACCGACGCGCAGCCGAGGTGGGCGGCGTACCGGGCGCGGGTCTCGGAGTTCACCCGGCCCATGTGCACGGGCACGCCCCGGCCTGGTCGGAGGTGACGCGGTAGTGGACCATCCGGCAGATGGCGGGGGATGGCTGGCTCATGAGGGCCTTTCGAGGGGTGCGGACATGGCGAAGGCCCCGGACCAGGGGGGAGAGGTCCGGGGCCTTCTGGGGGGCGAGCTACAGAGATGATCTTGAATCTAACAAGATCAACTTTGGGGGGGTCAGTCAGGTATTCGGGGGGTCGGGATCACCCGTCAGCGTGCGCTACAGACGCACATGCGACGCGATACGCAAGCACACGTGCAAGCATCTGCGCATACGTGATCCACACTGGAGCCCAGGGTACGCACGGCTGTCAAGTCCCGCAAGCCTGTATCCGCTTGCGCGTCAAGTCGCTGCCTTGCCGAGGGATGGCGATGAGAGCAACGCTAAGACCGCTGCCGACGATACGCGGCCCCGCATAGTGGCACAATTAGCCCCACTCGTCCACTCGCTGAATTCACGCTTTGAGGACGCCCCATTCCACATGCCAGTCGTACCAGTCGTCTCCGTTCTTGTCTCCGAAGTATGTTTCTAGCTTCCCGTCATTCCGGGTCATTACTCCGAGGCGCTTGATGTGATGATCTTTGTCGAAGAATGACACCAGGGAATTGAATTGCAGCCGGAACCCACGAAGGATCGACGGCCCGGGAGGGATTCTTGATGCAGTGCTCCCCCTGGCATGCTTCCCCTCCGAGGCGCCCAGAGAGGAGAATAGGTGCCGCGGGACCCATGCATACTGGACGCTCCAGATATAACGATCAGGATCCTGGTCGGCGAAGGCTACGATAAGCTTGTCGCTACTTTCCCGGATTTCGATCCTCGCTACGTGATTGTCGTCCTCGTGATAGGCGAACTCGAACCCTCGAAGAGCAAATACGAAGTCTCCGGAGGGCTTCGTATCCCCTATATACTCAGGCCAGGTACTTACACCGTAACCCGCGCTTAGGCTGTACTTTTCGATCTGAGGATCGTACAGGATGCGGTGGATGACGTCGTAGTAGTAATCGTCGTCACTGTTCCTGTCGTGGAAGCCGATCTTTATGTTGCCGGCTGATGGATAAGCGGGAGTGATTTGGATCCGGCGTAGATGGTGATCGCGGTACTCGTACCGGAAAAAGAAGCTATCGAGGAGGGCGGCTCCATATATGGGGAACGGGGATTTGGTTATAGTTCCCCCTTTACTGACGCCCGATGTCGCATGCTCAACCTCTAGGGCGGCAAGATCCCTCTCATGGCGAGAGTCGGGCTGGAGCGAAGGCGCTCTCGTTATGCGTGGCGGAGGATAGCTCAGTCTTCTTGCGGATTTTTGGGCTATTCGGACGGCCATCTTGCCCTCCTTTGACGAGCCGGTCTGCTTGCACTGTATATCCCGCGCGTCGAGGCCAGCCATTTCCATCCAGACTATGCAGTCGCCGCCCGATGCTGTCAACAAAGGCAGAGGCAAAATTCAGATGATGCTATTCACGTGCCGGTGGTTATGGCGCAAAGCAAAAAACGAAGTGCTCGTGGCCAGTCTCAGTCCTCCACTCCCACGACATGCCACTGCCCGGCCTGCTCCACCAGCTCCACCACCGCGTTCCGCCGCACACCATGCGCCCTCACCCGGTAGTGCCGCACCCGCAGCTCCTCGACCTCGCGGCCGGCGTTCTGCGGAGTCCACCAGGGCTCCACCTCGTCCCACGGCGGCGCCTCGATCCTCACCACGGCGTAGGTGCGTCCCCACGCGGTGAACCGCACCGGATGGTCGCCCTGGCCCAGGACGACCTCGGCCGGTTCACGGAAGCGGCGCAT
The DNA here is from genome assembly GCF_053602655.1 of Sphaerisporangium sp. NPDC004334. Taxonomy (NCBI): domain Bacteria; kingdom Bacillati; phylum Actinomycetota; class Actinomycetes; order Streptosporangiales; family Streptosporangiaceae; genus Sphaerisporangium; species Sphaerisporangium sp. NPDC004334. The sequence continues at coordinate 195,713 of NZ_JBSGDZ010000009.1, forward strand.
CCTCAGCTCCCCGTGAGCTCGAACGTGCCGGTCATGCTGATCTCCTTGGGTGAGCCTTCTGGGTTCATGCTCTCGCGGCCGGGTCACATTCCGGTGCCCTTCACCGCGTTGTCGGTCCACTGCTCCACGATCCGCAGGTACTCGTGCATGACGGCCGACGTCGGCGACCACCCGCCCTGCACGGCGATCGTCTTGGCGTCATGGTCGGCGCGACGGGCCTCGGTCGCCAGGCCGGATCGCAGGCCGTGCGCGGTCGTGCGGGGGAGCCCTGCCAGCAGCGCGGCCCGCTCGATGCGCGTCCCGATGGACTGCGGCCGCAGGCCCTCGCCGACGTTGCCGTGACGGTCGATGCGCCGGAACGCCGGGCCGTCCATGTCGAGCCTCACCGCCTCCACCCACGCCTGCCACGCCCGGACCGCGCAGGTCAGCGGGTTCTGCCCGCGCGGCACCGCGACGGTGCGGCCTCCGGTCTTGCCGAACCGGATCTCCACCAGCAGACCCTCGCTCTGCTCGGTGATGTCCCGGCCCAGCAGGTTCGCGATCTCGGCGCGGCGGCCGGCGATGCCCCACCCGACCGTCAGGATCGCCCGGTCCCGCACCCCGGCGAGGGTGTCGGGCAGCGCGGCCGACATCTGTCGCAGATCCCGCATCAGGATCGCGCGGGCCTGGCCGCGGCCAGGTTTCTCCCCGGCTTCGGCGAGCTCCCGTTTGTAGGTGTCGAGCGCGAGGCGCGCCCCGTCGAGGGCTTTCTGGGGGACGACGACCCCGGCTTCCCGCATGGTGACGGTGACGCCGGCGATGCGCCGGTCGATGGTCTTCCACGCCTTCCGGTCGCGTTGCTGCCACAGCACGAACCCGACGTAGGAGCCGATCGTCGCGGCGTACAGCGGGATCCCGACCTCGGCGACGTACCGCTCCCAGGCCCGCCAGTCCGACGCGTACCCGCGCTCGGTGTTGGCGTTGCGGCGCACGTACCCGGCGGCGGCCTGGTCGAGGGCTTGGAGCCGGGCCTGCAGCTCCTCGTCGAGGACGAGTTCGCCGCCCAGGTGCGGGACGAGCTCCGTGCTCATGACGGCGACCCCGGGCGGTACATCCGGTACATCTCGAACCCGGCGCCGTCGAGCAGCTCCGCGAGTTCGGTCTCGCGGCCGGCCGGGACGTACACCGCGAGCGTCCACAGGGCGCGGTCGTCGGTGTCGTTCGAGCCGGTATCCATCGAGGGATCGGTTGCCATGGACGGGCGCCTCTCGTGTCGTTGATGATCTTGTTTCTGACTCACGATAAGCGAACTTAACATGACTTAGAAACGTGATCATGACCGAACACGCGAGCAGATCAAACCGAACCCGACTCGGCGCGAAACCCCGGCACCGCGACCGAACGCCACTCAAGGCCCCGGCCAGCGCACCGCCTCGTCGTAGATCACCAGCGACGGCCGCGCACCACGATTCCCCCGGCGCCGGCGCTGCGCCCGCTCCAACACCAACAGCTCCCGCAACGCCACCACACCCCCCGACTCCCCCGGCCGCCGAAGACGCGGCGCCCCCGAACCGGCATCCACCACCCAACACGCCAGCAGGCCCCCGCGGATCCACCGATTCACCGTCGACACCGACACACACGCATTCACCGCAGCATCCGCCACCGGCAACCAGCTCGCCCTCGCCATGAAGATCACGATAAAACCCAGCCAGCCAGCGACGCCAACTGCAGCCTGGCCGGCCCCCCCGGGGGGGTAGGGGGGTATGCCAAAGCGCCCGCGCCGCTGGCTGCGGCGCGGGCGCTGTCGGCGCTGTCGGCTAGACGACGTACATGCGGCGCGGGGGCACCGCGCGGGCGATGGCCTCGAACGTCTCGGCGTACGCCAGCAAGTGGCGGATGTACTCGGGCAGCGTGGCGAGTCGCTCGGTCGCGTCCATCTCGGCGCGCTCATGGGACATGGCGATGATCAGGTGCCAGACCTTCATGGCGTCGCCGACGGCGTCGCGCCACATGATCCCCATGCCCATGGAGGCGGCGGTGACGTGGGCGCACCAGTTGCCGTCACACATGGCGACCGTGTTGCCGTGGCCGTCGGTCCCAATCATGACGGGGTAGGCGACGGCGCACAGCTCCAGGCACCGGTTGAACTGTTCGGCGGCGTGCTCCAGGATCGCGCCTACGCCGATGGCTCCGATGATGATCATGATGGGTTCTCCTGCGTTGGGTGGGTGGGTTCGGCGGGGTGCCGGGAGCGCCCGTGCGAGCGCTCCCGGCGGTTGATCACTTGGTGGCGGTGCCGGACTTCGGCGCGGCGGCGGGCTTGGCGGGGGCGGCAGGCTTAGCCGTAGCGGCGGCCAACTCGGCCTCCAACTCGGCCACGCGCGCGGTCAGGTGCGCGTTCTCGGCCTTGAGGTCGGCCAACTCCTGCGCGCGGCGGACGCCCGCCACGTACTCACGAAGCTTTTCCGCGTTCGGACCGGGCACGACGGCCAGCGGGTCATCCTTGTCCAGCGAAGCCAGGGCACGGCCGAGGTCGTGGCGCGTGATCACCTTGGTGCCATCCGGCGCGGTCAACGCGATGGCGTCGAAGCGCGTGGAGCCCTTCGGCAGCGGGATGTTCTCGTTGACGTAGGTCGGCTGACCCGCGCCGAGACGGAACGTGCCGTCAAGGATGTACGTGAGCGCCACGGGCACGCCGACGTGCCGGACCGTGCGGTCCCACGTGCCCTCACTGCCCTTGTTCCGCTTGTCCGCCTGGACAGCGGCAATGAGCTTGTCCACCAACTCAGGGCCGGTCGGGATGACGGGCGCGGGAGTCTCGGCGGGGGTCTCGGCGGGGGTGTTGCTGGTCATGATCGTTTTCCTTTGGGTTGGTTGGCTCGCCTGCCCTTGTGCAGGCGTGCCGTAGGGGTCAGAGAGCCTGTGTGTCCGCGTCATCAGGCGCGGGGGTGTCGCCGGTGTCCGGCATGGTTTGCCGCTTGCGTATGGGCTTGCTCTTAGGCTTGCGTACGCGCTTGCGTCGCCAGTACAGACCGGCAGCGATGGCCAGCGCGACGGCCGCGCCACCGATCAGGGCCAGCACCGGCACGGGGATGCCGTCGCCGGATGCTTGCGGCGTGGCGGTGATCGTGACGGTTGCCGGGGACGCCACGAGCGGCAGCGTGGGCTGCGGCGCGGGGGTCCCGAACGGGTTGAACGGGTTGGCCGTGTTGAAGCCGAGCGCGTTCGACCCCGGCGCGGGCGGCGCGGGTGGTGCGGGTGCCGTGACCGGTGCGGGGGTGACCGTGACCGGCGGCAGGACCGTAGGCGCGGGGGTTGTCGTCGCCTGCGGCAGCGTGGTCGGCGCGGGGGTGATCGTTCGCTGTTGGAGCGTCGTGGGCTCCGGCGTGATCGTCTGCGGTGCCAGCGTGACCGGTGCGGGGGTCACCGTTACCGGCGGCAGCGTGACCGGTGCCGGGGTGACGGTGCCGGGGTCGGTGGGCTCCGGGCATGCCGTGGGCATGGTCGGGTCCGCCTGCTCGCAGGTGGCCATGGCCAGGGGGACACGCAGCGTGGCGGCATGTCCCCATGCGGGGTGTAGGGCAGCGGCAATGATCATGATGGCCGCACCAGCCATGATCATCACCGCCCCTTGTCTCGTACTCACGGGAACTACGTTACATGTTGGATCGGGTCCTGACCGATCATGCTTATGTCGGTTTTATAACGAAGGGGAAGCACTTCCCCTTACGCTGTAGCGCATGACGGATCACACAGACCAGCTGTCCGAGATCGCCGAGACGACGGCCGAACTGTCCAGACTCGGCGATCTCACCAGGGCTCACAAGCAAGGGCGCAAGCAAGCGCCCGACGTGGCCAGGCGCGCGCGTGCGCTCGGTATGAAGGTCGAAGAGATCGCCCTGCTGTTGGACGTGACACGTAAGACAGTGTCCGAATGGACGGGCGACTAGCCGCAGACCAGCCCGCTTATCGTCACCATGACGATAGGCGGGCCGGCCACCCCTTATCGTCGTTCTGACGTTAAGCCGACGTTGTGGGACGGCCCTGGTGTCCTGTCTGGTGTCTTGTGTCTCTGTGATCGTCTGTGAGCGTTAACGATCAAGGGGGGTCACCCGAGTACCGGTGACCCCCCGTTTGCGTCTGTGCGTCGATCTCAGAGCGTTCTGTGACGTGTCTCGCTTTCTGCTGTGCTTGCGTACGTGCTTGCGTCGGGTTGGGATGACTCTTCGACGACGAGCGGCCGGTAGTGGTTGGCGAGGATTTCGTGGACTTTCCGCAGGGGCCAGGTGGTGATGTCGGCGATCTGCTGGGGGGTGCGTCCGCGGGCGTGGAGCTGGTGGATGCGGGTGATGTCGCGGGCGCGGGTGTGTTCGGCCTGGGGGTGGAGGCCGTGGTAGGCGCAGGTGGGGTCGTCGCAGGTGCGGACGGTCATGGGGTGTCGTCTCCTCGGTTGCGGTTGAGCAGGCGCCGCATGTGAGCGGTGTAGGCGGCTTGCTGCTCGGGGGTGACGATGCGGCGTTGGGACGGCATGCGGATGTGGATCTCGGCGACGCGGAGGCGTGTGTCGTCGGACCAGGCCGAGTGGAGTGCGTCGAGGACGAGCCTGTTGGACCAGGGGCAGCCGATGAGTTCGGCGAGGATCTGGTCGGGGTCCCAGTCGTCGCGTTGTTCGGCGAGGAACGCCGCGAGGCCGGCGTAGGCGGGCTTGGAGTGGTGTGGCTTGGTCATGTTGGCTCCGTGCGTGCTCGGGGGGATGTCGGGGTTTTCCACATTCGCCCGGGTGGTGATCTTGGTACTTCCAGCTCAGCGCCGTACGGGGGGCAAGGTGGTGTCTGTAGGTAGAGGGAGTAGGGACATGCTCTTGTAGGTACATGGGCCACGTCACAGCGTGGCCGTGGGGCCACGTCACAGCGTGGCCTAACGGGCCACGTCACAGCGTGGCCAAAGACCTGCGCGAACAAGATCATCGACGGGGGTTATCCACAGGTCGGGCCGGACCGCTTTGGTCACGTCCAGGCGTGGCCTTAGCGACCCGATGGGAGCACGATCGACGCAGGCAGAGGCGGCAGCACGTAATCGGTTGCGTGGCCCTTGCGGGCGTACACGGTGCGGCCGAGCGAGTCGACGCCGATGGAGACGCGGACCTCCAGGCCCCGGCGCGCGAGCCGCTGCACGGTGTCCGACAGCCCCCGCTCCCCCAGTCCCGACCGTTCCTGCAGCAGCTCCGTCAACGTGATCTTGCTGCCGTCGTCGCGCCGGTCGCCCCGGAACGACAGCATCCGCCGCGTATCGTCCTTGGCCCGCTCCGCGATGAGGAGCAGCACGTTCCGCTCGGCCGAGGTCAGGCCCTTCGCCGCCGGCGTGCCCAGCCAGGCCGCGACCTCTCCGACGAGCCGTGCGCTCACCCGTCCCCCCGATCCTGTTCATGGTCGTCCCGAGGGAGGGGCGTCAGATGGAACCGTCGCGGATCATGTCCGCCATCGCACCGTACGCCCTCTTAGCGGCCTGGTGACAGGCGTGCTTGTACAGCAGCGGGTCGCGGGCGAGCGCGACGACCATCCCGTCAGAGCCCGGTTCGCCGCTGCCGACCCGGGCGGCCCGCTCCTGCAGCGCCGCGACGAGCCGGCGCCGCTCGGCCGCGGCGCCCCTCTCCGCCGCGACCGCGAGAGGGTACTCCGCCCAGATGAGTTCGAGCAGCTCGGCGATCAGCCGCTTCGCTCGCGTGTGGGTCTTGATCATGGCTGGTTCTCCATATGGTCAGCGGCCGGGCTTGGGGGCCTGGCCGGTCACGTCGTAGTAGTGGCGTTTCGCCGGGTCCGACAGCACCTCGTAGGCATGCGCGACGGCTTTGAACCGGTCGGCGGCGGCCGGGTCGGGGTTGTGGTCGGGGTGGAGCTCGCGGGCCAGGCGCCGGTACGCCCGCTTGATGTCGGCCGGGGTGGCGTCCTCGGCGACGCCGAGCGCGTCGTAGAACCCGCCGGCCGGCCGCTGCGACGGACGCCGCGACGGCGGCGGCTTGGGCTTCGCTCGGGCCTTGGGTTTGCACGTCGCGACGTGCGGCATCATCAGCTTCTCGTGTGGCGCGAGCGGCCGTTCCCCGGTGACGCGACGCGACCGGAGCACGCCGGTCACGTCGCGCCACACCGCGGTGTTGCCCTTGGCGTCCGGGACGGGGTCGACTGCGAGCGGCACCCCCGCCTCCGACCTGGTCCACCGGACCCGCTTCCCGCATGAGCCCCGGCCGCCGTGCCCCTGACACGGCCCGAGGTCAGCTCGGGAGAACACGCCTCTCTCCCTGTTCGGTGACCTCGGCGAGCAACGTCACCGGGCAGTGGTGGCCCAGGTCGTCGCAGGGCCCGCACACGTTGCCCGCCTCTACCAGGCTGACGTGGAACTCGCAGAGGGCGATCCGGTGCTCGTGCTCGTGGATGCAGGCCGTGACGATGACGATCACTGCCTCGTCGCCGCAGCGGATGTACAGCTCCTCGTAGCCGCACCCGGTCGAGGCGTCGCTGGCCAGGATCCACGCAGCGTCGTCTGGCAGGTCAGACATCGGTGTCTTTCGTGTCGGTGGTGGTGTGGAAGTTGCCGAAGACGCCGAGCTCGGCGCGGGTGACCACGACGAAACCGGCCTCCTCGAGCGCCGCCAGGACGTCGACGGCGACGTTCATCCGGGCGCGCAGCGCAACCCAGTCGCCGGTCTTGGCCAGCGCCGGTTGGATCGCGTTGAACGCCACCGCCCGCGCCCTGTCCGCCGTCATGAGGCGACCTCTGCGGGGTGCCGCTCCAAAGCCTTCTCAAGCGTCGACACCGGCACGCCGAGCCATTGAGCGACGTGCTCCACACCGGCGTTGGCGTGGTCACCGGCGAGGGGGTAGTTCTCCATTCGGGCGTACCGGCGGGCCTCCTCGGCGAGGTCCCGGCCGTTGCGTTTACGGCTCAGACCTTCGAGGGTGCCGTGCTTGGCCAGGTACTCCAGCGCAGGCCGGCACAGCCGCCGCGCGTCCACGACACAGCGGTCACAGTGCATGCAGGCAACCGCTGACCAGTCCGGTTCGGCGCCTGGGTCATCGATCGTGGTGTCGTCCCACGCCGCCGAGGGCGCCCAGCGCTGGGTGGTGGCGCGCTGGCGGGCCTTGCGAGCTGCCGCGGTGTCCGGCGGCGCGGTGTGGAACAGATCGACGTACACACCCCTGACCGCTTCAGCCAGGACCGCGGTGACCGTTTCGGCTGTGGCGAGCCGGTTCACATCGGTACGGTGGTGCCCGGTGCGGGCCCCGACGAGGCGCGCGATCTGCCGGCCGGTCCACCCGTCGGCGGTCATCGCCTGGACACGGCGACGGGTCCCTGTCGCGTCGATGCACATCTGTCCGGGGGCCGGGGCGATGGCGAGCACACGGCGAGCGGTTCTCGGCCGCACCCGGTGATGCCGCCCGTAGTAGATGCGATGCAGCGTCGCGCGCTCGACGCGGGAGGCTGCGCTGATCTCGTGGAAACTCATCCCGGCGTCTCGCAGAGCCTGCAGGTGTGCTCGGATGAGCGTGCTGTCCACGTTGAGCGACATGCCCAGGTGGTGGATGGTGCGGATTTGCGCTCGGCCGGTGCGGCACTGCGGGCAGCCGCAGACGTAAACGTTGTGGCCGGGAGGGATGCCACGCGGACGTGGAGCATGTCTCTTCGCTTTCTCCGGCGCTTGCGTAAGGGCTTGCGTATTCGTCATCAGATTGTTCCTGGTGGGATAGTGGTCACGGTTACGCCGCCGTGTTCCTGGCGGCTTTCTGGCAGTCCCGGCATGCGCTCTGCCGCCCCCCGGGCTTGGCGGCCGACTTGTTGAACTCGGTCAACGGCTTCACCGCACCGCACTTGGTGCACGGCTTGGCGGTGGCGGTGTAGCCCTGGCAGGGCTTGCAGATGTGCTGGTAGCCGTTGCCGCGGGGCGCGTAGTCATGGATCGGTCTGCTGGTGTTGCACTGCTTGCAGGTGCGCTGCCCGTCCGGGACGGTGCCGGACGTGCGGATGATGCGGCGGCACGGCTCGCAGTACAGGCTGAACCCGTCATGCCGGGACCGGTCGCGGCTGTATTCGGTCAGGGGCTTGTCCAGGTCGCAGCGCAGGCATTTCTTGCTGCCCTGCAAGTCGCCGGAGCAGGTGTCACAGGCCAGGCTGCGGCTGGTGCCCTTGCTGGCGAACCGCGCGAGCGGCTTGATCTGGTGGCAGTCCTTGCAGCGACGGGACCCCTTCGGGACGGGGCGGCGGGCGCGCGCCCCGCGCTCCTCTTCGCTGAGGCCGGCGATCACCCCGCCCGGGTCCTCGTTGTCGGCCAGGCCCCGCAGGATCGTCAGGCACTTGTCGAACTCCCGGGGCGGGCAGGCCGCGCAGATGGCCTTGGCGGCTTCGACGGCGGCCTTGTCGTGCGGGTCGGGGTACATCACTGCGGCCTGCCCGGCGCATGGCCCGCCCATGGGCGTATCGATGATCAAGGTTCTCCCTCCCTGACACCGTCGATCACGCGCAGACACCCGCGCGCGGCTTCGCGGCGCATCCGCGCCCGGTCACGGCGGATCCCCGCATACACCGACCCGACCCAGCGCAGCGCCACGACACCCGTCCCGGCGGTGACGCCGATGGCGATGGACCAGGCGGCACTCATGGCTGCCCTCCGTTCTCAACAGCGTCGATCGACGCGTACAGATCGGTGTAGGCGGCCGGGGGAAGCTGCGGCAGATCCACGCGCGGGAACACGCCGGCGGCCAGGCGGCGAACGCCGGCCGCCGCGGCGGCCACGGCCGCCACGACGACCGCGCCGAGCGCAGCGACCCCCGCCATCACCGGTGCCGCCTCGGCCGGCGGCGGACAGGACGCCCGTGCCCGTAGGCCACACACGCGACCAGCAGGACGACGATCCCCGCCGAGGCGGCCACCGGAGCGGCCACCTCGGCGAGAAGCCCTGCGATGAGCAGGAAAATCATCGGCCGGTCAGCTCCCGCCGCGCGTTGTCCGGGAGCAAGTCCAGCAGGAGTCGATTGCGTTCCACGAGCTGCCCCACCCGGGCCGTCGCTTCGGCGAGTTTCGTCTCGGCGTCGAGCTTCTCCATCAACGCCTTGTCACGGGCCCTTCTCGCAGCGGCCCAGTCGAGCCTCAGGACACGGACCTCGCGGGCTTTGACCTGGCCCCACCGCCACCAGGTGATCGCGTTGCCGACCACCATGGCGAGCGCGACGACGATGAGCACGATGTTGTCCATCATCGGCTGCCGCCCATGTCGACCACGCTGATGATGTTCGGGTAGGACGAGGTGAAGCCGTTGCGCCAGCCCTGCACGTCGGCCTTATAGGTGTGCCCGGGCAGGAGCATGCCTTGGATGTCGCTGCTGTTCCTTTTCAGGCGGAACAACTCGTCGGTGTTCTCGTACACGCCGCGATCGGTCCATACCAGGTAGCGGCAGGAGCCGTGTTTGCCGCCGTCGCAGACCCGTTCGGTGCGCTGCACGGTGAACTGTTCGGTGCGGCCGGTGGTCGTTTTGTAGGCCGAGACGCCACCGACGAACAGCAGGATCACGATGAGGATGAGGCATCCGACGGGCCCGGACATGTGGTTGTCGTTACTGCTCATGCGTGGTTTCCGGCCTGGTCGTTGAGAAGTGCTTCCACGACGTCGAGCGGCAGGGTGACGTCGTGCTCGGCGAGGGCCCGCTCGAAGTGGGGCATGGTGGGGAACTCCTTGTTGTGGGCGCCGATCGTGAAGATCTCCACGGGGCGGCCCGCCGGGTGGTCGTAGCAGTGGCCAGCGAACGTGCCGTGCTGCCCCCACCACACGGCGATGGAGCGGTGGTCGGGGTAGCCGCGTTTCGGCTGTACGAGGCGCTGGGTGATCATGTGGGTCTCCTGGGTGGGTGGGTTACGCGGTGAGGCGTGCAGGTGGCTGGTCGGCGTCGTGCTGGCCGAGCAGCGCGGCGACGACGTGCAGCGGGATACACACCCGGTGCGGCCACAACGCGGCCCGCAGGGCGAGCACCGTGGGCAGTTCGCCGCTGGTCGTCCCGACCTGCCACAGAGGCGCCCCGGACCGGTCGGCGGCCGCGGTGAAGGTGCGCTTATCGGCGTCCCATGCGACGGCGACGGTGGTCCCGTCGTGCGCGGCGAAACTCAGCGCGGTCACGAGTCGGCCTGCTGGCTGTTCTGGACGGCGGTGGCCAGGGCGGTCCAGGCGCCGTTGACGCGAAACGTCGGCTTGTACGCCGCGTCGACGGTGACGGTGCCGCCGTTCTGCGGGTTGCGGGCCTGACGCTGCGGCCTGTACTTCAGCTCGACGGCCAGGAGGTTGGTTATGGTGATGCCGCGGCCGCTGTTGACGGTGTCCCGCATCACCAGGAACAGGGCGTCCACGATTGCCTTGACGTCCTTGATGTCCTTGGCGTCGCGGCCGGTGGCCTCGGCGACGACGGCGGTGACCGCGTCGACGAGTTCCTGCTTGTTCATGTTCCGCTGGTTCTTGCGCACGTTTTCTCCTTGGTGGAGCGATGAGATGGGGCGCTCCGGCCCGGGGGAAGCCGGGCCGGAGACGAATAGGGGTCAGGTGCCGGGGGTGTCCCGCCAGCCGACCGGCTGCTTGTCGGGGGGCAGCGCCTCGACGGCGTGAACGAGGCTGCGCGCGGCGAGCGCCAGGAGCTCGGCGGCGTACTGCGCTTCGGCGTCGGAGTGCGCGTGCTCCTGGTCGTCGTAGTCGCCGCACATGACGCGCAGCGCGGCCCGGACGACCTTGTCGCGGGCGAGGGCCACCTCGCGCTGCAGGTCGCCGATGTCGGGGCCGTCGTGGGCGAGGCAGCGCGCCGACTTGGTGCACGCGCACCTCGTGAACACCTCGGGGTCCAGGGGCGTCACCCCCGATGCGTCGGTCATGCGACACGCTGGTCGCTGGGCGCCACGGCGAGTTGCGGCTGCGCGGCCGGCTGAGGCGGGGTGAAGAACGCCGACTGGGCCGCCGCGCCCCCGGTCTCGGAGGAGGTGGTGCGGCGGCACGAACTGCCCGCCAGCTCCACCGTGGCTCCGTTGCGGTGGACGTAGCCCTGATCGGTGTCCCATTCCATCGGCTGCGCGCACGTGGGGCACGGCTCGGTCGCGGCCGAGGAACCCGAGGTCGCGGGAGGCTGCTGCTTGGCTGCCAGCAGAGCCTTGCGGCGGGCGATCACTTCCTTCCGCTCTTCGATCAGCACCCGCAGGTCACCGGCCTCCGCGAGGGCCTCCGTGCGCCGCGTTTCCAGCAGGCTCAGTTCGCTTTCGTCGCGATCCAGCTCGCCCTGCAGGTACTTGATCGCCTTGGGGGTGAGCACGTCGGTCTCCTCCTCGGCGGGGGGCTGCGCGGCGGGGGGCTGCGGGTAGGGGTGGGTCATCGTCATGCCTTTCATGGGTGGGGCTCCCGGCCCGCATCGCGCGGGCCGGGAGAGGTGGTGTGGGTCAGGAAGTGGTGAACTCTCCGGCGCGCATCCGCCTGAGGAAGTCGTCAAGCTGCGCCTCGTCGGCGTCGGCCAGGTTGGTCTTGGTGGCCTGGTGGAAGGTCTTGGCGAGCTGGGTCTTGGTGCCGGGCCACTCGGCGCGGATCTTCGCTTCCAGCTCGTCACCCGCCACCGGCTCGGCCCCTGCGGCCCGCGCCGGGGCGGGGGCCGGGGCCGCCGGCGTGGGAGCGGCTGCATCGTCGGCCGGAAGCGGATCGGCTTCCATCGCTTCGATCAGCTTCTCCAGCTCGGCGTCGGCCAGATCATTGGTCGAACCGATGTCCTGACGGCCGATGACGGCCTGGTAGAACGCGATCCGCGCCCTGCGGTCAGCGTCGGCGTCGCCGTGCCCGGTGACCTGCTGCTCCTTGAGCAGCGCGAACATGCGCCGCTCGCGGGCCCGCCGGTCGTAGGGCTCGACGGCCGGGGATTGGCCGGGGGCGTGAGCGACACCTTCGAGCGTCGGGATGTCGATCTTCCCGATCGCCTCGATGACCTGGTTGGCCTGGTCGAAGGTGAGCAGCCGCGCCGACTTGCGTTCCCCGATGGTCTTCTCCACCAGGTCCAGTGCGGCGTCCTTGTTCATGCCGCGGTCCCGCATGAGCAGCCCGATCTGCCGGTCCTGCTCGACGGTGACCATGCCGGGCTCGCCGACCTTGCCCCGGTTGGCGGCGCCGTTGAGGTTGATCGACTCGCGGACCGACGCGCCCGGGTCGGTTCCTTCCGCTGGTGTCGTGTCCGGCCGGTTGGGATGGTCGGTCACCGCGGCGGGGTCGGCGGTCGGGTCGATCTCCGTGCGTACGCCGCCCTCGTCGATCGACACGGCCGCGGCCATCTGCCAGGTCAGAGGCATGGACTTGACCAGCGGGACGCGGATCATGGTCTTCTTGCCCATCTCCACGCCCTCGGAGGTGATCCGGCCGCCTTTCCCCGGCGCCCACGGGCCCACGATCTCGCCCTTCTTGTTCTTGGCCAGGGCGTACTTGTCGCGGTGTTCGTTCATTTCGTCTTGGGTCCATGGGCGGGTGACCACGAAGCCGCCGTTGCGGAGCCGGAGAATGGCGTAGTACTTGATGGGCAGGCCGCGCTCGCCTTTGGCGAAGCGGTGCTCCATGTCCTCGGCCCCGCCGCGGCGCACGATGTCGAAGGTGTCGTTGGCGTACACGCAGTCGGCGAGCACCGAAGCGACCTCGGGGTGGCGGTAGCCGAGTTCGACGTATCCCTTGTAGCCGATGATCAGCGTGGCGTCGGTGCGCTGGTCCCTGTTGTTCCACATCGGGATCAGGTAGGCGTGGCCGAGGCCACTGACGCCGACCCGCAGGCCGAGCTGGGCGCTGGTGACCAGCCCGCCGACCACCGACGCCCAGTGGCAGGTGGCCAACTTCGGGGTCTTCTGTACGACTTGGTAGGCGTCACGGAGGATTTGCCGGACCGACATGCCCTCGGGCAGGGCTTCCTGCAGGATCTTCTCGTGGGTGGCGATGTGGTCGTTGAGCTGGGCTGCGCGCTTCTCCAAGGCGGAGGATGGCTGGGTGTTGCTCATGCTGCTTCCCTTTGCGGAAGTGGGATCTTGGACAGGTTCTTGGTCGGCGCCGGCATCAGGAACGGATTTCCGGCGCTGCTGAGCTGCCGGTGACCCAGCCGGTAGCCCTGGTAGAGGGCGCGGCGGGCCTTGCCCATCGACGCGGCGAGCCTCGTCTTAGCGGCCTGGGCGCGCTTCTCGGCGTGCTCCAGGTCGAGCGTGGCCTCGATGAACTCGACGGCCTCTTCCTCGGCGGCGACGTACGCCTCTTCCAGATGCCCCTTCGGGTGGATCTCTGGGTGGAGCCTGAGGACTGCCTCGTAGGTGGCCACGTGGTCATCCAGCTCGGGCATTTCGTCCCAGAACAGGCTGGCCAGGAAGTCCTCGGCGGCGTCGCGCATGGCCTTGGCGAGCGCGGCGTCGTAGTCGATGACGTACTCGCGGAACGACAGCCGCCCGTCGAGCACGACGATCCGCCACCGCGCCAGGCCGAAGACGTCCATGTACCACTGGATCTGCGCCATGTAGTAGCGGGGGATCTCAGCGGTGCCAGGTCTGCCCCACCCGGACTCTCCGGCGTTGGCGTCGGTTTTGAACTCGGCGCCCTCGACCACCACGCCGTCGCGGGCGCACAGCGCGTCGGGGTTGCCGAGCTGGTAGTCCCGCAGGACGTTGACGTAGGTGCCCGCCGTGTGGACCTCGAACTCGGGGTGCTGGTCGGCGAACCACGCCCGGATGCCGGGCTCCAGGTAGTGGCCGCGAGCCATCTCCTTGGTCTGTTTGCCCTTGTCCACGAGGCCGGCCATGCGGCACCACACCGAGTACGGCGACTCCCACGGGGAGATGCCGAGGATGGCCGCGATGGTGGACCCGCCGATCCGGCTGGCCCGGGCGGCGTCCCATTCGGGAGTGTTGGCCTCCCACGTGCCGAGGTGGCGCGCGGCCGGCGCGAGCAGCACCGTCATTGCGTCTTCTCGTGGGGGTCGTGGACCAAGATCCAGGGAGCGTGGCTACTCAGCAGGCGATCGAAGTGCTCGTCGTCGTAGATGCAGCCGTCGGCGTCGATCAGGTGCGTGGCCAGGTCGGAGTGGCCGTCGGTGCTCCTGTCGAGCGCGAACCACTGCCTCACCCTGTTGCTGGCGCTCTGCCATGTCTGGCCGGGCTTGGGTGGCCACTCTTCGGGAGCCAGGTATTCGACGGTCACTCCGGGCTGGTCCATGGCGACCGACAGAGTGCGGTGGGCGTCCCGTTCCGGGCCGCCGTAGCGGATGCTCATCACGCGGGCCGACTCGTGGTAGACGTTGCCCTCGATGCTGACGCGGACCCGCCGCCCTTTGGCCAGGCCGGGCGGCCCCTCGGTGTCCGTGCTTGCGTGTGGGCTTTCCGACAGGTTTGCGTCGTGGCTCATGGGTTGCTCCTTGGGTGGGTGGAACGGTGCAAAATCAGGGCTGGTTGTAGCGCTCGGCGAAGTGCGCTGCGATTGCGGATTCGGGCACCTTGTAGGTGCGGCGGTTGATGCGGAAGGCGGGCAGGACGCCTTCGTGGATCATGCTGAGGACGGCCGTGTTGCTGACCTTGAACTTGGTCGCCGTCTCCTTGACGTTCACGGTGCTTCCAAGGTCGGTGACGCCCTTGTCCGCGAGCTTCTGCAGCACCTGCCTTGTCATGGCGTCGAGCAGCGTCCCGGCCTGCTGCACGGTGAGCCGCTCGACGACGGTGGTGGCGAAGGAGCGCAGCAGGTCTGCGCCTTCCCCTTCGGGCAGATGATCAAGGTTCTCAAGATCGACTAACACGGGTCGAGACCTTACTCTCACAAGCGCGACATGTCGAGATTTTTGCGAACTTTGCGATTTAACTGGTAGTTGACGATTCGCGCGACGTTCTGCACTTGCAGATGCAAGAACATCTGCACGGCTGCTACGTTTGCCTCTGATCGCACAAAAACAGAACTTTGCGCAAGAACGTGGGATGATGTGCCTGTGGGACCCGACGAGGAAGCAACCGTCACCGATCGCGTAGCCGAACTCATCCGCACTCGTAGGACCAGCCGGCTGGACGGGCTGTCCGCCAGGCAGGCCGCCACCCGCGCAGCCGTGCTGGTAGGAGGCAGCTTCTCGGAGATGACGTGGCGGAACGTCGAAGCCGGCAAAACCACCAAGCTGAGGTGGATCTTCGCCGCCGCTTCGGTTCTCGGCATCACGCCGGAAGAGATGGAGCAGGCCGGCCGGCCGGATGTCGCCGAGGTCCTGCGAAAGGAATCAGGGCGGCGCACCACCGGCGAGTCCGGCCCCGTGCACACCGAGTCGGTCGACGCCAACGCCGCCGAGCTGCTGTCAGCCCTGCAAGAGGCCGATGTGACTCGGATCGCGTTGCGTTCTGCCGGCCTGTCCCCTATGTCCAGGAAAGCGATACTTCAAATCGTTGAGGCTGCTCTGATTGCCGAGGGGGCGGCGCCGACCGATACCCCTAATTCCGGTGAGAGCTGATTTGTTCACCTGAAGGAACTTGCCGCCCTGCCGACCGAAAGAGTAAGTTTCCGGTCTTGGCAGCGAGGAAGGACCGTTCCAGACGTGCAGATCCCCCCCACCGTGGAGGCCGCCTTACGCCTGGCCCCACCACCCGAACCGTTTGATCTTGACGAGTACCTCCAGCAGATTTCACACATGCGTGGCAGGCGCCTGTTCATACACCCCCTGCCTGACGCCGCTGTGAGCGCTGTCTGTGGATTATGGCTGGCGACCGATACCGCTGACCACATCTACACCGCCAAGACCGCGACAGGGCTGTTGCGCGTCAATATCGTGCTGCACGAAGTAGGGCACATGCTGTTCGACGGCGGCGGCAGCTCGACCGAGTCGATCAGCGAGCTTGAATCGGCGCTCGGCCTCACCGGTGTCAAGGCAGCGCGCAGCGCCTATGACACTCAAGAGGAACGCGACGCCGAGCTGTTCGCACGTCTCGCCCCGATGGGGCTCTCGGCAATTGGCCTCAATGCCAGTGAGTCATTACGGCGCCTGGAGCACACCCTTACCGATCCCACTGGAGGGCGTCGGAATGCCTAATGCGCTGGAGTCATTCATTCTGTTGCTGCTGCTGGGTGCCACATTGTGGCGCACACCATCGGCGCTGCAGACAGCTGGGCACCGGGGGGTGTGGCTGACCTTTCTCGGCCTGCTGGTGGCTAAGACGTTCGCGGTGCCCATCGTCATCGAGGCCGTCAACTCCCTCGCCGGCGGATGGCAGGTCGCTTCGGTGGTGAAGCGTGTGGCCGGGTTGATCGCCATCTCCGGGGTGCTGATGTTCGTCGACACCATCTCCACCGCCGAGGATCAGGAAGCCGCGCGCCGCAGGCGTGAACGGCGCCGCACCTGGACGCTCGTCCTGGCAGCGGTTCTTCTGGTGGCTCTGTGGGCGGTCCAGGGACGGGACGCGGTAGCTGAGTTCGCCGATTTACGGGGTCATGCGACCGCCGCGCGAGCCTACTTCGCGACGTTCGAGGGGGTGCTCGCCTTCGCGGGCGTGGAACTGGCGATGATGTGTTTCCGCTACCGGGGCCAGGTGCGGCCCAGCGCCTTTCGCACAGGCATCAGCCTGGTGGGACTGGCCGCCGTCATGTCCTTGCTCAACGGGGCCTACAACTTCACCTACCTCACGGCGACGATCATCAGTCCGGACCGGTGGGACGGCACCTACTCCCTCATCCTGGCTCGGTGGATTCTCGCGCCGTGCATCATGCTGTTGACTATCGGCATGTCGATCTCGGCTGTCGCAGCGTGGGTACAGCGGGTCCGGGATTACAGGGCCTACATCGCTCTGGAGCCGTTATGGCGTGCCATCGCCGGGCGATTTCCTGACATCGTGCTGCCCAGCCCCGGAGCGAACACCTATCAGCGGCTCTACAACCGGGTCATCGAGATCAGCGACGGTCTGCTCCGTCTCAGCGAGTATGAGTCCCCTGCGACGCTGGTCCGTGCCCGCGCCGCGGCGCGGGCGGCCGGCGTCAGGGAAGACCAGGGGGAGGACGTGGCCGAAGCATGCTGGATCGCTGCGGCGTTGAGGACCTCTGAGGGCGGGGAGGTGCTGCCGGAGGACGCCGAACGTGTCCAACTGCGTGGCGAGGCCATCCCGGCGCGTCAGATCGCGCTGCTGATCGCGGTCAGCCGCGCGTTCATCTCCTCACCGCTGGTGAGCCGTGTTCCAACGATGGCAGAGGATCAGCCACAGTGACAGCGAGCGAAGCTGCCAGCGGCAGCCGCATGGAATCGCGACCTGCCAGGATCACCACAGAGATTCTCAGTCCGTTTCACCTGGTGATCCCGCTGCCGGCCGTGGTGGGTTGGCATCAGACATGGCCAGCCGCCGCCGGGCTTTGGTGGGGGGTGTTCGCGTCGATATTCGGGGGAATCGCGCCATACGCCCTGGTGTTATGGCGGGTCCGCACCGGTCAGGCAGGTGACCGGCACATCACGCGTAGAGAGCAACGTCTGGTGCCGCTGATCATCAGCATCGTCATGGTGCTCAGCGGGATCGTCATCCTGGTGCTCGGTGGCGCACCGGGCGCTGTGCTCGCAGTTCAGGTGGCGCTGCTCGGCCTGGGAGTGACGATGGCACCCATCACCCGCAGGTGGAAGATCTCCTTCCACGCCGCGGTGGCGGCCGGGACGGTGGCGATCCTTGCCGCCGAGTTCGGGCCGGTGGCTGCCTGGAGTAGCCCGCTGGTGGTGCTCGTCGCCTGGTCGAGGGTGTCGCTCGCTGATCACACGGTGAAGCAGACCATCGCAGGAGCCGTTGTCGGTGCCATCGTGTGCTGGGTCGCCTACCGTTTGGTGGCGTAGGCGTGGTGGTGGCGCTGCTGACGGGTCACAGCGCGACCATGATCGACACCGGTCATGGTCGGTGCTGTGAACGTCGATCGCAGACACGCTCAGGGGGCCCTGAGATCGTCACACGGTCAAGATCGCGTAGCGCTGTAGTCATTGAACGCACACCGTAAATGATCTTGTCAGGGTGCGTCTCAGAGATCACCGCGAGACGACCCTCCCGACCTGGCTTGCACCCGGGCCACCACCTCCCGCAGCATCTGCTTCGGCAGCCCCGTGATCTCCGACATCCGTTCCCGCGACACCATCGGCCTGGACGACGCCGCCTCCCCCACCGCCGGCCTCGCCGCGGCTTCGATCGTCACGTAGAACTCCCCGAGCGGCGTCCCTGGCTCAGGATCAGGGTCATACGACACGATCGCCCGCACGATGCCCGCCAGCTCCTCATCGGCCGCCCGGACCGGCGAATCCATGGCGTTACGCGGCAGCAGACCGGCGCCCAGGACCGACCGCACCAGCTCCTCGTAACGCACCTGCGTTTCCCCCGCTGCAACGCCGACCACGCCCAGCAGGTCAACGGTGCGCGCTCGTAGCTTCTCCGCGGCCTCGGCCAGCGCCGGCATCTGACCCGCGATGTGCTCGTGCAACGCCTTCGTCGCCTCGACCATCCGCCGCTCGGCGAGCATCTTCTGCATTGTCACACCAGCTTCAACCTGCGGCTTCTTCATGAGCATGAGGGTAACCTCCTTTGCGTTCGTATACACAACCATTCGCCAATTCGGCCACATGCCGCAGGTACTCCTCCACCGACCACATGTAGCCGCAACCACCGACCTCGGTGTTGCACTCGATGTAGGTCTCACCCGCCGTGCGGATCAGCGCCCGCATCTCGCACCAGGAGTTCGGGCACGGCGCATCCAGCTCCTGCACATGCACCTGCCACGGCGCGAGCGCATGCGCGGCCCGCCGCAGTTCGGCGACCTCGCGCATCATCTCGCCTATCCACGGCCGGGTCACCGCGAACGGCACCTGCCGGCGCAACCACCCGGCGAGGTGGTCGACGGCCGCACCGACCGGGTAGGTCAGGCCGCGGTGCTCGGCGATCAGCCACACCCACGACTTCAAGATGGTGGGAATCGACGGCGGCCCCACCTGGTCGCCGTACTCGTCGTGCACGGCCTCGTTCGCGGGCTGCAGCATCGACAGCACATCGAGCCGCACCGGCGCCGACTTCTCCCTCGACCCTGATACCCGGTCGCCGCCCGAGGTGCCCGGCATGGTGTGCTGCTCCAGCCATCGGCCGATCGACGGCATGCAGTCAAGGTCGCGCCGCAGCCGGGTCATGCAGCCCATGCACACCAGTTGCCCAGGTTCCGCCTCACGCGGCCTCGAATCGCCGCCGCAGTCCGGGCCGATGCACAACGACGATTCAGGCAAGGACGCCGTCCTTTCACAGGCAGGGAAAGACGCAAGCCGCGCCGCAAGCACAGAGGCGTGCGGCACGGCTTGCGTACTGTCTACGCTATGTCGCCGCAGATGGGACTGCCATTACCGACTCGTTGGCAGGCATCTCACCGCGCTACTCTTCGCCCTCGCGCATGTCCTGGATGATGTTGATGACCTCTTCGCAGTGGTGCTCCAGGCTGTGACGCTCGCCGGGCGACATCGTCTCAAGGACGGCGCGAGCGTGGTCGACGTCGTCGTTGACGATGGCCAGCAACGCCTCCGACTCGATGTACGGCGTGCCGTACTTCCTGGACTCGACACTCACCTGGCCCTCCTGGCAGCTGTCCGCCGGGTCATGGCGACCGCGACGTGCTGCACGGTGAACACCGCCCAGAACCCGCCGTCGCTGTCGGGGACCAGGTCCACCTCGTAGACGACGGCGCAGACCGAACAGAGCACTCGCGTGTTGGTCGCCTGGGGGTCGCCGGTCACCGAATCCACGTCCGGGCGGATCCACACCCACCGGCTGCAGCACGGCGCTTGCGTGGCCAGCGCGCGACCTCGCGGCGCCGGCTCGGTGTACCGCGACACCCGGAAACCAGGCTGAATCTGCAACGGATCGACCGGGGCGTGCGCCGGGACCACCGGCCGCGGCCGCGGCTCCTCGCGTTCCCTGCGACGCGGCACGACGGCCAGGCCGGACATCTCCAGTGCGGTCAGCAACCGATCGGCCAGGGCCAGCCGGTCGTCCTCACCGCCGAGCGCGGGGTCAACCGCGCGGGCCAGCTCGTCGGCCAGGACGTAGACCGGTCCCGGCCGGCGCGCGTCATGCAGGGCACCTGCGGCCTGCCGGTCGACGCGGCGGACCCACCGGTCCAGCTCGGCGGCGGTGCCGAAGACGGCGATCTCCTCCCGGTTGTAGCCGTCCACCAGGAGCAGCACGTGCGTGGCGCCCGAGGGGTGCTCGCGGTCCTGCATCTGCGGGTCGGTGAGCGGCAGGATCGTCGCCGTCAGCCGATCGGTGGCGGTCTCGAAGACGCGGACGCCCATCACACGCTCCCGTACTTGGCGTCGATCTTGTCCCAAAGGTCCCGGCCGAGCTCCACCAGGCCATCGGGGTTGTCAAAGAAGTCCAGCGCCCAGTTCAGCGGGTTCGGCTCCTCCCACGCCACGCTCGCGCAGGCGGCGGCAGCGAGTTTGATCAGATCGCGGGCCTGGTCATCGGTGATGCCGAGGTGGTCGACGTTGATGCTCACCGGCCCTCCCTCGCGGCCACGAACCGCTCGAACCAGGCGAGGATCTCCGCGCGCGACATGCGCCACTCATCGCCCCAACCGGCGACGAACTCGAACTTGAACGCCTGGTACACCGCTGGCACCACCAGCGACCCCTCCTCGCACTCGTGGCATCCGCCGATCAGCTCGGGGTCGTAGGTGTCGGCCTTCGCCGGGTCGTACGGCTGCTCGGTCTCGGTGGCGACGTCGAACACGACCTGCCCGGTGCCGCCGCACGCGCAGCAGCGGGCCCGGTCGCCGAGCGCGTCCAGCAGCAACGACCGCGCGCAGTCGGCGGCGCCGCTGCCGGCGTATCCCCATCCCATCCCGGTGGGCGAGTGCCGGGGGACGTGCTTCACCAAGCCGTACTCACCTGTGATGAACGACCCGCCGCCGACGTTGCGCCGGTACCCGTGGTAGATGACGTCTTCGCTGCTCACTTGCCCTCCAAGGCGTCAACGCGGGCCGTCAGTGCGTCGAGCGCCGCCGTCAGTTCGGCGATCTCGGCGGTGCGCTCGACCAGCAACCGCTCGGCGGTGTCGGCGCGCCCCTGCAGGGCACGCAGGTCCCTGACCGCCTGGTCGGCGGTGATGCGTGCCACGCGCCCGGCGCGGCAGTCGACGTATCCGATGTTCATGAGTGGTTTCCTTCCTTGGCGTAGCGCCTGTTGATGAGGTCGAGCAGGTCGGCGAACAGCGGGTCGTCGGGGTGCAGGCCGACCGACACCCAGTGCCGCATCCGCCCGTCGTGGTCGGCGCTGATGGTGATGTCGCCGCGGTCGCCGAACTCGATGCGAGGGGCGTCCCGGACGACGCCCTCCGCGGGTTCGAGCCGGCCCGCAGGGAGCAGCGCGGCGATCCGCTGCGCCTCGGCAGTGAGCAGCGCCTTCTTGATTTGTGCCTGGGCGATGCGCTCCATCTGGCGGGCCAGGTGGGCGGTGTAGAGCGGCATGAGCCGCCGCGTGATGTCCTTGGCCAGGTCCGTGGCCGGGCGGTCGGCTGTGACCCGGATCTGCGGGCCCGTCCTCCAGCCGTGCAGGCTGTCCTGCGTGGGGTCCAGGCCGGTGATGGTCAGCCGGTTGTGCAGGGCGGCGTCCCGCAGGGTCGCGAAGTGCACCATGAGCCGCCGGTCGCCGCTGACGAGCAGGACCGCAGGGGGCCGCTTGCCGATGGCGGGTTCTTGGACGAGGTGGAAGCCGTCGCCGAGTGCAGCGGCGATCGGCTCGGCGAGGCCGCGGACCTCCTCGACGGTGCCGAATCGTGTCATCGTGTTCTCCTTGGTGAGTCAGCCGAACAGTTCGAGCTGTTGCGGCGTGGTGAGGTCACGGGGGTGGGGGGCAGGGGTACGGCCGACCGCCCTGCAGTAGGACGGGCAGGTCGCGGTGTGGACGTCGCGGCATCCTTCGCGGCGGAACTCCAGGCACACCCGGTGGTCGCAGTACGACACCGGGGCGATGCGCAGCTGGCTGTCCTGCTCGCCGCATTCGACGCAGCGGGACATCAGCGGGGCTCGCCGGGCTCCGGGTGCAGCCAGTGCCGGATGAACGGGTTGAGACGGGCGGCCACGATCTCGTCGACGACCCCCAGGTCCAGGACGTTGTGCCCGTCGTCCTTGGCGGCGGCCCAGAGCTGCAGGAGTTGCGCGAGCGTCGCGGTCAGCGTCGCGGTGAGACTGCTCGCCGGGTAGTCCCGCTCGATGGTCTCCATCAGCGTGACGTAGTCGTCCAGCTTCATCAGCGCCCGGTAGGTGGAGGCGCCGGCCCGGAGCTGGAACATGCGGAACCCGTCGCGGGTCCACAGGCTGACCCGGTTGACGTCGCGGTCGCCGGGGCCCTGGATGACGAAGCCGTAGCCGAAGCGGCTGGTGTACGGGGTCACGTACGTGCGGGGAATGTGGTGCTCGCGGCACACGGCGAGCAGTTCGTACCGGTAGCCGGTGACGATGCCCGTGGTGTCGCCTTCGAGGTAGTGCAGGGGCACCGTGTGGTAGGTCGCGCCCATCGTGCCAGATCGCATGGGTGGTTCCGTTCAGTGAGAGCAGGAGCCCGGCGGTGGCGCCGGGCCCCTGCGGGGGTTGGTCAGTCAGGCAGGTGGATGTCCTGAACGGGCCGCCCGGCCGCCGAGTGGGTCGACAGCGGGTGACGGTCGGGGTTGCGGTGGTCGGCGCGGTGGAGCTTGGCGATCTCCTCCGCGCCGGCCTTGACGGACTGGGGGTTGGCCAGCCAGGGCTGCCCGTCGCGGCCGAGCGTGCAGCCTGCGGTGTGGCAGACGGCCTGGTGGTGGACTTCGCCGCCCACTTCGACGGGCTCGATCTTCACGACGATGCGGGGGGCCATCACGCTTCCCCGATGGTGATCGAGCCGTGGAAGCCGTGCGGGAAGGCGTCTTCGTCCACGATGTCGATGCCGTACCCCATGCCTGGGCCGGTGTTCGGCCAGACGCTGACGCAGGTGGGGACGCCGGTCCACACCGGGCCGGCGTTCGGTCCCTCGACCAGGGACACGGTGATGAGCTTGCCGAAACGCCGCATGACGTACTGGACGGCGGCCTCGGCGCCAGCGGCGTGGAGCAGATCGAACTGCTGCGCCGCGGTGGTGTCGAGCCGGGTGCAGGGCGCGAAGACGACTAGGCCCAAGGCGTCGGCGACGGTCAGCTCGCCGGGGATGAAGTCGCTGTAGAGCTCGGCGGCGATCGCCGTGGCGACGGTTGCTGTCACGTGCAGCGGATGGTCATGGGCGTGCAGGTGCTGGTTCCGTGTCAGGTCGGCGCAACCGGCGCGGTGGACGTGGAACGCGCCGCCGATGAGCGCGGCCTGGAAGGAGAGGGTGGTCATGGGTGGGTCTCTCTTGTGGTGTGGGGGTGGACGAGTTGGAGGTTCGGCGTGTCGATATCGAGAGTCAGCACCCCGGTGAATGTGCGGCTGATCCCGTCGGCGAACACCACGGTGATCATGAAGTGACCGCGGATACGACGGGGCGTGAACTCGACGGGGCAGCCCCGCATGGTTCGGCATTCGTTGCGACCGTCGAGCTCCCCGACGACGATGCGTTGCTCCTGGGCGACGGCGGCCGTCAGGCAGGTCACGGCCGCCACCGCGCCCAGGGGGTTGGACAGGTCGAACCTCATGGCGACTCGGGCACGATCGTGATGGTGCCGGTGAACGTCACGGTCGAATGAGGGCCCTCGTATACCTTGAGGCTCAGCCGACCGAGCTCACGGCGGACCTCGACGCCGATCACCGTCACCGTGGTTACGTAGCCCAGCCCGTTGTGGTCTCCGTGGATGGTGACGTTCTGGCCGATCAGGCCGATGAGATGGTGAATCGCTGCACCGGCCTGTGCCGGGTCGTCCAGGTCGTACTCCCGCTCGGTCGTCGGCTCGAAGATGGCGGAGGTGATTCGCCAGTCGCTGTCGTCGTGCTCGAAGGTGCCGTCGTGGAGCTTGTGCAGCCACAGGTGGTCGAGCTGGGCGATGGCGTTGCCCAGGCCGGGGGTGGTGGTGCCGCTGGGGATGGGCAACCGCATGGCGATGTCGTAGGTGAAGGTCTCCTCGACGGTGAACCGGACGTCGCGCAGCGGCTCGGCACGGGTCTCGCCGACCGGGCCCGGCAGGGGGGCGTTGTGCATGGTGTTCCTCCGAGAAGGGCTGCGGGAGCCGCGCAACGCGGCTCCCGCCTGGGGGTTCAGGTGAGGTCGGTGATGAGCTGACGGACGGCGTTGGCGCCCTTCGCGTGGTGTTTCTCCTGCGTCCGGTTGTTGGTGATGCTGGCGCGGAGGATCCGCCCGGACTTGAAGCCCAGGACGATGCGGCCGGTCAGGTGACGGGGACCGTCCAGGTGCAGGCTCACCTCGACCTGCCCGGCGAACGGTCTGCGGCACTGGGTGGTGAACCCGCGCTCGCGGGCGAGGTTGAGCACGCCGCGGGCGATGGGGGTCATGGTGGTCCGCTTCTCCTGCTCGTCGGGTTCCTGGACGGGCGGACGGGCGCCGAGTTCGGCGAACATCTGCTTCGTCGGGTCGGGGGTGGACACCAGGACGACCAGCGCGTTCTTCGACAGTGAGGTGACGCCGGACTCCCGTTCCCCGCCGTCGTCGCCGGTGGTCTTCCACGCGACGGCGTACAGGCTGTGCCAACTGGCCGGGTCGGCGAGGTTGATGTCGTCGACCTCGACCTCAGGCGGGTGGTGGTTGGGGAGTCTGACCACGTCGCCGGGGCTGAGCTGCCACAGCTCCATCGGGTCGACCCTGCGGCGGCGTAGCTTCATGTGAGCCGCCTGCGCTGGTCGCCGCCGACGCGGGTCTGCCCGATGTCGGCGCGGTTGCCCTCTTCCATTCCGGCGTTCCACCCCGCGGCGCTGCGCAGCGTGCGGGCCCTGCCCGTGGCCACGTCCGGGTGGAGCCGATCGAACTCCTGGTCGACCAAGGCAGCCCGGTCGCGGAGCACGAGTTCCACCGACCTCCCGCTTTCTGATGGGCTTTCCTGTGTGCTTGCGTCTTTTAGCGCGGCTTGCAGGCGGGCGCTGACGCTGGCGGCGAACCCGGCGGTCAGCGACTTGCGGAAGGTGATGGTGGCCACGCCCGGCGGGGGCTTCCTGGAGCTGACGGCGTTCTTCATTTGCAGCAGCAGTGAGCCGTACAGCATCCACACCAGTTCAACATCGCAGGCGTAGCCGACGATCTGGACCGTCCGCGTTCCGCCCCGGCCGGAGTAAACGGTCCGACAGTTCTTGGCCGTGGCGATGGCGTTGAGCAGGACATTCTTGTCCACCTCGTAGGGGGCGGAGATGACGATGCAGCGGGTGGTGATGTCGTCGCGGAGCTGGCCGGCGTCGGCGAGCATGGCCCGCTCGACGCCGTACTTCGCCATGAGCCGTATGGCCTGCTCGCTGGCGTGCTCGGCTTCCTTCGGGCCGGTGCCCGGGTGCTCGGCGAGCGCCAGGAGCTTTCGGATGCGTTCGAGCTGTTTGTCGCTGGCGGTGGTGTCACTCAACGGGTCTCCTTGGGTGGGTGGGATCGTCGTCGCTGGCGGGGGTCTACCAGGGGCCGAGGCGGCTGGTCCAGTCGTCCCATTGGCCGGGGTCCAGGCCGAGCGCGGCGGGGTTGATGAGGCGGTAGCCCTCGCAGCCGACTGCCAGGTAGCGGGCGCAGAAGACGTGGCTCGGGTCATCTGGGGTGACCTGCCGGTCGCATTGGGGGCAGAAATCGGTCAGCCAGCGGCGGATCTTGTCGGGGGTCTCCTCGATGGCCTTGGCGACGGCGGCGAGGTAGGTCAGGGTGTCGGAGTGCAGGAGCAGAGCGCCGCCTTCCACCACGTCCTGGTCGGTCGCGTTGAGGTAGCTGCCTTCGGTGCCGAGATGGTCCATCCACAGGTCCGGGTTCTCGCGCAGGTAGTCGCGGATCGAGGCCGGTCCGACGCCGGTGGGGACGGGCAGTACGAGCTGGAGGCGATGGGTGACCAGTTCGGTGACGTCGAGCCGCACGGTGACGTTCTCGCGGGGAAGCGCCTGTTCGACGTCGGCCGGTGGTGCGGGATCGCAGGCGAGGGCGTATTCGGGGTAGTCGGGGGGAAGGTCGTGACGCCAACGGTCGGGGCGGCCGTCTTTGGCGAGGTTCTCGATGTCGAGGCCGCAGTACCGGCAAGCGGCGCGTGTCACGACGGGGGGATTCGCTGCGTTCATGATCACCTTTCTCATGAAGATCGATCTAGACCCGATCTTACCATTCAGTTACGCATACAGAAGCATTACGAGTAGTCACACCCCTATCGGGTTGGTATATGGCAGACGATCGCGGCCGGTGATTGCACCGCCGCAAGCGGATCCGCAAGCGCATAAGATTGCGCGAAAGCAAAACCTGTGAGATATCACTGGCAGACGCCGACCGCGGGAGATCACCGATATGGCCAACAAACAGCCCGAACTGCCACAGGCGCTGTTCGCCCAGCCGGGTGACCCCCTGCCGGCCAAAGCCGCACCCGCACGTCGACGTGGCGACGAACGCGCCACAACCACCGGCGGCCGGCGGCGATTCGCAACCGTCCCCCCGGCACGAGTCACCGTCAGCACCCGCCTTCTTCCGCTGACCGACGCGCGGCTCACCCTCGCTGTCGAAGCGATGGGCCTAGGCCCGCAGGAGTTCTTCGAGACGATCATCAACGCCGCCTGCGACAAGATGAACATCCCCACCGACCCGGCGCAGAACGAAGCACTGGCCGCCGCTCTCGCCGACAGCCAGTCCCGGGCACGCATCGCCAACCCCAGGGCGAAAGGCAAGCCCACCACTACCGCCTGAACCGCGATGCTGGGCTGCCGAAGGGGTCACCAGCGCCCCGAAGGGCCGTCATCCCCGAACCGGGACGACGGCCCTTCGACATTCCGGCGCCGATGTCCCTGAAACGCGGCACCACGTCCCTAGGATGTCCAATGCGTTCCGACTCCCTCGCCGGCCCGCACTCTTCACAGGAAGGCCACCCATGACCACCACACCCCCGCGTAGGCGAGCGCGGCGAATAGCCGTCGGCAACAACAAAGGCGGCAGCGGAAAGACCGCGGTCACCGTCAACCTGGCCGCAGCTTTCGCCGAGAAGGGCCAGGACGTCCTCGTGGTCGACCTCGACCCGCAGGGCAACGCGGGCCGGCGTCTTGGCCATGTCGAAGATCCCAGCAACCCGCAACCCACGGTCTCAGAAGCCGTGAAGGCCGACGCCCAAGGATGCGCAGCCGACGCCTTTGCTGACATCGGCTGGCCTCACCCCTATTCCGAGCGCATCACCCTGCTGCCCTCACGGGAAGACCTGGAAAACCGCACTCTGGAGGCCGGAGCTCTCGGCGCGGTGCTGCGGCTGGCGACAGCCTTGGACGGGGCAGACGACGAATTCGACGTGGTCCTTATCGACTGCCCGCCGAACCTGGGCCATCTCACCCAGCTTGCTCTCGCCGCCGCCGACTTCGTGCTGTGTGTCATGGATGCCGAATACGACGGCATCGACGGGGCGGTGAAGCTCCGCGACTTCGTCAACTCCAAGCGCAAACTGCTCCACAACCCCAGCCTGGAGATGGCGGGATACATCGTTGATCGGGTCGACACCAGGACAGGCGCCCACCGGTTCCAGGTCGAGACCACGATCCCCGAGCTGTTCGGCGACCAGATGTGGCAGCCGGTGATCCCTGAGCGGGTCGCGATCAAGGACGCCGCGGACGCCGCTCCTCCGATCCCCCTTCGTGGCCTGGGCCGAGATGGTGAGGAGATGGCGACGCGCTTCGACCAGCTCGCCACGCGTTTGGCGGTCCGTGTCGGACTTGAGCTCCCGGCTGCAGTGAACTGACATGGTGAAGCCGACACGAGCGCGCCCCGCCGGGACTTCCCGGCTCGTAGCGCAGCCCGAGCAGGTAATCGCTGGAGATCAGGCCGCAGCTCCGCAACAGGCTCTTGCCGAAGCTGAGGCCGCGTCACCGGTCCAGCTCCCAGCGGCAGTAGAGGTGCTGGGAAACAAATTTGTTTCCCAGCTCGACGCCGACTCCTCGCTGCAGGACATCGAGACGCGTATCACGACCATCACCAACGAGTACGTCGCCGAAGTCGGCCAGCTACTCGGACTGGTCCGCGACAACGAGAAGTG
Organism: Sphaerisporangium sp. NPDC004334; assembly: GCF_053602655.1. NCBI lineage: Bacteria > Bacillati > Actinomycetota > Actinomycetes > Streptosporangiales > Streptosporangiaceae > Sphaerisporangium > Sphaerisporangium sp. NPDC004334. The sequence continues at coordinate 223,864 of NZ_JBSGDZ010000009.1, forward strand.
GAGCACAGCCGATTACACCTCGTGGGAGGAGTACCTGCGCCTCCGCTGGGACTGGACACCTCAGTACGCCAACCTGCTCATCCGGCTCGTACCCATGGTTAAGGCGCTCAGCGAGTATTCCGACCGCCCCATCAACGCCAGCCAGGGCAAAGAGCTGTGGCCGGTGTGGACACAGGACGACGGCCGTAGCAAGGTGATCGAGGTGTTCAAGGCCACGCCGGGGAAGAAGTCAGGCGCGGCACTGAAACGCACCGCCATCGCGATGGGCTACCTCACGCAGGAACCGGAGGGCGCGCCCGCGCCGTCCGACCCGCCTCTGCCTCGCAGTTACGCCCGCTTCCGCGAGTTCGCGGAGCTCGTCAACGAGCGTGACGGTGCGCACCTTATCGAGGTGGCCAAGGCAGATCCCGACTGGGGAAAGGGGGCCCTGCTTCCCGCGCTCCGGCAGGCCGTATGGACGCTGGAGTCGGAGTTCGGCAGCGGGGACGATACGGCCGGCCAGGAATGACGCGAGGACGAACGGGGCGGGAACCGCAGCGGTTCCCGCCCCTCGCCGTGTCATGAGCTCTCGTCGGCCTCCATGACCGTCCATCCGTCCTCGGTCAGGTCGTTCCTCCAGCTCTCCAGGTCGTGGGGCAAGGCAACGCTCCCACCTGCCGATGTCCCGTCCACGGTGTACTCGATGGTGTAGAAACCCATCTCTGCGCCGCCATCGATGTGCACGCTAGGCGCCTTACGGATGGTCGCGATGCGGGAAGCCTGAGCGTGCTCGGTCATGCCTGACCCACCTGGTCGAGAGTGAACGGCACGAAGGCCCCGGACAGCACACCAGCCTCCACCAGATCCCGCAGCTCGTCGTCCGTAGGATGGGTGGGTACCTTCGGCACTTCCAGGTCACCCCTGTCGGGGCCGACGAGTAGCAGGATCTCGTCACGCCCGGCCGCGGCCGCGGCCCACTCCGCTGGCACGTCGACCGGTCCGAGGAACAGGTGATGCGGTTCCTCCCCCTCGGTCGGCTCGGTCATGCGCACGGCGGCCCACTGCGGGGTGAGAGCGCTCGGGTAGCCCTGGACGACCCTGACCGACCATCCTGGATCGGCTGAGGCGGTGATCATCAGCTCATCGAACTCGAACACCATGACGTCCTCGAAGCCGGCCGGCATCCACAGCGCCAGTGCCAGTTCCGACAGCCACGGCCCAGCCCCTACGCCATGGTCTTCGGTCACTTCGGCGCTGACGAGAAACGCCGGCGCCGGGGGCAGCTCGGGGTCGTGGTAGCGCAGCATGACCGGCCGCGCGGTGATGGCCAGCTCGGCTTCCACCTCGGGTCTGGCACTGGCCGGCAGGGCCATCTTGTTTGGGCCGTGCGGGATGTCGATCTGCACCGCCCACACCACCCGGGACGGCGCGCAGCGGGCATGGTGCCGCTCCGAGGCCAGCAGGGCGGTGACGGGACTGAGGTCGGGGTCGTAAGACGCGACGTGCAGTTGCAGGCTGGTGTCCTCGGCGCGGACGTCTCCGTCGTCGCCGCAAGTGCCGCACTCGTACACCGGGGCCCAGTTGGCGAGCACGGACCGGTGGTCCCGCATGTTGTCCACGCTGATGCCGCGCCAGCCCACGCCGCGGAAGAACCGCGTCACGTCGTCCGACAGGACGTAGCGGAGTTGGCCGAAGCGCTGCCAGTCGGCGCGGAGCGCGGCCAGCGCGTCCTGGTAAGACTCCCCGGTCTGGGCTTGGCGGCGGCGGGCCGCGCGCTGAAGATCGCGGTCGTTCGACATGTTCTCGTCCACTCCGGCGGCGGCTCTGCCCACGCTCTGGCCCCCGCCCGGGTTGAGATACACGTACGCGATCGCGTCGGAATCCGGTGAGGAGGTTCGTCGCTCGTCGTGGTCGCCGCTACCCCGGTGTGCGCCGTCCCCGCGTGGGCAGGCCGGCTCGGGATCCGCGCAGTGCGCGGGCTGGAACGTCAGCACCCGCAATCTACACCAGCCCACCGGGAAAACGACGGCCCCGCAGAAAATCCGCGGGGCCGGTCGCTGAGCGCTCACCGCGGCCGAGGTGCCGCGTAGTGGCCGCCGGTCACAAGTTCGCCATCGGGCCGTGCCGCTCCGACCGGGAACACGCCCAGCCCTCGATCAGCTCGGCTCCCTCGTGCCGAACGAGCCATTGGTCGGCCATCTTCTCCCAGCCGCCGAGGTCGTCGGTGACCTCACCGAGGATGGATGCGAGGGTCTCGGCGACCTCCACGACGCCGGGGCCGTCGAGAAGCCACCGCCGCAGCGTGGCCACGCACACCTCCAGCGCCGCCTGGTCAACCCGGCCGGCGGTGATGTCGCCGCCGAGCCACTGCACGCGGCCCACGGTGGCCGACTCCCACGAGCCGGGCCGGCCTGCCACGAGCAGATGGTCGCTGCGGTTGGGGGTGCGTTCGATGCACTCCATGCCGATCTGATACAGCGCTACCAGGACCGTGCCCATCGCCTTGCGCCCCGCCCCGGTGAGGGCCTGCCGCAAGGCGTCACAGTCTTCGGACGGCGGAGCCACGACCTCGCGGATCGGGCCGCGCTGCTCGCGGAGCTGCGCGAGCGTCATCTCCCCGAGGTCGCGGCGCGGGTAGGTGTCGTAGTGCTCGGGGATGTCCTGGTACGCGGGATGGTGAAGCCAGCCTTCCCCTTCGGCGTCAACGACGCGGTAGGGCGGGCTTTCGCTGCTGCTCATGAGGGCTCCGAGGTCAGACGGGGACGAATTCCAGGTGGTCGTATCCGGCCCAGGAGTCCTCGTCTCCGGTGAGGATGGGCCAGCCACGGTCGGCGGCCAAATGCGCGGTGTGGGCGTGATGCACGGGAACCGCGTTCGGATGCTCGGCGAACTGGGCGGCCGAGGGCATCCGCAGCACGTCCTCTACGGTGAGAGAAGCGACCTGGACCGCGCCGAACTCGGTCAGCCACAGCAGCTCGTCGACTGGCGGATCGGCGATGATCGCGGCTTGGGCCAGCGCGGCGGCGGGGAGCAGGATGGTGTCGCCGTCGCTGGCCAGGATGTTCAGCGCGGCGCGGGCCTGCTGGCCGTCCTTGTCGGGGGTGAGGATTTTCAGGATGGCCGACAGGTCGGGGATGAATCCGCCGACGGGGTTCACGCGGCTGCCGTCTTGCGCCGGGCGGCGTTGATGCGCTGACGCAGTTCCTGCTCCATGAGGCTGTAGCCCTCAGGATCGGCGGCTTTGTCCTGTTCGATTTTCCGGGCGAGGCGCTCCCGGGCGCGCCGGTCGGCATCGGCGCGTTCTTGAGCCAGGCGGGTGAAGTAGGCGGACACGGTGCTGTTATGCGCGTCAGCCCAGTCCTGCGCCTGCTGGTACACGGTGTCCGGCACGCTGATGCTTAACTTGGCGGTCATACCAGCACCATACCCAGTATGACCTCGCTGGAACAGCAGAAACGCCGGGGCGCGGACCACTATCCGGTCCGCGCCCCGTGTCCTCTATGCGTTGCGTTCAGCGCCGGCGATGAGGGCTTCCACCGCGCCCTCTGCCGGCTGCAACTCGGCGAGGGGTGGTTCCCAGGTCGGTTTGGTGGCGACCATCGCCAGGAACAGCCAGTCCGGCAATCTAGCCCACGCCTCCGATCTGGCCGCGCTCAGGATGCGGTGGGTTACGACCATTTGGCCGACCGTGCCGTCCAGCTTGCGGTTGGGGCCGCTCAACTCGTACAGCTCCAGGTCCCAGCCGCACCCCCGTTCCCACACCCACCTGTAGATAGCTTGGCGGGGAAAGAAGTCCCGTTGCCCTTCACGGATGATGGGCTGGGCAGCGGCGAAGTGGTCTTCGATGGTGTGGGTCACCCTGTGCCGGGTGACGGTCGTCCAGCCCTGCGAGGTGCCGCCGGGATCGGCCCCCGGTGGCGGGTCGAACAGGGCGTCGCTGTCGTGGCTCATCATCTCTCCAGTTGCCGGGCGGATTCGGGCGCCGCGATGTCGAGGCGGACGGGCTGGATGTACTCGGGAGCGTGGATGGCGACATATCGGGCTCGGCCCAGCGGGTCACGGATGTAGCCGCCGATGTGCAGCCGCGACATGTCGAGGTTGGCCGCGTCGAGGGCGGCGCGGCCATGGGCGCTGTAGCCCTCGATGGCCCCGCTGGGCAGGTTCTCGCCGAACTGGATACGGTAGGCGACCGCGCGGCCGTACGCGGCGATGTAGTCGCGCCGGAATCTGCGCCGCATGCCGACCCGCCACTTCGGGTCGTGGTCCTCCTCGGGCAGCGTTTTGAGGTAGGCGTTGTACGCCTTCACCGCGGCGGCCGCCGCAGCGTCGATCTCTCGCAGCAGATCGGGCAGCACCTCGGCGGCCCGCTCGGCGGAACCGCCGCGCCCGCCGAACCGCAGCTCGAAGTCGCCCCAGGGGAACCGTGGGGATTGGCCAGGGCCGTATACCGGCAGGATGCATCCGTGGGCCTTGACGATCGCGGTGAGCGCGTCGTAGCGGGCTTTGCCGTGGCCTCCGCTGCCGGGCACCTCGAAGTGGTGCCACTCGTACGGCTCGTTACGTTTCTCCTCGGCGAGCCGCCGGCCCAGCACCTCGGCTCGCCGCGCGGCCAACCGGTGCTCGGGGTCGGTGCCCCGGCCGGCGAACTCGCGGTAGGCCGCGACGCGCCTTTCGAGCCGCGCGATGGGGTTCGTCGCTGTGGTCACCACGCGGCCCCCATCTCCAGATGGACGTCGGAGTGGACGTGACCGGAGGCGTCGGTGACGCCCGTGGCCTCCTCGTCCCCCTCAGGAGCATCCGGGTGGGAACTGCAGGTCGGTTCGCACTGCTCACCGGGTTGTGCGTGGCATTCCAGGCACTCCACGGCCAGGCCGCTCTGCTCCGGGGTCTTGCCGAAGTGCCCGACGCGGGTGGTCTGCCCGGCGCCGAACACCATCTCGTGCCAGTGCTCCAGCAGTTCCCACGTGGTGCGGATGTCGTCGGCGTCGCCTTCGCCGTCCTTGACGAACTCGGCCAGGTGACCGACCGCCTCTTCGGTGCAGGGGTAGGTGTCGTTCAGGCTGCGGGTGGTGCAGCGCCCTCGCAGGTGCCGGCACCATACGCCGCAGAACTCGTCGGGGGCCTCTGGCGGGGCGACGGGGGCGGGCGTGTGGATGGTGATGTCGCGGTACCGGTGGGGTTGCGGGCTGGTGGCCGTCCAGAACTCGACGGCACCGGCCGGGGAGGTGACGGCCATGCGGGTCTTGATGGTCATGCGATGTGTGCTCCTCGTTCGAGGAGCGCTGTACGCAAGCACAGCGGCTTGCGTACAGCGCTCCGATGGTGGCTATTCGCCTGCGGGCAGTCCGAGCTGGTCGCGGATGGCGTCACGGACGTCGTCGTACTCGCCCGCCACGTCGCCTCCGGCTGCCTCGGCTGCGGCGTTCAGGCCGTCGATAGTGACCTGCCACCGCCGCAGAGGCATCTTCACCGGATGCTCGGCCGAGTCCGGCGCCTTGCGCAGCAGCAGCAGCTTCAGGTCCCGCAGCGCTCCCACTCCGAAGCCGCGCAGCTCCATGAGGTCGTCGTCGGTGCGGTGGGCGAGCTCGCCGATGGTCCAGATCGGCTCTCTGGCCAGGATGTGGTAGATCCGCGTCGGCAGAGCCAGCGTGCCGATGTGGGTGTCGCCGGGCAGGCCGCTGATGCCGATGACCTCTGCGATGGGCGGCAGGTGGTCCCAGGAGGTCGGCAGGGGCTTGTCGAGCTGGTCCACGATCTGGTCGCGGTGCATGTGCAGGGCCGCGCCGCTGCGGGCTTCCTCGGTGTGCTGGGGGCATCGGGCTTCGTCGTCGTTCAGCTTGTCGCAGTCACGGCAGTCGCCGAGCCACTTCTTCTCCATCAGCTCCTCGCCGCGGTCGGCGAGCGCGTCGAGGACGTCGTTCCACACGTGGGCGGGCAGGGTGATGGTCTTCATCTGCGGCGTGTCGTCGGACATGGGTTTTTCCTTCGGCGAGGGGTGTTCAGCAGGGGATGACGGCGATGACGGTGCGGACGCCGGTCATGGGGGCGAACGCGTCGTCGGGGAGTTCCTCGAACCGGCCGCCGCGCTGTTCGATCTGGTCGCGGAACGAGGTGGCGGCCCGGGTCGTGGAGAAGGTGACGCCGGCGGCCATGACCGCGACGACCAGGCCACCCGGTGCGGCGAACCGCAGGGCGTGGGTGACGTGCATGATGTCCTTGCCGCCTGAGAACGGCGGGTTCATCACCACCCGGTCGAACCGGTCCGGGTAGTGCGACGGGGAGACCTCCAGGAAGTCGCCGGTGGTGACGCCACGCACCCCGGGGACGTCGAACAGGCGGGCCGCCATGCCCGCGTGCTGCTCGACGCAGTCGACCACCGCGCCGAGCTCGGCCGCTGCCCTGGCCAGCATCCCGGTGCCGGCGGACGGTTCCAGCACCGTGGTGCCCTGGCCGATGCCGGCCAGCGACATGACGTGGTCCACGACCAGCGGCGTCGACATGAACGCGTCGGTTCCGCGGGCCACGACCACCGGGGCCTCCTTCAGCTTCTGCAGGGCTGCGGTGTCCACCGGGGCGACCTCGACCTTGCGCGGGGCCGGTTCGGTGGCGGGCCGTGGTGACGGCGCGATGATGACCGGCTTGTCACCGTGGCGGCATTCCACCTGCTTGATGTCGGTGTAGGCGACCTTCGGCGCCCAGTGGTCACGGAACTCGACCCGCACGGTGGTGGGGTTGGTCTTGCTGGCCAGGCCGTTGTACCCCCATGCCCACACCCGGTCCCCGACGTGGACGTTGTGCTTGCCGAACTCGATGAACGCGCCATCGCCGACCGCTGCGGCGAGCTGCGCCTGGTCGTAGGCGAGCTGGTCTTGGAGTTGCGCCTTGCGGGCCAGGAGCTGTTCACGGTGGTCACCGGTCGCGGGGTGGTGGGTTTCGACGTAGTACACGGTGCCGTCGTGCCGGCGGAACACCCGCTCGTAGCCGTCGAGGCCGCGTTGGATACGGCGGAGTTCGGCCTCGGTGGTCTTGATGCGCCGCGCCGTGGTGCCCGGCCGCGCGGAGTGGCGGGCGTTGCGGCCGACCGCGTTGGCCCGGCGCGCTGCGTCCTGCGCGACCTCGTCGTGTTCCACGCTGCGGCGCATCGCGGCGTCCATGCGCTCCTTGTCGCGGCGAGCCCCGCGTTCGGAATGGTGGCCGGCGAGGATGGGCTGGCCACCGGCGAACCGTTCCGAAAGGTCATGCGCCTGCTGATGCGCGGCCGCGGCCTTGCCGGCGTGCCGCCCGGCTTTCGCCGCCAGGGCGTCGCGGCGGTCTTCGAGCCGCTCGGCCTGGTCGGCGAGGACCTGGGCGCGGTCGCGGTGCTCGTCGTCGATCTCGACGCGCACCTCGTGCCCCGCCTCGCGCAGGGCCTCGGCGGCGCCGTTGATGGCGTACCGCTTGGCGGGCCGGTCCCGGGAACCGCGGATGCCGATCATGCCGATCGACGGGAAGTAGCGGAACCCGAACGGCTTGACGATCTCGTACACGCCGTCGCCTTTGACGCTGCCCTCGATGAGGGTGCCGTCCGCGTGGGTGTGCTGGATGGTGACGTCGGCCACGTGGTCTCCTGTGCGTGGTGGGCGGGGCGGCGGTGTGGTGGCCGCCGCCCTGCCGGGTGGGTGGGTCAGTGGGTGGGCTGGGGGTCGTCGGCGGTGCGGCACAGGTCGGCGTGGACCCAGCCGATCTGGTACTGGTCGGCGCGGCCGTCGGCTGCGGCGTGGGTGATCATCGACGCGATCAGCGGCTCCGGGGTGGACTTGCCGACCTTGCCGAGCTCCACGTCGACCGGGACAGGGCGGCCCGGCTTGGTCTCCTGGATCACCCAGGCGCTCGCGGTGACGCCGTGCTCGCACACCGGGATCCCGGTGAAGGCGTCGCGGCGTGGCGGCGCCGGGAGGAACGGCAGGGTGAGCCACCCGTCGTCCCAGGGCAGGCCCATGTTGTGGGCCCATATGCCGAACTGGTCGGGGAACTCGGCGAGGATGGCCGGGACGTCATAGTTGCGGCCCACGCAGCGGGCGTGGACCTTGCGGACGATGGCCTGCGGCGTCAGTTCCACCAGCAGCACGGCATCGTCGGCGTGCCACCGCTCGGCCAGCTCGTGCAGCGGCCCGGCCGCGTAGAAGATGCCGTGGTTGAACTCGCCCTGCCAGGTCGGGTTCCCGGGCAGGGGTCGGGGCGCGTTGGCGACGGCCAGGCGGCGGACGCGGATGGTGTGGTCGTGTTCGCCCCACCCGGGGGTCCCCGCCAGGACGTGCCGGGTGGCCAGTTCGATGGTCGTCATGCGTTGCTCCAGGGAAGGTCGAGACGGCGGATGATCCGCAGGTCGAAGTCGCCGGCGCCGCTTGGGCCGCCCTTGGACACCAGGCGGATGTCCGCGTCGGGCACCGTGATGGCCAGGCCGCGGAGCCGGCCCGAGGGGCTGGTCGACAGCTCGTAGTGCTGCATGGGGTAGGTGATGGTCCAGAACGGCGGCACCGGCGCTGCCGCGCGGATGTGGTCGTCGACGGTGATGGTCCAGGTGTCGCATATGCAGGCCGAGTCGCCGCAACGCCGCTGGTAGTGACCCGCGGGGCGGTGAGCGGCCAGGCGGCCACGCAGCATCGGGCAGGTCTGCACGCTGTAGGCGCTGCATTCGGGGTGCTCGGCCGGCTCGCTGATGTAGCCGTAGTGGAAGTCCTGCGTCTTGGCGGTGGCCACGGCCTGGTCGAGCAGTGGTTCCCCGCACAGCTGGCAGCGCCGCTGCTGCAGCAGGTCGAACACCACGTCATGGTCGACGGCGCCGAGGATGGGGGTGCCGTTGCGGTGGTGCAGGGTGATGCGGGGCACGATCATGCCGTTGTGGGTGGGCAGGTGCGCCAGGTGGCCGGGGATGGTCGTGCTCACAACTCCACCGCCCCGTCCTCGCCGTCCTCGTCGCCGTCGTCTTCGGCCAGGGCGAACGCGACGGCGTACACCTCCTCGAGAGGGGGCTCGATGCCGGGCCGCAGATCGAACACCGCGCAGTCGGCAGGGCAGCCGTCGCCGGTGGGGTCCTCCGGCGGGTTGGTGCCGCAGTAGATGCACGTCTCGATGGGGATGGTGCTGCGGACGTCGTAGGTGCCGTTGGACACCTTGTACTTCGGCCGTTTGTCCTCGGCCTTGTGCTCTGCCTCCTCGCGTGGCTTGCCCTCCTCGGCGTCCTTGTCCTTGTCCTTGCCGATGTAGACGAAGATGCCGAGGGCCTTGGTCGGCCGCTCGGAGGTGCCCTTGCGGACTCTTCGACCCTGCTCACGCCAGTAGTCGAACGACCCGACGTGGGAGATGGCGGGATTCTGCCCCCACAGCAGCACCGCGTTGCGCAGCGTGTACTTGGCTCCCTCGTAGGAGCCGGCGCCGATGGACGCGCACACCTTGACGAAGGTGTGCGCCGCAGCGGGGTCGGTGAGGATGCGCATGGCTGCGGCGCGCTGCAGCTCCTTCAGGTCGCCGACGCGGGCGGCCTTGCGGGCCTTCCACGCGGCGCGTTCCTCCTCGGTCATCTGGGGGCGTCGGCGGCGGGGCTTGCTGGTGGTACGTGCCATGGGTGGGTGTTGCCTTTCACGGTACGCAAGCACGTGTGCTTGCGTAGAGAGGAGCTGGCCCGGCTGGTGCCGGGCCAGCGGGTGCGAGGGTTACGGCTTGCGGTATCCGTACGGGCTGCCGGTGCGGCGGAGCGTTTCGACCGACCGCGCCGAGCACGCCTGCCGGGCGGGCTTGCGTGCGGCTTCCCGCGCGTGGTGTTCCTCGACGGTCAGCGCACCGGCCTGGCATTCAGCCAGTTCCAGCCAGTGCAGCGCCATGAACAGGTCCGGTTCGTAGGTGTCGGCGTAGGAGCGGCACCGCTGAGCCAGCAGGAGCCGGTCGCCCAGGCCGCGAATGTGGTTGTCGCCGAACTCGGTGTGCGGCTTGAGGGCGGCGATGCGGGTGTCGAAGTCGGCGTCGTCGAAGACCAGGGTGTCCAGCTCGCCGCCGACCTCGCCCCTCCAGAGGACGGTCATGCCGGGGAACCGCTCGGCGTGGCCCTCGGTGATCACTGCGGCCCCGCTGTGGTGGGGTCAGGGTGGGTCGGCAGGCCATACCGGTCGTCACGCGGGCCGAGGATGACCTGGATGCCAAGGGTCTTGGCGCGGGTCAGCGCGGACGGCCCGTCAGCGGCCCATTCCCTGACCCGCCACTCGCCGTTGTGCTGGTCGACCAGGGCGTACTCGCCGTATAAGGCGACCTGGTCGCCGTGCTGGCCGGTCGCGAGCGGGCCCATCGGCCGGTACCGGTCGGTGCCGTCGGGGAGGGTCACCTTGTGCGCGGAGTGGGGGTGGCACCGGTTACACGGCCGCGGGGGGCGGAGGTTGTGCACGGGGCACGTCAACTGCCGGTAGATGCCGGTGACGGGGGTCGCCGTGGCGTGTTTGAGTTCCGCACAACCGTGGACGTGGAGCCAGGGCTGCGCGCCGTCGACGAGCAGATAGGTGTGCTCGCCGTCGGGGTCGCGGTACGGCTCGGAGTTGAGCAGCGGGATCGAGCGGCGGATCGGAGTCCACTCGGTGGTCATGCGGTCCTCCGTGCGGGGGAGGGGATGAACTCGACCTTCTCGGCCGTCGACATGGAGGTACGGACCGACCGCGCCGGGTTGACGACCGTCCAGTCCGGGCGGCCGAGGGGCCGATCGTCGTGCTTGGTCTGGATGAGGACCAGGACGCAGCCCTGTACGCCGCCGATCACGGCGGGTGGGCGCTCGGAGCCGGCGATCCGCCACGTCCAGGTGACGCCCTTCTTGTGGCGGACGATCTCGTCGCCCTCGATCAGGTCGTCCCAGGTGGGGTCGTCGGGCAGCGGCGGTGCGAACGGATGCGACTGACCGAGGGTGAACGCCTCCTGCAGGGCCGCGGCGATCGACACGGTCAGGCGGTGCGGGTTGATCCCCTGCACGGCCAGGGTCGGGGCGAAATCGCGGCGGCTCACCGTCACGGCGTCGCGGTTGGTCGCGTAGGTGAGGTGGGCGTAGGACAGGCACGCCGGCGCCTCATAGCCGCAGGGGCCGTGGGCGGCGCCGCTGCGCAACGCCTGGTTGAGCGCCGCCATGACCCGGTCGGCGACGATCACCGGGATCGGCCAGGTGTGGGTCTGCAGCGGCTTGTCCTGCTGGTCGGAGTCGACCAGGGCGAGCTGCTGCGGCCGCTGCCTGATGAAGGTGAGCATGAGATGCCTTTCTGTGAGGGCGACGCAGGGCGCGCGCCGCTTGCGTGGCGGCGCGGCCCTGCGTGTGAGGGTCAGTACTTGGTGTCGGCGTCGGCGTGCAGATCCTCGACGCTGTCGAACACCTGCTTGCAGTGCTCCATGTCGGTGCAGGCGACCTGCCCAGGCCGCAGGTCCTTCTGCTCGGGGTAGATGGCCGGGCGGCGGTACTCCAGCCACGACTGGTGGGTGCAGATGCCCTTCCTGCGGAGCGCGGCGATCAGGTTGCCCGCCCGTTCCATTTCCGCCTGCTCCAGGTCGGCGTCACGGCGGGCGTCGTAGATCGCTTCGAGGTCGGCGCCGGGGTCGTCGTCGTAGTACATGTGGGTCTCCGTGTGGTGGGGGTGGGGAGGGTCAGGTCAGGCGGACGTAGCCCTCCAGGAGCAGCCGCTCATCGGTGTAGGCGAGGAAGCCGTCCATGTCGCTGGTGGTGCCGTGGAAGGCGGACTGCTCGAAGGTGGTGGCACTGTCCGTGAGCCGCTTCTCGGTGACCGAGCAGTCGTGCGGGGCGCGCTCACGGGTGGTCAGTTCCACGATCTGGATGGTGGTGGGGTCGCCGGGCTGCTGCCGGGTGTAGAGGCGAGTGTCCCTGCGGACGTAGCCGATGCCGGTGAGGAGCCGGTGCCTGGAGTCCAGGTAGTCGCCGGCGGCGCCAGCGGTGGTGGGGTAGACGCACGTCGGATGGGTCGCGCCGTTGTCGATCTTGATAAGGGTGAGGTGGGCGGGGTCGTCGCCGAGGACGTGGAAGGTGACGCTCTCGGTGGCGCCGCCGTTGCTGGCGCGGGTGTAGGTGCGGCTGATCATGGTGTCTCCTCATGCGAAGGGACCGGCGGCGGCCGGTCCCTGTGGTGTTTGCTTTTGGGCTTTCGGGTGGGCTTGCGTACTACGGGTGCGCCGACTGGATCTCGGCGTACGCCGTGAGCAGTTCGCCGCACCGTGCGATGACGGCCTGGTTGACGCGCTGATGCAGCGTGCCGATGGACATGCCGGCCGGGGTGTCGTTCACGGCGAGGTCGTACAGGGTGTCGAACGGGGCGTCGATCTTGCCCCATTCGCTGGTCCAGGTGGACCCCGGCACGAGGGTCTCGACGGTGTTCTTGATGACCGCGTGGAGGTCTTCGATGGTGGCCTGGTCGGCGTACTGCAGCGGCCCGTTCAGCGTGTCGAGACTGATGTTCACCGCGAGGGTGCCCGGGATGATGTCCGCGCTGTCGGGCGGGGTGTCGTATTCGATGCTGTCGTCCAGAAGGAACAGGCTGCTGGTCATCGGCGCGGTCTTTCTGCTCGGTGTTATGCCTGGTCAGGGCGTGTTTTCGTCGTGCTATTCGGTTGTGACGCGATCATTGCACGTTTGGTTTCGTATACGCAACCAAACGTGCGCGTCTCTGAGAGCGCTTCTGAGACGCGCAGATCACTACCCTTACCCGAGCACGCGACCGCTGATGATCGCTGGTGTGCGACGAGCACAGACGCAGCGATGACGGTCAGGGACGCAAGCGAGTGCGCAAGCACCGACGCTTGCGTCAGCCGCGAAAACACAAGGACGCGCCGAAACAGAATCTACGTTGTAAAGGCTGCGCCGGGGCCCCACAGAAACCCCCTTCGCGTTCGAGTGACCGCCGCACGGGGCGGGGCTTTCGGCACCGATGGCAAGGGGTATGCCCGAGTGTCCGGTATAGGGAGAGCGGCAGCACCATGACGGGTGCTGCCGCTCTCCGATGGGGCCCCGCCTCTGGCTTTACGCTGTAGATTCCTAGTCTGCGGAACCAGGTACGCGGCTCTCCTCGCGCTACGTGCCCGCCAGGTGGTCCTCGTAGTGGCTCCCGTACTGCGAGGCGGCGAGGTCATCAGCGCAGTCCACGCCGCACACCAGCTCACCCTCCGAACTCCACCACCGGTTTCCCGGCTGCGGAGACCGGCGACCGCAGTTGGCACAGTGCTCCACCTCCGAGCCGGGACAGTTGGCCCGATCCGAACCTGCGGGCTTGTGTCGTGTCCGCCAGAAGTCCCGCAGGAACGCCGACGCCGGCGACACCCGGTCGTAGGCGTCGGCGCTGGGATTCATGACGTGGCCGGGCACTTGATGGACCTGGCCGGGGACGGTGTACGCCAGCATGGCGGCGGTCCGCAGGTCCACCGTTGTCACCTCGGCCCACGCCAGGAAGTGCAGCAGCCGCCTCCAGGTGTCGGAGTGCGCGCGGGCAACCTGGTCGTTGACCATGTTGGCCACGGTGTCGGACATGTTGGCCGCAGGGATCGACCCGGCGGCCATTCCGAGGGCTGGCCCGCCGGCCTGATGGGAGCCGCCGCGCAGCGACAGCGTCGCGTGGACGGCGAGCACCGCGGCGAGCGCGTTGTTCTGCGTGGCGAGCTGGGCGGTGGGCTGGGCGGCGTCGGCCGTGGGTAGCGGCAGGCCCGCCTGATGCGCCGCGCCGTACAGCGGGAACGGCTCGAAGGAGAAGAACGTCTGCTGGCCGAGGTTGCCCTGGATGGGTTTGCGTGTCAGTTCGCGCATCCACGGGCCGGAGGCAGGTTCATGTTCGGCCAGCCACCCGCACAGCTGCATCAGGTAGGCGTACTCAGGCGTCGTCGTCATCGTCGTCCTCGGCGGAGGTGAAGTCGGCGGCCTTGGCCGCGGCGTAGGAGGGGAAACCAGCCATCTGCGCGAACTTCTCCTGGCCCTGGCGGTTGGCCTCGGCCAGGTGAGCGGCTCCGGCGGCGACCTCGGCCGGATCGAAGTCTGCGAACGCGGCTTCGCCGAGCCGGCGGATATGGGTAATTTCGCGGATGAGCTGGATGCAGGCATCGCTGTAGCCCTCGGGGAAGCCGTCGGACGCCGGAGGGAGCGCGCCGGGCCTGAGCGCGCGCTCGTAGCGGCCGGCGAGGACCTGCAGCCATGCGTCTTCCGACAGGGAAGGGTCCTCAGGTGGCTTGCTGATCGAGTCGGCCGCCTGCCGCATGGTGACGCCCCACATGATGCGGGCGTTGCGCAGGGCCTCCCCGGTGAGGGGCTTGCTGGGCTGGTAGGTGTCGGCGCCGGTGCGGGCGTACAGCAGGTGGGCGTATTCGACGGTCGGGGGGTTAAGGACGGCGACCTCGATGTCGGGGTAGCCGTCCTTGATGCGGGTGATGGTGCTGCGGTTGATCTTCGTGAGCCGCTCGACGTCGGCCGGTTTGACGCCGGCGGCAAGAGCGCCGAGAACGAGGGGGTTGCGGCGCCGGGCGAGCTCGGCGCTGGCCTCTCCCCAGGCGTGCAGGGCGTCTTCGGCCAGTTCGGCGTTCTCGAACGCCAAGGCGGGTTCGCTGCTGGCAGGTATGCCGGTCATGTTGCACACGCTACAACGTCGATGTTGCACGCGCAGCCTGATTGTTGGTGCGCGTGCCGCAAATGTTGGGCTTCGATCACCCGGGCCGCCCTCGGGCTGCTGGCCGCCAGCAGAGCGCGAGCCCTCGCGGCCGGGCCCATCGCGTCCACCGCCCCGGCCCTGGCCTGCGCGGTCGCCGCGCGGAGCGCCGCCTGCTCGGCGCGTCGCTCCTCGATGGCGCGGGCCGCGATCTGCGACGGCAAGGGGCCGGTAAGCCGCCCGCTGGAGTCACACCACTGCGCGAGCCGGTGACGAACCCAACCGGCGAAATTACGCAAGCCCGGGGGCTTGCGCTCCAAGAGCAGCAACGCGTCGTACATCGTGCCGCCAGCGGCCAGCAGGGGCCGCAGCAGCGAGCGCAGGTGACGAGCCGACACCCCGCGCAGCTCGGGCGCTGCGGTTTGCAGACGCTGGCACATCACGAGTTGATCATGCTTCGTTGCCGACGTGACGGCGGCCGGGGAGGCATCGAGGGGTGCCGCCGGTTCGGACGCTGCTCGCGCGCGCGCGAAAGGGAAAGATTCTTCCCCTAGAGAACTACCAACAGCGGGGGTCCGAGTTAGCTCTGACGGGACTGTTTGCGCAGGCCAGGGCGGTTGTTCGTCTCGGCGCGCTGACCCCGATGCTGCCGATGCTGTGTCGAGCGGGTCGGGGTCGTCGACCTGCACCAGATCGGCGGGGACCAGCAGCAGATACTCGGCGGCGAGGTTGCCCAGGTCGGCATCGGCGCCGCCCCGGTACCGGGGGGTGGACCCGGGCGTGACGATATACAGCAGGCCCTGCTGACGGAGCCAGCGCAGGATCGACGCCAGCGTCGACCGGCCGATGTCCGCGGCGCGGGCCAGCAGCGGCCACGTTGCGCCGAACTTGGGCGCGGTCACCATGAGCGGGTCGACCCGCGCGGCGAGGAGCTGCACCACGCGCGCCACGTTGCGCTGCCAGTCGGCGCGGCGGCCGGTCAGGCCGGCGAGATGGCCGACAGCCTGTCGCCACAGGCGCGGCTCAGGTGCCGGGATGGACCCTGCGGGCAGGGACACCAGCGACAGCGACGGCTGGTCATCAGCCTGGCAGTGCGCTGGGGATGTTGAGTGGCGACACGCGGCAACTTCTGTTTTCGTGCATACGCCGCTAGCGCCTTGGCGAGATGCTATGGTTCTCTCCAGACGTGAATAACGCAGACACGCCGAAGGCGCTGAGCTCAACCGGGCGGCCAAACCTTTGGAGCTAGCTACGGAAGCGTGTCGATGAAGTTTTCGGTCGGAAGGCGCCTCGCACTGCGGGGCGTTTTTCGTTTGTCCGGGGCGACTCCTGAGTGACGTCAGCGACCTGGGTGGTCAACGCCACAGCATGCCACGTAATGACATGCGTGTGGTTCGGTTCTGGGGACCGGGCGTGTCGCGGCCCGGACAGGTCTGCGACCTGTCAGCGGTGATCACACCGGTCGCAAGCATCTTCGCACATCCGAACACACCACCGACACACCCGCAGACCAGGCCACATAAGGCCCTGAAACCGCTGCACGAAGCCCCGAGCGGGCCAACCGGTCAATCATGCGCGCACCCCCGCAACGCCCGTCACGGGCCGCTCCAGAGGTGCGCGTGATCAACTGACATGTCCTACTTGAGGTATCTCTCGAACTGCCCGGCCGTGTGCACCACCACCTCAGCGTCGACGCCCTGGCTGTGATGCTGGATCGCGAGTTGCAACGCGATCATCTTCCGCAGATCGGCCTCACGGAACCGGGTGGTGTCGATCTGCCACACCACCGGCGCGGCCCGGTGGCCGTCGTCATTGGTGGTCGTGTTCGCCATCGGGGTCCTCCTGTGGATGGTCGTAGGCGTAGCGGACGCTGTCCGGCTCGCCCATGTTGGAAGGCCGCAGCCGCTCCTGCTCCGGCCACGTCACCTCACTCATCGGGACGATCTTGGGTCGTGACATGATGAGGCTTCCTCTCTGAGGAGCCCCGGGCCGTCTGCTCTTGGTCGGGTTGGGCGGCCCGGGGCGATCGGGTATCGGGTGTCGCAGGTCCCTGACGCATCACCTCCCTTGACCGGCGTGGACGTAGTCCGGCCCCTTACGCCAGACCCGCTCGGCGGCCACCAGCGCCTGCAACGCGGCCTTGACCTCACCCAGCGAGCACCCCTGGATCCGCCGGCTGCACGCCGCGACGATCGACCCCATGTCCAGTGGCCCGGCCGCGGCCGCCAGGACCTCCTCGATGGCGGCCTGCACGTCCCCCGAGGTGGTCTGCTGCGGGGTGTCCTGCGGCACGGCAGGCCGCCGGCCCCGGGCGCGCCCGTGGAAGTACTCCTCGTAGAAGCCGAGGGTCGCCTGGTCGAACGCGCCGGCCGCAGGCCGTGAGGCGATGGCGAACTCGTCGCGGGGGATGAGCGGCCGCATGGTGGCCTGACGGCGGTCCAGGCCACGCAGGTAGCCCAGCCCGTGGGTCTTCTCCCCGTTGGGGAAGTACTCGGGCAGCTTGGACGGGTCGTTGGCCAGGCCGACCATCTTGTGGTCGGTGCTGGCCCCGGTGCGGAACGCCGCGACGCTGCCGCCGGCGGCGATGTTCGCGCGGAACGCCCGGTTGCGGCCGAGCTCGCCCAGGTCGAGGTTCTGGGTGTAGATGTCCAGGCTGATGCCGGGTTTGCGGTAGGTCTTCGACCCAGGCGCGAGAAGTTTGATGGCCTTGGGGCCGTAGGTCTCGTCCTGGAACAGCAGCGGCGCCTCCTCCACCACCACGTAGATCAAGACCATGCCACCGAGATCGGGATCACCGGGCAGCAGGTAGGGCTTGCCGATGCGTTCACGGCCCTGCTCGTCGACCCAGTGGACGTGGGAGATGTAGTGCGCCCGCCGCCCGGCCACGTAGTCCACGGCCTGCAGCTCGGCGTAGGACTGCTCGATGCCCTCGCCGTAACGGTGGGTCTTGCCGTTCCAGCTTGGCTGGCTGGAGCCGTCCTGGGCGTCCAGCAGCACGACGGCGATGACAGGGCACTGGTGGGCCAGGCACATCTTCGTCCCACCGAACTTCGACTTGCCGGTGCCCGTGGTGCCGCAGTTCAGGCCCATCTGCGCGCCGCCCGTGACGGTCCACCACGACCAGTGCGCGGGCCGCAGGTCGTTGAAGTAGGCAACCCGGGCGATGCCCGTGCGAACGTCGATGGCGGTGCCGTCGTCCTCGAGGTACCGCTTCTGCAGCAGGTTGTCGCCCCGGGAGATGACGGTCACCTGGGCCTGGCTGCTGTTGCCGTCAGGGGTCTCCTCGATGGTCACCTGGTCGACCCGGCCCTCCCACGCCGAGGCGACGGTGCCCGCCCCGGTCTGCAGCTTCGACAGCTCGGTCTTGCCGGGCTCGCCGATGATCCGCGCGGTGAACCCGCCCGGCACCGCGACCGGCTTGTCCAGGTGGGTGCCGGTGAACACGGCGTTATTGGGGACGACCCGCTCGGCGTACTTGACCTGCTCGGGTGACAGCGCCTCCAACGCCGGCTGCTCGGGCTCCGGCCGGGGAGGTGGCGTGGCGGCCGGGTCGGGCCGGTGACGGTACCGGGTCTGATGCTCGCGCCAGAACGGCGCGGCCAGCAGCGGCATGACGCAGCCCGCCACCAGCGCCATCCCGCCGAACACGCCCCACAGGTAGGCCGGGACCAGGTACGTCAGGCCGCCCACGATGGCGATCCCGAACGGGCTGCCGCCGCTGCGTTCCATCCAGATCAGCACCACGGCGACGACCGTGACGACCGCGGCGATCCTCCACCACAGCGCCAGCTCGGCCGCGGCGACGAGCATCGCGGTGCCCTGCACGCCGGCCAGGCAGGCGAACGGCACCAGGTTGACCAGGGCACGGCGTTGCCAGTGCGTGGTCCTGCGGGCCGCTCGCACCACCTGCTTTGACCGGGGCGCAGCGGAGGTGTCCTGTTCGGTGCCGGGGGTGCTCACCATGGGTGTTCTCCTCGTTGAGGGGGCGGTACCTGGCGGGTTGGGCCGCCGCCCCGCGCCGAGCGCGCGGAGCGGCGACCCGACGCGTCAGTTGTTGACCAGGGCGTCGATGGCGTCGACGACGGCGGTGAGCTGCTTCTCGTACAGGGCGGCCGTCTCGGACACGTCGGCGATCTTGGAGACGATGTCGCCGTTTTCGGCGAGCTTGCCGAGCTGGTCGGCCTGGATGCCGTCGATGGCCACCACGTCGTTGCCGGCGTTCTCCGCCGCGGTGGCGAAGACGATGCGCAGGCTGGCGAGACCGGCCGCCTCCTGGTTGTCGAATGTCATGTCGGGGTCCTCTCGTGGTTGGTGTTGAGGGTCTGGCTGGGGGATCGGGTCCGGCGTGCGCCGGGAGTCGGAGTCGGCTTGCGCATCGGCTTGCGCACGCGCTTGCGTATCGGGGTCAAGATCCGGCTGATCGAGGACCTGCTCGACTTTCACCGGGTCGTCTGGGTCGGTGACTTCGACGTCGACCGGCTGCGTCAGCTTGTAGGTGCGGTAGGCGTCCCGGCCGCCCTGCCAAGCCGTGCGGGCGACCCGTGCCGTGCCCACCGTGACGCGGTAGGCGCCGTAGGTGGTGCCGCCCACCGCGATGGCGCTCCACCCGGCGAGTTTCAGCAGCGCGGCGGCCCAGCGGCGCGGGTCTTTCCATCCGGGATGGTCGCGCCGCAGGTGACGTTGCGCCCGCACGTAGCCCGCCCGGGTCGCCGAGTACCCGGCGCGGAACTCGCGGCCGGCTTGGCTGCTCCCGGCTCGCCAGGCTCCTGCGGCGGTGACCCGTACGTCCTTGCGGAAGACGGCGCCGCCGATCAGCGCGGTGAGCACCGCGAGCAGCACAAACGGGATGATCATCACTTCACCTGCTGCACGACGGTGTCATAGCCCTGTCGGGCCAGGTCGCCGAGGAAGGGGAACACCGCCGAGCCGGTCATGAGGACCACCGTGGCCAGCGACAGCAGCGGCAGGCCACGCAGCGGCTTGTCGACCCTGCCGTCCTTGGCGTCGGCGTAGTAGAACCCGCCGACCAGCAGCAGCAGGCACAGCGCGATGATGCCGATGACGATGTTGGTGGTCTTGTCGGTGATCAGGCCCGCCAGGGACGCCACCAGGGGCACCGGGCCGAGCCCGGCCGCGACCATAACGATCGCGGCCAGCTTGTCGGCGGTTTTCCACCACCGGCGCATGGGCAACGCCAGGCACACCAGGACGGCCGACAAGGCCAGTCCACCGAAGATCAGGGCGAGCATGAGGGGAACCTCGTTTCACAGCAGGGACAGCAGGATGGTCAGCGCGACATGCAGGCCGGTCACGGCCAGCCGCGTCGGGTAACGCACGATCCACAGCAGCGGCTGCAGCGCGGCGTTGAGGGGAATCACCAGGCCGAAGCCGTACACGCGGTAGGCCACCCGCACCGGCCGCGACCGGGCGGGCGGTGCCCAGTACAGCGCGCCGAGCTCGGCCAGCGACGGCAGCACCGCCGGCGGCGACTCCACCAGCCGTGTCGGGTACCACGCCAGCCACAGCGCCGTGTGCACCGCCGCGTTGACCGGCAGCACCACCATCAGGCCGTACGCCCGGCAGGCCCACCACAGCACGCCGATGTCGCGGGGCACGCCCGGCACGGTCTTGTACTGCTCGGCCAGCTCACGCACCGAGGGCAGATGCTCGGCCAGCACCGCGGTGTACATCTCCACGCCGCCGACACGTAGCGCGCGGGCCAGCGCGTGACGGCCCGCGTCGGCCGCCCGCGCGAGCAGCCCCGGCCCGGCCGCCTGCGCGGAGACCACTTCAGCAGGGCCACCGTGCAGCGGCACGACCTCGGCCAGGTGCTCGGCGTCGACCGGCTGGCGGGCCTCATCGGCGGGGGCGAACGGGTCGGCGATCCGGGGAATCATCGGCTGCGGCCTCCTTCCGCGCGGCGGTCTGCGTATCGATGGACAGGGTCACCTCGACCAGGTTGGTGGCGATGCTCGCGCGGGCCATGTCGGCAGCGGCCTGGTCGACCCGCGCCAGATCGGCGAGCGCCGCGGACAGCCCGTCCACGGCGATGTCCAGGCCCCGGCGAGGCGTCACCGCAGCGGCCACCGACGCGGCGAGCTCCTCCTTGCGACGCTCGTACGAGGGGGTCTTGCGGCCCACGATGATCTGCCTCCGATGGCTACTGGCTGTGACATCAGGTAAGGTGGCCTCGCGCGCCCGCGCGCGGGCGCCTACGCGCGGCCGCGCGTAGGCGGCTCGGATCCGCCCTGGTCGGCGGCCATGGCCACGGATCTCGCCTCCCAGCAGCCGTCACGGCGCGTGATGCTCGCGGGGTCATGACGCACCACCCAGCAGCGCGGCGAACGCGCCGTCCCAGTCGATTCGCGCGCCCTCTTCACCGAGCGGCACCAGTTCGTAGGACCGGCTGAGCGCCCAGTCCACGAGCGTGCGGCGCACCCGGAAGGCACGGCCGTCAACGGTGATCCACAGGCGGTCATGCTCCGGTGTCGGGCTGACCGCCACAGCGCCGCCGTGCGCCAGGTCGTAGCGGCCCTGGTCGAGCAGGCACCGGTCGAACGTGGCGGCGACGCCGGCCTCGGCCGCCTCCAGGACGAAAGCGTGGGGATCGCGGCTGTCGTATGTCAGGTGCGCGATCAGCGTCTCGCTGTCCCCGGTCTCCGGCTCCAGCGCCATGTACGTGGTGAAACCCCTGAGTGCGTCCATGTCAGTCCTCCGTCTGTCGTGTCGTGTCGTGTCCGGCGGGCAGGCCCGGCGCCGGGCCGTCTGTCGCCTGTCGTGTCGTGTCACCCGGCGGTACCAGGCCGTCCGCCTCGGCGCGCTCGATGTCGCGTTGCACCGTGCGGACCGTGACGCCGAGCTGTTCGGCGACCTCGCCCTGCGTCGGCTTCGGCTTTTGCCCCAGCAGCTCCACCACGCGGGCGACACGCTCGGAGACCAGCCACTTCGGCGCGCCTTTGTCGCCTGTCGTGTCGCCCTGTCGTGTCCGGGCTGTCGTGCTGTCGTGTCGTCTCTCGGATGCGGCGATGGCGCGTCTCTGTCGTGTCGCCTGCCGCCTGTCGTGTCGCTTCGGCGGGCGCCGCCTGTCGTCCTCGGCGGCCTGTCGTGTCGCCTCTCCTGTCGTGTCGACTGCCGCCTGTCGCGTCGTGTTCGCGGGCGGGAAAACGCCCCCGGTGTCGCCCCCCGTTCGGTGGCCACGCCAGCGCGCGATCACTTCATCCGCTTCGGCGTCAGCAGCCGCCTCCTGCGCGGCGGCGCGGCTCGTCACACCGGTGGAAGCGCTGGCGACGAGCGGCGCGATGATCTCGGCCCGGCGGCCACGGAGACTGAGCGCACCCGCGATGGCCATCTCCCCGCGCCGGTCCCGCTCGGTGGCCGCCGCGGTGTCGTCGGCGGCTGGCTGCCAGAACGGCCGCGTCTGCAGCTCCAGAAGTTCCGCCGTGTTGTACAGCGCGCCGAGCTGGGCGAGCATCCGCTGCTGCTTGTCGGAGTCCTGCGCCAGCCCGGTGTGTTCCACCGCCCGGTCCATCGCCTTGTCGAGCCTGGCCAGCGCGGCGCGCATCTTGCGGCCGGAGGCGCCGGCCTGACGCAGCGCGCGCGCCCGCTTGGCGGCCAGGGCGACGCGGGTGAGCCTGCGATGGGCGTCGACCTCGCTGGCGGTGCGGTCGCTGACCTCGGCCAGCCCGAGCCGGACCATGGCGCGTTCGGGCGTCAGCCGCCACTTGATGCGGGAACGGCCGGTGATGCGGTGCCGTTCGATCGCCATGCCGCGCTCCCACAGCCACGCGGCGACCAGCGGAGCGGCCAGACGGAAGATGGCCTCGGCCATGCTGCGGGCGTCCAGGCTGGACAGCACCGCGGAAAGGCTCGTCAGCGCCCACACGGCGATGCCGTCGATGCCGGCCGAGAAGTTCTCGCGCATGTTGCGGCGGGCGCGCACCGCGCTGGTGATCACCGCGACCTCGATGAACGCGAACAGCAGCAGCCGCAGCGGGCCGTCGAAGCCGAGGACGTCGCCGGAGAAGCGCCACATGCCCTGCGCGGACACGCCGGTGGCGATGCTGGCGGCGACGATGGTGAGGATGTCCTCCGCCGGGCGGTTCTCGGCGAACTTGCGGTAGGCGCGGGAGCCCGCGCGGTAGGCGGTGCGAAGGACGAAGAAAGTCAGAACCAGAACGACCAGGGCGGACACACAGATGATGGCCGTCTGACCCGGATGTTCGGCTGCGAACGTAGATATCTGCTCGAAGGGGGGCATCAGCTCTGTCCGTCATTCTCGATGTCCGACAGGATTACCGAGAGGATCATTCCAGAATATCGCCGGGTTGTTCACACCAATGCGCATTCGTCTCCGGAAAGTCACCCCGCACACCAGCCCCAGAGGCCCCGCGCATGCCCCCATGGCCGGTGGATCCCCCCATGGCCGGCGGATTCGCCCATGGCAGATGGGTTCGCCCATGGCCGGAGGTTCGCCCATGGCCCCCGCGCCGCGCCGTCGGCCGTCAATGCTTCACAAGCCGCCGCGCCGGCATGCCCACCACCGCTCCCTGAGTGCCGCCGCGACCTTCCGCCACCGCCCGGTGCCGCAACCGTGAGCGGTGGCCGGCCGGGGTGCGGGCGACCGAAGATGTGCCGCGGCGCGGCTCCATCGCGGCCCCGGGCGGCGCGGCTCCGCCGCCCGGGGCGTGGTGACCTTCCCCGGGGACATGCGGCGTCCGGCTCTAGTGCTCCGCCGGACGCCCTTCGTAGGCGATGTCCTCCTGGGCGAGTCTGCGCAGGGCGCTGAGGACGAGGTCTCCGACGGCCGTCCAGACCACGGCGGTCTCGAGCATCGTGTGAGAGTCGGGCTCCCGGGCGATCAGCCCGAGATCGGCCTCGGCGACCTGGCGTGCCGCCCGCGCGTACTCCGGCAGGAGCGTGAGCTGCCCGGTCTGGCCGAGTCGGTAAAGAGTGGCGAGCGCGGAGGCCAGCGTCCGCCGTGCCGGGTTGGCCGCGCGGACCCGCCAGCCGAGCTCTTCGATGAGCGCCTCGGTGTGCTCGGTGGCCGCCGCCCACGCCTCGTCCTCGATCACCGGCCGCGGGGTCGTCATCGCGAACTGGGCCTTGCCGGCCGCGTCGATGACGCTCATGCCCGGCGCGTACATCTGGCCGAGGACCTCGCGCGTGGCGGCGACGCTGAGCCCGCCGACGCCGATGAGCGCCTTGATCACCCTGAGCCGGTGCAGGTGGCCCTCGCCGTACCGGGCCTGGTTGTGGCTGGTGCGCTCCCCGGGAGGCAGCAGCCCTTCGCGGAGGTAGTACTTGATCGTCGGCACGGGCACGTCGGCACGCCGGCTCAGCTCGGCGATGCGCATCGATTCCTCCAGCGGTCACCCCGGAGTAGCCCGGTGGGGCTTGTCAGCGTACCAAGAAGATAGTAGACATCACTGCTATCCGTATTCGTTCGGTCGAGGAGCTGATCCCATGGAGTACCGCCCCTTCGGACGCACCGGCGTGAAGGTCAGCCCGCTGTGCCTCGGCGGCATGATGTTCGGCTGGTGGGGTGAGAACGGCTACGACGAGTCGGCCAAGATCATGCAGCGGGCGCTCGACGCCGGCGTCAACTTCATCGACACGGCCGACATCTACTCCGGCGGCGAGTCCGAGGAGCTGATCGGCAGGTTCCTGGCCGAGAACGGCCTGCGCGAGCGCGTCTTCCTCGCCACCAAGGTGCACGGCCAGATGGGCGAGGACCCCAACCAGGGCGGCAACAGCCGCCGCTGGATCATGCGCGCCGCCGAGGACAGCCTGCGCCGCCTGCGCACCGACCACATCGACCTCTACCAGGTGCACCGCCCCGATCCCACCGTCGACATCGACGAGACGCTCGGCGCCCTGACCGACCTGGTGCGGGCGGGCAAGGTCCGCTATATCGGCACCTCGACGTTCCCCGCCCACCAGGTGGTCGAGGCGCAGTGGACGGCCGAGCGGCGCGGCAGGGAGCGGTTCGCCGCCGAGCAGCCGCCCTACTCGGTCGTGGCCCGCGGCATAGAAGCCGACCTGCTGCCCGTCTGTCAGCGGTACGGCCTGGGCGTGCTCGCCTGGAGCCCGCTGGCCAGCGGATGGCTCACCGGCCGTTACCGGCAGGAGGCCGAGCTGCCCCAGAGCAGGCGCTCGGCCCTCTTACCCGCCCGCTACGACATCGAGCTCCCCGAGAACCGGCGCAAGCTCGCCGCCGTCGAGGCGCTCGCCCGGCTCGCCGAAGACAGCGGGCTGACCCTCATCGAGCTGTCGCTGCGCTTCGTGCTCCAGCACCCGGCCGTCACCTCCGCCATCATCGGCCCGCGCACGCTGGAGCACCTTGAAAGCCAGCTCACCGCCCCCGATGCCCCGCTTTCCGCGGACGTGCTGGACCGGGTGGACGAGATCGTGCCGCCCGGCCTGACCATCAACCCCGCCGACGCCGGCTGGCAGCCCCCCGAACTGACCACCCCCTCCCTGCGCCGTCGCCGGGGCTGACCCCTCCCGCACCCCCTGCAGGCGAGCGCGACCCACTCCTGCGACGCCACCATCACCGCGAGGCCCGCTGCCGAGCCGCTGAGCGCCGGAGCCGGCGGGGGTCAGGACACGACGTCCTTGTGACGGAAGCGGCGGAAGGCCAGCGCCGTCAGCACCGACGCGTACGTCACCGACAGCGCCGCCCCCTTGGCCATGCCGCTCCAGTCGAGCTCGGGGACCAGGGC
Organism: Sphaerisporangium sp. NPDC004334; assembly: GCF_053602655.1. Lineage (NCBI taxonomy): Bacteria > Bacillati > Actinomycetota > Actinomycetes > Streptosporangiales > Streptosporangiaceae > Sphaerisporangium > Sphaerisporangium sp. NPDC004334. Next base: position 249,200 of record NZ_JBSGDZ010000009.1, read on the forward strand.
GTCCAGCCAGGCGGTGTTCCAGAAGGTCGGCAGGAACTCCCGCAGCGCGCCGAGCGCCTCCACCGCCTGCAAAATGTTGCTGACGATCACCAGCCCCACCGCGCCGCCGACCGCGCCCAGCGGCGAGTCGGTGCTCACCGACAACAGGAACGCCAGCGCCGCCACGACGAGCTGGCTGACCAGGGCGTACCCGATGACGATGGCGAATCGCGGCAGCACCGCGGTCGCCGGGAAGACCTCCCCGGTGCCGGGCAACCGCACATCGTTCCACCCGAAGGTCACCGTGCCGGCGAGCAACGCCATCAGCGGCACGGTGATCACCGCCACCGCGGAGAAGGCGAGGGCGACCACGAGCTTCTGCCGCAGCAGCCGGCCGCGCGGCACCGGGGCGGCCAGCAGGTAGCGCAGCGACGACCAGCTCGCCTCGCTCGCCACGGTGTCCCCGCAGAACAGGGCGACCGCCACCACCAGCAGGAACGTGGCCGACACCGACAGCGTGAACGCCGCGAAGTTCAGGCCGCCCTGTGTGGCGAGATCGGACAGCCTCAGAGAGTTCTGCTGTGTCGGCGCGGGGCCGAGCGAGAACGCCACGACCAGCACCCACGGAAGGGCCAGCAACAGCCCGAACATCACCGCCGTCCGGCGCCGCTTGAGCTGGCGCACGACCTCCACCCGCAACGGCAGCGTGCGCCCCGGCGCGTACGACACGCCCGCCGGGACATCACGAGCCCCCCCGGCCGCCACCCCCGGCGGCGTCACGCCGCGTCCCCGATCAGTCCGAAGAAGACGCCTCCAAGACGTCCCCCAAACCCGTCGGCCATCCCGCCCTCCAGGCGTGTCATCCCGTGTTTCCGGTCAACTCTGGAAAAGACGTCTTGAGGACGTACCTGGAAGCCGTCGGACATCTCGACTCTCAGGGCTGTCATGCCGTGTCTCCGGTCGGCTTGGGGAGGACGTCTTGAGGACGTCTCTGGGAGCCGTTGGACATCTCGACCTTCGGGGGTGTCATGCCTTGTCTCCGATCAGGTCGAGGAAGACGTCTTCGAGACGTCCCCTGGAGCCGTTGGAGGGCGCCGTGCCGCCGAGCAGGTCGGTGACCGGGCCGGCGGTGACCAGGCGGCCGCGGTGCATCACCACCAGGTGATCGCAGGTCTGCTCGACCTCGGCCAGCAGGTGGCTGGAGACGATCACCGTGCGGCCCGCGGCGGCGTAGCGGGTCAGGACGCGGCGCATCTCGGCGATCTGCGGCGGGTCGAGGCCGTTGGTCGGCTCGTCCAGCACCAGCAGGTCGGGCAGGCCCAGCATCGCCTGCGCGATGGCCAGGCGCTGGCGCATGCCCTGGGAGTAGGTGCGCACGGCGCGGTCGAGCGCCGCGCCGAGGCCCGCGATCTCCAGTGCCGCTTCCATATGGGCGTCGCCCCTCGGCCGGCCGGTGGCCCGCCAGTAAAGCTCAAGGTTCTCCCGGCCGGACAGGTGGGGAAGGAAGCCCGGCCCCTCCACGAAGGAGCCCAGCCGGGACAGCACCGGCGCCCCCGGCGTGACGCGGTGGCCGAAGATGCGGATCTCGCCCGCGTCCGGGTGGATGAGCCCCATCATCATGCGCATGGTGGTGGTCTTGCCCGCGCCGTTCGGGCCGAGCAGGCCGAGCACCTGCCCCCGGTCGACCTGGAACGACAGCTCGTCCACGGCGGGATCGCCGTCGCGGTACCTCTTGGTCAGGCCGGTGATGCGCAGCGGCACCCCGGCCAGCGCCGGGTCGAAGTCGTCCGCGCGGCGCCGCCGCCCGGTGAGCACGATGGCGGCGGCGACGGCCAGCGCGGCCAGCGGCAGGGCCCAGGTCCACCAGCCAAGGCCGCCGCCCGCCGTGCGCAGCGCCGGGTCGGTGGGCGCGGTCAGCGTCGGGGAGGCCAGCCCGACGCGGTGGACGGCCGGCGCGGTGGGGGAGGCGTACCCCATGTCCGTGGTGCTCAGCACCAGGCGCAACCGGTGCCCGGCGTCGAACCGGTGGTCGATGACCGGCAGGGTGAGCGCGACCGGCGTGCCCACCGGGGTCGCCGTGACCCGGAAGGGCGCCACCAGGCCCTGGGGCAGCGACGGGCGCTGCCCGCCCACGTCGTACAGCTTGGCGAACAGCGTGACCTCGCCCTCGCCGTACACCTTCACCGTGGCCGACGGCGCGCCGGTGACCTCCAGCGGCGCGGCCAGCGGCGCCGACTCGAACGCCGCGGCCTGGCCAGGCATGTCGATCGCCACGCCGTCGCCGGCGAGCCCGCCGAGCAGGCCGCTCATGCCCGGCACTGTGGAGATCGCGGCAGGCGAGCCGCCCGGCGGGCCCGCCACCTGCTGGTCGGGGCCGGCGAGCCGCACCGACGCGGACGACGCGCCGGCCAGGCCGGAGTAGCGGTTCGCCGCGGCGTGCACCAGGACGGGACGACGCGTGCCCGGATCGCGGCCGCCGTCCCGGGTGACGGTGAAGGCGTCGCCGAGCGGTGTGCCGTCCTTCTTCAGCCAGTGGCCGAACCAGGCGATGGTGCGCTCGGCCACCCAGTCGGGTTCGCCGTCCCCGCCGTCGTGGCCGCCGTCGAACCACGCCACCTGGACAGGAGCGCCGGTGGCCGCGATCGCCCGGGCGTTGGCGTCGGCGTGCGAGAGGGGGAAGAGGGAGTCGTGTTCGCCCTGGATGAGCAGAGTGGGCACGCGGATCTTTCCCGGCACGGAGATGGGGCTCGACCTGCGCAGGGTGTCGACGGCCGCCGGGGTGGCGCGCCCGGTCTCGGCCACCTGCAGGTACATGTCGCAGATGGCCGGCAGAAACCGCCCGCACTGCGCCTCCCGCGCCCCGGCGTCCGGCCCCGTCCCCCCGCCTGAAATTTCGCTGGAGGTGCCGTTGGACGGGGCGCTCGAGGTGGTGGCCGGCTGGGCGGGGTCGGTGGGCACGTTTCGACCGTCGGCGCCCGGGGCGAGGGGGGAGTCGGCCGCGCGGCTGAAGAACAGGCCGGCCCACATGCGCTTGAAGACGCCCTCGGCCGGGCTGGCGCCGGTCGCGTCGGGGAACAGCGCGTCGGCCAGGTCGTGCCAGGTGATCTGCGGGACGATGGCGTCGACGCGGCCGTCGTAGGCGGCGGCCATCAGCGTGATCGCCCCGCCGTACGAGCCGCCCGCCAGGCCGAGCCGGGGGTCGCCGGGGCCGTCCAGCTGGACCTCGGGACGGCGGGCCACCCAGTCGATCAGCTGCTTGACGTCCTTGACCTCGTAGTCGGGGGAGTTGAGCGCGATCTGCCCGGTGGAGGCGCCGAACCCCCTGGCCGACCAGGTGAGAACGGCGTACCCCTCCTGCGCCAGCCGGACGGCCTCGTCGCGCACGCTGCGCTTGCTGCCGCCGAAGCCGTGCGCGAGGAGCACGACCGGGCTCCTGCCCCCGGTGGCCGGGGGGAAGAAGGTGGTGTCCAGCAGCACGTGCTGGTCGCCCGAAGGGCCGTCGGCCACCGGAATCACCTGGTCGGACGCGCGCACCGCCGGTGAGGGCCAGACCGCCCACGCCACAGCGCCGATCACCGCCGCCACCACGGCCGCCAGCGCGACCTGCGGTCTCCCCCGAACCCTCATGCCGAGAGCCTACTTACCCGCCGCTGAGAGATCGCTGAGACGCCAACCCCGAGGTGGATACAGGGTTATCTCGGGGTAACTCCCGATTGCGGAGCATGTCCGGTGACCGGCATCATGCTTGGCGTGAAGCAAGGCGCAGGTAACGAGGCCGAGGCCACCCGGACGGGCGGTCGCGCGCCCTCCCCATGGCGGTGGGGCAGAGGCAAAGCCGTCGAAGCCCTCGAATGGGCCCGCCCCTACTGGACGCGGGGGGAGGCCGGCCGCGAGACGCCGCCGGAGCTGCTCCGCGTCCTCTACCTGAGCTGGATCGCCGCGTTCGTCCTGAAGGTCCTCGGGGCCTCGTGGGACGTGTCGTGGCACTTCAAGTGGCTGCGCGACGACCTGGCGCCGCCGCACCTGCTCAACAGCGCGGGCACGGCGATCGTGCTGGCCCTCACGATCGTGCACAGCTACACGGGGTACGGCGTCGACCGCACCGCCCAGCGGCTGGTCCAGTGGGGCACCGGCGCCTTCCTCATCGCGGTGCCCATCGACCTGATCAATCACCGGATCAACGGGGTGGACATCACCTCGTGGAGCCCGTCCCACATGCTGCTGTACATCGGCACGGCGTTCATGATCGCCGGAGTGATCCGGGGCTGGTACCTCTACGCGCCCGAGGGCCGGGCGCGCACGGTCGTGCTGGGCGCCCTGTTCGTCTTCATGCTGGAGAACACGCTCTTCCCGAGCGAGCACCAGGAGTACGGCGTGCTGGAGCTGGCCTCCTTCGTCCGCGGGGCGCCGTACGCCGAGCCGACACTGCTGGACTTCGCGGCCAAGCAGATGGGCCGGCCCATCGACGTCACCATGGCCGAGAAGTTCTCGCTTCCGGTGCCCGACTGGGTGTACCCGATGTGGTTCGGCATCGCCGCGGTGCTCGTGCTGGTCATGGCCCGGGCGCTGGTCGGCCGCCGGTGGACCGCCACCGCGGTGGCGGGCGTCTACGTCGGCTACCGCGCCCTCATCTGGCCGATGTTGTACTTCACCGGCTTCCCGCCCTCGGCCGTCCCGTTCTTCCTGCTCGCCGCCGCCGTCTGCGTGGACGTGGCGTTCCTGCTGCGGCTGCCGCTCGCGCGGGCGGCGCTCGGCGCCGCCCTGGTCACCGTGGGCGTCTACGGCGGCCTCGCCGTGCAGGACCGGCTGCTGGAAGCCCCGCCGTACCTGCTGGCCTCGGCCCCGGTGACCCTCGTCGCGCTGGGCGCGGCCTGGTACGGGGTGGAGTGGTACCGCCGCCGCCGCCGTTCCGGCGAGCCCGAGACCCCCGCCGCCCTGCCCCTCGGCACCCCCGCCGCCCCCGGCCCGGCGACCCCCTGACACAACCCCGGCCCGGCATCTCCTGCGAGATGCCGGGCCGGCGTCGTCCTGCGCCTTCGCGCCGAACGGGTGCCGCGGTCCGCGTCAGGCCACGGGGGCGCGGGTGAGGGCGACGGCCACGCCGTAGGCGACGCCCATCACCGTCACCTCGAGCGCCGCCCAGGCGGCGAACGCCGTCGCCCGCCGCTGGACGACGGCCGGCAGCAGGCGCCAGCGGATGTTCGCCCCCAGCAGGGCGACCGCGCCCACGCAGAGGACCTTGACGATCACCAGTTGGCCGTAGTGCGTGGTCAACAGCGACCCGGGCAGCCGCGTGGCAGGCGACAAGGCCAGCTCGACCAGCCCGTTGAACAGCCCGGACAGGGCCACCACCGCAAGGGCCACGGTGGCCAGCCGGGAGAATCTCGGCAGGGCCCGGGCCAGCAGGTCGCGGTGCCGGGCGAGCAGCACGGCCATCGCCGCCAGGCCGCCCGTCCACATCGCGGCCGCGACGACGTGCAACTCCATCGAGACCATGCTCAGCTCGTGCCAGTACCAGTTGGACGCGTGCCCGCTGACCGGCAGGGGGAGCAGGCCGAACACCGCGACGACCACCCGGATCTCGGCGGGCACGTTCTCGCCGAAGCGCACGGCCAGCAGGCCGAAGAAGGTGAAGGCCAGGGCGCACGCGGCGCTCATCACCAGCCCCTGCCCCGAGCCGATGGCCTCGACGTAGGCCGCCGGGTCGGGCGCTCGGCCGGGGGAGAGCTCGGCCGCGCTGAGCACCATGGCGATCAGCGCCGTGACGGTCCAGCCGAAGGCCGCGAGCACCGCCCAGGTGCGGGCCGTGGACAGGACGGGCTCGGTGCGCCCCGGGTCGTCGAAGCCGACCAGCTTGGGCAGCAGGCTGAGCCCGATGGCGGCCAGGGCGCACAGATTCATGGCCAGGCGGGTCACCGGCAGGCCGTACTCCACCAGCGGCCCCGGGATCGCGATGCCGGGAACGCTGTCAGGCGAGGTCCACCACGTCGCCACCAGCACCGCCACCAGCGCCGCCCCGGCCGGCCCCCACACCGGCCCCCGTCCCGCTCCACGCCAGGCCGTCGCAACGCTCCGCCCGGCGGTGTCCCTCCCGCGACGGGCCTTCGCGCGGGGAGCGACGGGCGGGGGTGTCGGGTCGGTGCCGGAGTGCCGGGGGACGGTCGCGCTGGTGGTCTCGTCGGCGGGGCTCACGCGTCGCCTCCGGGGGCCGGGCGGCTCTGGCGGGCGACGACGAGGATGCCGAGGCCCGAGAGCAGCAGGGCGGCGACGAGCAGCCCCCATACCCAGCCGCCGCCGCTCGTCCCCGGTGCTGCCGCGCCGGCGATCGGCTGCGCGGCTGGGGGAGCCTGCCCCGCTACCCCGGACGGCGCCGGTGGCTGCCCCGCTCCGCCGGAGCCGGTCGTCGGGCCTGTGCCGCCCGGGGCGGCAGGCTGACCCGTCGCGCCGTTCGTGGCCGAGGGGAGGGGGGCGGCGGGGCCGGTGGAGGGCGTCGTGGACGGGGAGACGGGAGCCGCGGACCCGGTGCCGGCGACGGTGAAGCCGATCTTGCCGGTGACCGGATGCCCGTCGTTGGAGACGATCTGGTATCCGATGACGTACGCGCCGGCCGCGCCCGCCGCGACCGACGCCGGCACCTCGGCCGTCACCTTGGCGTCCACGACCCGCACGGCCGCCTTGGCGACCCTGCCGTCAGGCCCGGTCAGTGCCACCTGGGCGAAGTCGGCCCGCACCGGCTGGTCGAAGGTCAGCGTCACCTGGGCGGGCAAGGAAGCGAGCCGGGCGCCGTCCTTGGGGTCGCTGCCCGTCAGCACGTTGTGCGCCAGGGCGGGCGCGACCGCCACCGCGAGCGCCGCGAAGCCCACCGCCAGGACGGTCAGCAGTCGTCTCACTCGGCGCTCCGGCCGTGACAGGACCTCAATTGACTTGACCTTTCCGTCGTTTCCACCGGACGCTGCCATGGTGCCACCTATGAGTCCCGGTGAGGCGGCCGAGGGCGTGGCTAGGATTGGCGGGTGGAGCCAAGGCTGCTGTACGACGGCGCGGCCGCGCATTACCGCCGCTACCGCAACGCATACGGCGACGAGGTCATCGCCTACATCGCGCGCGTGCTGGCCCTCGGCAAGCGCTCCAGGGTGCTCGATCTCGGCTGCGGTCCCGGCACGCTGGCCATCCCGCTGTCCCGCTTCGCCGGCACGGTCCTCGCCGTCGACCCGAGCGAGGACATGCTCGCCGAGGGTTCGCGCCTGGCGCCGTCCGGCGTCCACTGGATGCAGGGGGACTCCACCCGTCTCGCGGGGCTGCCGCTCGGCCGTGTCGACCACGTCGTCATGGGCCGCTCGTTCCACTGGATGCGGCGCGCGCGGGTGCTGGCCGACCTGGACGCCATGCTCCCGCCGGACGGGGCCGTCGTCCTCGTGGGGCCGACCCGCGATCCGGTGGAGCCGCCGTGGGAGCCGGTGGTGCATGCGGTGCGCAACCGGTTCGGCCTCGAATGGCGGGTGAACGACGAGTCCTTCCGGCAGTCGGGGCGCCATCACAGGGAAGTGGTGGCCGAGTCGGCGTTCCGCGACATCTCCACGGCGCGGTTCGACCGCGTGGTGCGGCGCGACACCGAGCAGGTAGTGGGGTTGCAGCTGTCGTTCTCCTACTCCACGCCGGCCCGGCTCGGCGACCGCACCCTCGACTTCGTCGAGGCCCTGGGCGCGGCTCTGGACGCCGCCAACCCCGGCGGCGTCTGGGAGGAGCGCTTCACCACCGAGGTCCTCACCGCCCGCCGCCCCCCGGCCCCCGAGGCCTGACGACGCTCCCCGGCACCTCCGGCTGCGAGTCGGGGGAGCGGTGGTTTTCACCGTCCGCCGGTTTCCTGTGCCGTCCGCGGGTCGCCGGTATCGTCCGGCGGCCCGGGTGATCCGCCGAGGTGTCCGGCGCCGGACGTCGCCCGCCCCGGGGATCGGCTGGACGTCCCGTCCGCGCGGAAGTGGGTCTTTATCGGAGGGGGGTGCGGCGACTACCATCCGGGCACGCCTCGTCACTCAGGAGCCGCGCCGGTGAGCACCCTTCCCCCCGTCACCCCGCCGTACGACCCGCCTCTCGCCCTGGCCGAGCCGGTCAGGAGGGTCGGCCCGCGCTGGGTCGCCTTCATCTCGCTGGCCAACCTGGTCCTGTGGATGGCGTACTTCGGCCCGCTCCAGGTGCTGCTGCCACGGCAGATCGCGCTGGTGACGGGCCTGGGCGGCAAAGAGAGCGCCCTGGCGTGGGTGACCGGCGCCGGCGCCGCCGTGGCGATGGTGTTCAACCCGGTGGCCGGGGCGCTGTCCGACCGCACCGCCGGGCGTTTCGGCAGACGCCACCCGTGGACGCTGCTCGGCGCGGTGGCCGGTGGCCTCGGCCTGGCCTTTCTCGCCTTCCAGGGCTCGCTCGCGGGCGTGCTCATCGGCTGGTGCCTCGCGCAGGCCGGGCTGAACGCCATGCAGGCCGCGCTGACGGCCGGCGTCCCCGACCACGTGCCGGTGGGCCAGCGCGGCGAGGTGTCGGGGTGGATCGGCGTGCCGCAGACGCTCGGGGTGGTGCTGGCGGTGGTGCTGGTGACGATGGTCGCGACGACCACGGGGGCCGGATACCTGCTGATCGCCGCCCTGGTGCCGCTGGGCGTGCTGCCGTTCGTCCTGACCACGCGGGACGCGCCGCTGCCGGCGCGGCTGCGGCCGCCGTTCACCCTGAGGGGGTTCGTGGGCGGCCTGTGGGTGAGCCCGCGCGCGCACCCCGACTTCGCTTGGGCCTGGCTGACCCGCTTCCTGATGCAGCTCGGCAACGCCGTCGCGCTGTTGTACCTGCTGTACTTCCTCACCGACGCGGTCGGCTACGAGCGGCTGTTCCCGGGGAGCAGGGCCGAGGACGGCCTGCTGGTCCTCATTCTCATCTACACCGCGGCGGTGGTGGTCACCGCCGTGGCCGGCGGGGTGGTCTCCGACCGGCTGGGACGGCGCAAGATGCTCGTCACGGTCTCGGGCGCGATCAGCGCGGTCCCTTTCGTGATCATGGCGTTCTGGCCGCTGTGGCCGATGGTCGTGGCAGCCGCCGTGATCATGGGCATCGGCTTCGGTATCTACCTCGCGGTGGACAACGCCCTGGTCACCCAGGTGTTGCCCGCGGCGACCGGCCGGGCCAAGGACCTGGGCGTCATCAACATCGCCAACTCGGGCCCCCAGGTGCTCGGGCCGGTGATAGCCGGCCCCATCGTGTCGGGCCTGGGCGGCTATCCGGTGCTCTACCTCACCGCGGCCGCGCTGACGCTGCTCGGCGCCGGGCTGGTGTGGAAGATCCGCGCCGTTCCCTGATCGTTCATCCGCCCAGCTGGTAGGTCTCAAGGCGCCCGCACATGCCGAGACGCGGCTCGGCGGCCGCGGACATGACGCGGGCCTGCCTGAGGTGCGCGGTGTCGCCGTCGCGAAGCGCCCGCAGGTGAGCGCCGGTGGCCTCGGCCGCCCGCAGGGCCCCCGACCGCCACCGCTCCTCGAAGGAGCCGAGCTTGCCCGACACGATGCGCGCGGCCTGCCGGTGGAAGGCGGCGAGCCCCTCCTGGCCGCGCTCGCGCAGTGCGAGGAACCCCTCGATGGCGACGTCCCTGCGCCGCCGCGCGTCGGCCTCGCCCGTGACCGCCGCTATCTCGGCGTACGCCGCCGGGTCGCCGAGCACGGCGGGCGGGAAGGTGAACACGGCGTCGCCCGCCTCGGGCAGGCCGCTGTTCTGCATGACGACCACGATGCGCAGGCGGGCGTCGTCGTTGACCAGCCGGTGGATGGTGCCCGGTGTGAACCATACGACCGCGCCCGGCGAGAGCGGGGTCTCGTCGTACCCCTCCCACGTCAGCGTCTGGACCGAGCCGGCGCCCTCCACGACGACGTACGCCTCCGAGCACAGCAGGTGCATGTGCGGGGAGCCGCCGCAGGCGCCGTCGGCCGAGGGCCAGTCGTAGACGCGCAGACCCGAGACGCCGACGCCGCCGGGGAAGCCCATGACGGCGCCCATGGCAGAGGGCATGGTGGAGGGCATGGTGGAGGGCACCTCGAGCGCCCTTGAGATGCCCTCCACGTCTTGGGCGGCCGGCTCGCGCACCATGCCGGCCGAGGACTCCGAGTACGCCGGGGATCCTCCGGGCGTCGGGGACTCGGAGGATTCTCGCGGCTCCGGAGCCTCGGCGGCTTCGGAACCTTCCGGGTGCCCGCCCGGGCGTCGGTGCGCGCTCATCGGGCGGCGTCCTCGGAGAGACGGGCCTGCCGGCGCTCCTCGGACGCGACCGTGGCGACCCGGTCCCGGAGCGGCGCTGGAAGATCACGGCGGCGCAGGTGCCGCTCTCCGCCGCCGTGATCCGATCGTGTCCCGCCGGCGACGGGCGTCGCGGCCGGCGTCCCGCCGGGGACTCTGGCGCCGGGGACGGTGGCGGCGGGCGCGATCGCGCGGCGTGCGCGCGCGCAGGTGGTGGCCTGGCCGGACGCGCCGTCCGTTCGAGGCGTGGCGGCCCGCGCTCGTCTGCGCACCCGACCCTCCGAAACATTTCAGAAGTTTTATGACAGTTTTCGTGGCAGAAACCTAAAACGGCCGGGCGATAAACGTCAAGGCCGTCCACCCGTGGGGTGGACGGCTGAAAGTTTCACGGACGGGACGGGACGGCCGTTACGGCTGCGGCCGGGCGGTGCTGTCGCGGATGAGCAGGTCGGTGGCCAGTTCGACCCGCCGGGTTTCCAGCGAGTCGCCGCGCGAGATCTCCAGGGCCATGCGGGTGGCCAGCGCGGCCATCTCCTCCAGCGGCTGGCGCACGGTGGTCAGCGGCGGCCACGCCGAGCGGGCCAGGGGCAGGTCGTCGAACCCCACGACGCTCAGGTCGTCGGGCACGCGGAGCCCGGCCCGGCGCACGGCCTCGAACACGCCGAACGCCTGCATGTCGCTGCCGGCGAAGACCGCGGTGGGCCGGTCGGGCAGCTCCAGGAACGCCTTGCCGTGGATGTGGCCGGAGTCGACCAGGAAGTCGCCGTAGCGGATCAGCTCGGGGTCGACGGCCACCCCGGCGGTCTCCAGGGCGGCGCGGTAGCCGTCGATGCGCGCCCGGCTGCACAGCATCTCGGCCGGCCCGCCGATCATCCCGATGCGGCGGTGGCCCAGCTCCAGCAGATGGCGGGTGGCCGCCAGGCCGCCGTGCCAGTTGGTCGCGCCGACCGAGGCGACGTCGGGAGCGGGCTCGCCCTCGGGGTCGACGATGACGAAGGGGATGGACCGGGCGAGGAGCTGGCCGTGCTGGCGGCGGGTCAGCTTCGAGGCGACCAGGACGACGCCGTCGGTGCGGCGGGCGGCGATGCGGTCGAGCCAGTCGCGGCCCGGACCGGAATGGGTGTGCAGCACGGAGACCACCACGGCCGCGTCGGCCTCGCGGGCCGCCGTCTCGGCGCCGCGGATGATCTCCATGGCCCACGGGCTCTCTATCTCGGCGAAGACCAGGTCGATGAGGCCGACCGGGCCGTCCCCCTGGCCGGTGCGGCGCCGGTAACCGTGTTCGTGGAGCAGGCGCTCGACCCGGCGGCGCGTCTCGGGCGCCACCTCGGGGCGGCCGTTGACGACCTTGGACACCGTCGGGACCGAGACTCCGGCCTCCTCGGCGATCAGAGCGATGGTGACCCGCCTCTTCGCTGACATGCGACGGAGTGTATCCGAAAGCTTTCGGAATTTCCCCGGCCGGGGCCACTGTTCCGTGCGGCCCTCGGGACGCCATGCTGTCCTCGGCATCGCGAACCCGTTCCTGTGTGGCTATTGACGTGTTACGTGCGGTTTACGTACTCTCCGGGTCACGAAATATTCGGGGGTGCCAAAGAAACTTTCAAAGTTCTCGGGGCGGAGTACGGAGCTCTCGCAGCGGGTGCGTTATGAGGAAGGAACCACGAGGATGTCGTTGAGTCGGCGAAGTGTGGTCTTACTGGCCGCGACGGCGGCGCTGCTGGCGGGAGGCTGCGGCGGGCAGACGAACACGGGCGGCGCGGCGACGGGGACCGCGTCGGCGGGCAAGGTCACCGTCGAGTGGTGGAACATCTCCACCACCGAACCCATGAAAAGCTTCTACGCGCAGAAGGTCAAGGAGTACCAGACCGCACACCCGAACGTCACGATCAAGAACGTCCCCATCGAGAACGAGGCGTTCAAGGCCAAGCTCGCCACGGTGACGCAGTCGGGGAAGACCCCCGACGTGTACACCACCTGGGGTGGTGGCGTGCTGAAGCAGCAGATCGACGCCGGGCTGGTGAAGGACCTCTCCTCCGAGGCCGCCACCTGGATCGCCGACTTCACTCCGGCCTCCCTGGCGGCCTACCAGTTCGACCAGAAGACCTACGCCATCCCGCAGGACATCGGCATGGTCGGCTTCTGGTACAACAAGGACCTGTTCAAGAAGGCCGGCATCGCCGCGGCGCCCGCCACCTGGACCGAGTTCATCGACGCCGTCAAGAAGCTCAAGACGGCGGGCGTCACCCCCATCGCCCTCGCCGGCAAGGAGAAGTGGCCCGGCCACTACTACTGGGCCTACCTCGCCATGCGCATCGCCGGCCTGGACGCGCTCAAGCAGGCCGCGGTCGACCACGACTTCAACAAGCCCGACTTCGTCGCGGCCGGCCAGAAGCTCAAGGAGCTGTCCGACCTGCAGCCCTTCCAGAAGGGCTTCCTCGGCGCGGCCTACTCCACTCCCGACGGCCAGGCCGCCCTCATGGGCAACGGCAAGACCGCCATGGAGCTGATGGGCCAGTGGGCGCCGACCGTCGAGAAGGACGCGAGCAAGAAGGGCCTGGGCGACAAGTTGGGCTTCTTCCCCTTCCCGTCCGTCGACGGCGGCAAGGGCTCGGCCACTGACGCCTTCGGCGGCGGCGGCGGGTACGCGGTCGGCGTGAACGCCCCGCCCGCGGCCGTCGACTTCCTGAAGTTCCTCTCCAGCAAGGACGTCCACGCCGCGGCGGTGGAGACCGGAGGCATCCAGCCCGTGCTCAAGGGCGAGGAGAGCGTCGTGAAGGACCCGAACCTCGCCATCGTCGCCAAGACGCTCGCCGGCGCCTCCGGGTTCCAGCTCTACCTCGACCAGGCCTACCCGCCGGCCGTCGGGCAGGAGGTCAACGACAGCGTGGCCGCGCTGATCGCCGGCTCCAAGACCCCCGAGCAGGTCACTCAGGCCGTCACCGAGACCGCCAAGTCCGAGTAGCCGGAAGGCGGATGGGGGACCACGCGCGCCGGGACGGGCGCGCGTGGTCCCCCGTCCGCGGCCCGCCCCCCCCGACCACCGAGCGGCACCGCGCCGCTCTTCCCCAGGGCTGCGCCCGGGGCTCCACGCTGAGGAAGACGATGACACGACCCGCGCTGACCGACCGGCCCGCGGCCGCGGCCGACCTGCCGCGCCGGGCCGGCCAAGGCTCCGCGCCATCCGCACGCCGTCGCCGGTTCAGGGGTCTGGCGACGATCACGCTGTTCCTGCTGCCGGCGCTCGTGCTGTTCGGGCTGCTGGTGCTGGCGCCCATCGTGCTGGCCGCGTACACCAGCCTGTACAAGTGGAACGGGCTCGGCGGACTGCCGCAGAACTGGATCGGGCTGGACAACTTCACCCGGATGTTCGCCGACGACGTCTTCCTCGGCGACCTGCGCCGCGGCGCCGTGCTGATCATCCTGTCCCTGGTGATCCAGCTCCCGCTCGCCCTGGCGATCGCCATGCTGCTCAACCAGAAGATGCGCGGCCGGACGTTCTACCGGCTGCTGTTCTTCGCCCCGTACGTGCTCTCCGAAGTGATCACCGGTGTGCTGTTCAACATGATCCTGTCGCCGGAGTCGGGCCTGGCCAACCAGATCCTCGGCGCCATCGGCCTTTCGAGCCTGGAGTCGAGCTGGCTGGCCGAGCCGGACACGGTCATGATGTCGCTGTTCCTGGTCATGGTCTGGAAGTACTTCGGCTTCCACATGATCCTCTACTTGGCCGGCCGCCAGTCCATCCCCAAGGAGCTCGGCGAGGCGGCCTCGATCGACGGCGCCGGCCCCTGGAAGCAGTTCCGGTACGTCACCTTGCCGCTGCTCGGGCCGACGATCCGCATCAGCGTGTTCCTGTCCATCATCGGGGCGATCCAGCTTTTCGACCTGGTGTGGGTGCTCACCGCAGGCGGGCCCATCCACTCCTCCGAGACCATGGCCGTCACGATGTTCCAATTCGGCTTCAAGCGCTCCCAGATCGGCTACGGCAGCGCCATCAGCGTCGTGATGTTCCTGATCAGCCTGGTGTTCGCGCTCGGCTATCAGCGGTTCGTCATGCGCCGCGACACACAGGGAGCGATCACCACCATGGGAGACCAGCGATGACCGCGCACGCCAGGGAGCGGACGGGGCCCCGCCTCGGCATGCTCCGCTCCATCTCGCTGCACACGGTCGTGATCATCCTCGGCGCGTTCGTCGTGGTGCCGCTGCTGTTCGCCGTGATCGGCGGGTTCAAGGACACCGGCCAGCTTTCGACCAACCCCTTCGGCCTGCCCTCGCCCTGGGTCCCGGAGAACTACACCGACGTGCTCTTCTCCGGCTCGTTCTGGCGCCAGCTCGTCAACAGCATCTTCGTCGCGGTGGCCACGACGCTCATCGTCGTCGGGCTGTCGGCCATGGCGGCGTACGTGTTCGCCCGGTTCGCCTTCCGCGGCAGGGAGTTCCTGTACACGCTGTTCGCGATGGGGCTGATGTTCCCGTTCGCCGTGGCCATCCTGCCGCTGTTCGTCCTGCTGCGGACCCTGGGGCTGCTCGACAACCCCTTCGGCGTGATCCTGCCGCAGGCCGCCTTCGGGCTGCCCATGACGATCATCATCCTGCGCGCCTTCTTCCGCACCATCCCCCGGGAGGTGGAGGAGGCCGCGACGATCGACGGCTGCACTTCGTTCGGCTTCTTCTGGCGCATCCTGCTGCCGATGGCCCGGCCCGCCCTGGCCACCGTGTCGGTGCTGGCGGTCGTGGCGAGCTGGAACAACTTCTTCCTGCCGCTGGTGATCTTCAACGACCCCAACTGGTGGACCATCCCGCTCGGCGTGCAGCAGTTCACCGGGCAGTACTCCGCCGACACCGCCCGGATCCTCGCCTACATCGTCCTGGCGATGGTGCCCGCCCTCGCGTTCTACGCCGTGGCGGAGCGCCAGCTCATCGGCGGACTCACCGCGGGAGCGACGAAGGGGTGACCGACCCGAACGACATACCGAGCTTCCACGGCCGATAAGGCCATCTCCGAAGGAGCGCTGATGACCCTGCGTGTGTCCGGACCCCAGTTAGTCGCCGCCGACGGTACCCCGGTGCGGCTGCGCGGAGTGGGTCTCGGGGGCTGGATGAACATGGAGAACTTCATCACCGGCTACCCGGCCAACGAGTCGACCATGCGCGACGCCGTGCGCGACGTGCTGGGGGAGGAGCGGGCGGCGCTGTTCTTCGAGCGGTTGCTCACCTCCTTCTTCGGCCCCGACGACGCCGCCCTGCTCGCCGCCATGGGAGCCAACTGCGTCCGGATCCCGGTGAACTACCGTCACTTCGAGTCCGACGACCGGCCGATGGAGATCATCGAGGACGGCTTCCGCCACCTCGACCGCGTGATCGGGCTGCTGGCCGAGCGGCGCATCTACAGCGTCATCGACCTGCACGCCCTGCCCGGCGCGCAGAACCAGCACTGGCACTCCGACAACCCCACCCACGTCGCGTCGTTCTGGCGGCACAGGCACTTCCAGGACCGCGCGGTCCACCTGTGGGAGGTGATCGCCGACCGCTACAAGGACAACCCGTGGGTCGCCGGGTACAACCCGATCAACGAGCCGGGCGACGTCGGCGGCCGGGTCATCGGGCCGTTCTACGACCGCCTGGTCAAGGCGCTGCGCGCCGTGGACCCCGCCCACGTGCTGTTCCTGGACGGCAACACCTACTCCACCGACTTCTCGATCTTCCGTGAGGTGTACGAGAACACGGTGTTCGTCTGCCACGACTACGCGCTCGCGGGGTTCGCCCACGGCGGCCCGTACCCGGGGTACACGCGCGGCGAGTGGGTGGACCGCGGCGAGCTGGAACGGGCCTTCGAGAAGCGCACCACCTTCCAGCGGCAGACCGGCACCCCGCTGTGGGTCGGCGAGTTCGGCCCGGTCTACACCGGAGACCCGGCGGTCGACGCGCAGCGCTACCAGATCCTGGCCGACCAGCTGGAGATCTACGACGGCTACCAGGCCGGCTGGTCGCTGTGGACCTACAAGGATGTCGGGCTGCAGGGCCTGGTGCACGCCGACCCCGAGGGGCCCTACCTGCGGCGCTTCGGCGACTTCGTGGCCAAGAAGAAGCGGCTGGGCGCCGACCGCTGGGGTTCCACGATGGAGGAGTCCTCCGACGTGCTCGCGCCGCTGCACCGGCTGGTCGAGGAGGAGTTCCCGCACTGGGAGCCCTACCCGTGGGGCGCCCGCTACCAGACCGACGACCTGCTCCGGCACATCCTGGTCGCCCAGGCGCTGGTGCCGGAGTACGCCACGCTGTTCGGCGGGCTGGACGACAGCGAGCTGCTCGCCCTGGCCGACTCCTTCGCCCTGGCCGGCTGCGCGCGGCGCGACCGGCTCATCGAGCTGCTCACCGCCAACCTCACCTCGGGCGCCGCCTGACCACGGGAACCGCCTGACCACGGGAACCGCCTGACCACGGGACCCGCCTGACCACGGGACCCGCCACGACCCGAAGTACTCCTGCGACCGGTTCCCCGCGCTCCTCCGGCACCTGACCTCGGGGGAGGCGCCGGAAGCAGGACCGCCCGTATATCCGGCGCGTGATCGCCGGGGCCGACGCCGGCCCCGGCGATCATTGTTGACCGGCCCGCTCCATCCACGGCCCTACTCGGCCTGACCCTGAGGAGACCAGTCATGCGCTTCCCGCGCTCGTGGGCGGCGGCCGCCTTGTTATGCCTCCCGCTGTCCCTGTCGCCGTGCATCACGGCGGGGACGGCACAGGCCGCGGCGCCGGTGACGATAGCGAGCTACGACTTCGAGGACGGCACCGCCCAGGGCTGGTCGCCGCGCGGCTCGGGGGTGTCGGTCGCGGCCGTCCAGGACGCCGCCCACTCGGGCTCGGCGTCGCTGCTGACCACCGGCCGCACCGAGACCTGGAACGGCGCCTCCGTGACCCCGCCCCTGGAGAAGGGGGTCACCTACTCGGTCACCGCCCACGCGCGGCTGACCGCGGGGACGTCCGCGAACACCATCGCCCTGACCGTGCAGCGCACGCCCGACGGCGGCACGACCACCTATGAGAGGGTCGGCGCGGGCACCGTCACCGACGCCGCCTGGGTGGAGATCAGCGGCACCTACTCCTTCACCACCGACTCGCCCGACCTGCTGCTGTACGCCGAGAGCTCCGACGCCACCGCCTCGTTCTACCTCGACGACGTCACCATCACCGCCGACACCGACCCCGGACGGTCCGGTGTGACCACCGACTTCGAGACCGGCACCGCCCAGGGCTGGTCGCCGCGCGCCTCGGCCACGCTGACCGTCGCCACCGACCAGGCCCACGGCGGGACCGCCGCCCTGCTCTCCACCGCCAGGAGCGCCTCCTGGGACGGCCCGGCGCGGAGCGTCCTGGGCAAGATGACCAAGGGGTCGAAGTACACGCTGTCGGTGTGGGTGCGGCTCGGACCGGACACGACCGCCGGCGACCTCGGGCTGTCGGTCGAACGCCGGCTGAACGGGACGGCGAGCTACGACCAGGTCGCCGCGCCCACCGCGATCGCCGCGGGCGGATGGACGCAGCTGAAAGGTTCATACACCCTGGCCTACGACGTGGACTTCCTCAGCGTCTACGTCGAGTCGTCCAGCGGAACCTTCCCGTTCTACATCGACGACTTCACACTGACGTACGTGCCCGCCAAGCCCATCCAGACCGACATCCCGGCGGTCAAGGACACGCTGCCGTTCCAGGTCGGCGCCGCCATCTCCCGCGCCCAGACCCTCGGCGGCCACGGGGAACTGCTGACCCGGCACTTCGACAGCGTCACCCCGGGCAACGCGCTGAAGTGGGACGCCACCGAGCCCCGCGAGGGCGAGTTCACCTTCGCCGACGGCGACTACCTGGTCGACTACGCCGCCGCGCACGGCCTGCGGTTCCGCGGGCACACCCTCGCCTGGCACAGCCAGACCCCCGACTGGGTGTTCAAGGACGGCGACCGGCCCCTCACCGCCACCCCCGCCGACAAGGCCCTGCTGCTCAAGCGGCTGGAGAACCACATCAGGGCCGTGATGGGCCGCTACAAGGGCAGGATCCAGACCTGGGACGTCGTCAACGAGGTCGTGGACGAGAACCAGCCCGACGGCATGCGCCGCAGCCCGTGGTTCCAGGTCACCGGCTACGACTTCATCCGCACGGCCTTCCGCGTCGCCCGCGAGGTCGACCCGGCGGCCAAGCTGGTGCTCAACGACTACAACACCGAGCTGCCGCGCAAGCGCCAGGCGGTCTTCAACCTGGTCAAGAAGCTCAGGGCCGAGGGCGTGCCGATCGACGCCGTCGGCCACCAGCTCCACGTCAACATCGAGCAGCCCGCCGCCGCCGAGATCGAGAAGACCATCGAGCTGTTCGCCGGGCTCGGCGTGGACCAGCAGGTCACCGAGCTGGACGTGAGCGTCTACACCGACTTCGTCTCCACCTACACCACCGTCCCGCCGGAGGTCCTGGCGCTCCAGGGGTACCGCTACAAGGAGATCTTCGACGTCTTCCGCCGCCAGGCCGCCCGTCTGTCCTCGGTGACGCTCTGGGGCCTGGCCGACGACGGCACCTGGCTGTCCACCTTCCCGATCACCCGGCTCAACGCGCCGCTGCCGTTCGACGACGAACTGCAGGCCAAGCCGGCGTACTGGGGCATCGTCGACCCTGCCCAGTTGCCGGCGCTGACCCGCCGCCTGGACGCGCCGCAGGCGAGCGTGAAGATCGACGCCGAGCGCGAGCAGCAGTGGAACCTGCTGCCCGACACGCCGATCGCCCGGGTGGGTGACCTGGCCGCCCGCTTCCAGGCCCGCTGGTCGGCCGCCGGCCTGGCCGTGCTCGCCGAGGTGGACGACCGCACCTGCGACAAGGCCGACACGCTCACCCTGCGGCTCGGCGGCGCCGCCCGCGTGGTCGCGCGGGACGGCCGCGCCTCCTGGTACCGCACCGCCGCCCTCAGGGGCGGATACCGCGCCGAGGCGCTGCTCCCCGCCTCCGCCGCGCTCGGCGGGAAGCTGCCGTTCGAGCTGGTCGCCCACGACGCCAAGGGCGGCAAGGACGTCTCCTGGAAGGGCGAGCTGACGCTGACCGCGCCGGTCAAGCTGACCACCGCCGCCAAGGGCACCCCGGTCGTCGACGGCGTCGCCGACGCCGCCTGGTCCAGGGCCCCCGAGATCACCACCGCCACCTGGATCCAGGGCGGCTCCGGCGCGACCGCCAAGGTGCGGGCCCTGTGGGACGCCGGGCACCTGTACGTGCTCGCCCGCGTCACCGACCCCGCGCTCAGCGAGGAGTCGCAGAACGCGTGGGAGCAGGACTCGGTGGAGATCTTCGTCGACCCGGGCAACGGCAAGAGCAAGGGCTACGACGATGACGACGGGCAGTACCGCGTCTCGTTCTCCGGCCGGCAGACCATGGGCGGCACCTTCGACGCCGCCGGGGTGAAGAACAACCTGGTGAGCGCGGCCAAGGTCGTGCCCGGTGGGTACGTCGTCGAGGCGTCGGTCGCGCTGCCGACCATCACCCCCGCGAAGGGGGACCTGCTGGGGTTCGACGTCCAGGTCAACGACGCGACGGGGGCCGCCCGCACCGGCGCCGTCACGTGGAACGACTCCTCCGGCCGGTCCTATCTGAGCACGGCGGGATGGGGAGTGCTCGAACTGGGCAAGTAGCCCGGATCGTACAGATCGCAACGAGAAAGGCCGTCCGTGGTGCGCTTCAGCAACCCGATCCTGCCGGGGTTCCATCCGGACCCCTCGATCTGCCGGGTGGACGAGGACTACTACCTGGTGACGTCGAGCTTCGAGTGGTTCCCCGGGGTGCCGATCTTCCACAGCAAGGATCTGGTGCACTGGCGGCAGCTCGGTCACGTGCTCGACCGGGCGTCGCAGCTGCCCCTCGACGGCGTACGGCCCAGCGGAGGCATCTACGCACCCACGCTGCGCCACCACGACGGCCTCTTCTACATGATCACCACGCTCGTCGACGGGCTGATGGAGTCGGGCAACTTCATCGTCACCGCCGCCGACCCCGCCGGGCCGTGGAGCGAGCCCTACTGGCTGCCCGAGACCGAGGGCTTCGACCCGTCGCTGTTCTTCGACGACGACGGCCGGGCGTGGGTGCACGGCGCGCGCCCCGCCCGGCAGCGGCGCCACGAGGGCCACACCGAGGTCTGGCTCCGCGAGCTGGACCTCGACGGCATGAAGCTCGTCGGCGAGGAGCACATCCTGTGGGACGGCGCGGTCAAGGGCGCCGTCTGGGCCGAGGGGCCGCACATCTACAAGATCGGCGGGGCCTACTACCTGCTGGTGTCCGAAGGCGGCACCGAGCACGACCACGCCATCAGCGTCGCCCGCGCCGGCAAGGTCACCGGCCCCTACACCGGCAGCACCCGCAACCCGATCCTGACCCACCGCAACCTCGGCCGCGACCACCCGATCGTGGGCACCGGCCACGGCGATCTCGTGCAGACACCCGGCGGCGACTGGTGGATGGTGCTGCTGGCCATGCGCCCGTACGGCGGCTATCACTACAACCTCGGCAGGGAGACCTTCCTGACCCCGGTGCGCTGGGAGGACGGCTGGCCGGTCGCCGGCCTCGTCGAACCCGCCGGGGACGCCCCCTCCGTCCCGCCCTGCCGCTGGCCCGCCCCGCCGGCCTGCGACAACTTCGACACCCCGCGGCTGATGCCCCAGTGGAACCACCTGCGCACGCCCCGCGAGCCGTACTGGACCCTCACCGAGCGCCCCGGCTTCCTGCGGCTGCGCGGCCGCCCCGAGTCGATCACCGAGCGGACCAACCCCAGCCTCATCGCCCGGCGGCAGGAGCACGCGCACTTCGCCGCGCACACCGCCATGGAGTTCGTCCCGGAGAACCGCGAGCGGGCCGGGCTGGCCCTGGTGCAGAACGACGACTTCCACATCCTGCTCGTCATGACCGCCTCCGGCCTGACGGTGATCCGCAGGCAGGACGGCGTGGACCACACCATGGTCCAGGCCGACGTGCCCCCCGGCCGGCTGTGGCTCGGCGTGGAGGCCCACGGGCAGGAGTACCAGATGCTGTACGGCACCCGTCCGGGCGAGTGGCGCCGGCTCGGCGAGCCGGTCGACGGGCGTGTGCTCAGCAGCAGCATGGCGGGCGGCTTCATCGGCGCCTACATCGGCATGTACCTCAGCGGCGAGAACCACCCCACCGGCAACGTCGCCGACTTCGACTGGTTCGAGTACCTCCCTCTCCCGGAGCACTGAGTCACTCCGGCCGCCGGCGGGCATCGGCCGGCGGCCGCGGCGGGATCGTGGTCGCCCGTCTCTCGTCCGCGACGCCCGGTGGACCGCGGCGGTCCCGCGCATGGTCCGGGCTGCAACTTTCAGACGGGATGCGGCGTCGGCGCAGCTCGCGTGATCACGGCTCGTCCCATGCTTGACAGAGATCCAGTGCCGAAGCACTCTCCACTGGACCACCTACGCCCTTGCGTCCGTGACCCACCCGGCTTTCGATTGTTAGCGCTAACAACCGAAAGCCGCCGGTCCGGACGGCGCTCGTCCAGCCTGCCGGACCGAACCGGCCGCCCCGCACCCCCGAGGAGCCTCTTTGCACAGCAAACGGATACGCGCCATTCTCGCCCCGGTCGCCACCGCGGCCCTGGTCCTGGCGTCGGGTGCCGCGGCCGTGACCGCCGCCGCGCCGGCGCAGGCCCTGGAGAACGGTGTGGCGCGTACGCCGCCGATGGGCTGGAACAGTTGGAACACCTTCGGGTGCAACATCAGCGAGTCGCTGATCAAGCAGATGGCCGACGCGATCGTGAATTCGGGGTTGCGTGATCTGGGTTACCAGTACGTGGTGGTGGACGACTGCTGGATGAACTCCACCCGTGACTCCGCCGGGAACCTGCAGGCCAACTCCTCGCGGTTCCCCAGCGGGATGAAGGCGCTGGGGGACTACCTGCACGGCAAGGGGCTGAAGTTCGGCATCTACCAGGCTCCACTGGACAAGACCTGCGCGCAGTACTTCAACAGCTACCCCGGCGCCACCGGCGCCCAGGGGCACGAGGTCCAAGACGCCAGGCAGTTCGCCGCCTGGGGGGTGGACTACCTGAAGTACGACTGGTGCTCGCCGAGCGGCACCATCGACGACCAGGTGCGCACGTTCGCCAAGATGCGCGACGCGCTGGCGTCCTCCGGGCGGCAGATCCTCTACAGCATCAACTCCAACAGCGTGCACGACAAGACCGGGCCACGACGCAACTGGGGCGATGTCGCCAACATCTGGCGCACCACCGAGGACATCACCAACAAGTGGGACACCGGCCAGACCAACGGCTACCCGATGGGCATCCAGAACATCGTCAACGTCACCGTCCCGCTCGCCTCCTACGCCAAGCCGGGGGCGTTCAACGACCCGGACATGATGGAGATCGGCCGCGGCGGCATGACCGACACCGAGATGCGCAGCCATTTCGCCCTCTGGGCGATGATGGCCTCCCCGCTGATCATGGGCAACGATGTGCGCAACATGGACTCCGCCACCCAGACGATTCTGAAGAACGCGAACCTGATCGCGATCAACCAGGACACCCTCGGCCTGCAGGCGACCCAGATCAGCAATGACGGCACCCGCCGCGTACTGGCCAAAAAGCTCAGCAACGGCGACGTCGCGGTCGCCCTGTTCAACCAGAGCGGCAGCACCACCACCATCTCCACCACCGCCTCCGCGATCGGCAAGTCGGGCAGCTCGTTCACCCTGACCGACGCCTGGACCAACGCCACCACCAGCAGCACCGGCTCCATCTCGGCCGGCGTCCCGGCGCACGGCACCGTGGTGTACCGCGTCAGCGGCGGCGGCACCGTCACCCCGTCCCCGACGCCGTCGAGCACGCCGTCGAGCACGCTGGTCAGCGCGGCGTCCGGTCGTTGCCTGGACGTGCCCAACAGCAGCACCACCAACGGCACCCAGCCGGTCATCTGGGACTGCAATGGCCAGGCGAACCAGCGCTGGACGTTCAGCGGGCAGAGCATCCAGGCTCTCGGCAAGTGCCTGGACGCGCCGGCCGGAGCCACGGCCGGTACGAAGGTGCAGATCTGGGACTGCAACGGTGGAACCAACCAGCAGTGGAACCTCACCGCCGAGGGCACGATCCGCAGCGTGCAGTTCAGCAACCTGTGCCTGGACGTCTACAACAACAACACCGCCAACGGCACCACGGTGATCCTGTGGACCTGTGGCTCCGCTGCGAACCAGCGATGGAGCCGGGTGTAGGCGAGCCGCGGCCACCGGCCACGGAGTTCCGCGAGACAGGCCGTCGCGCGGCGGGCAGGGTCGACGTCCTGCCCGCCGCGCCGGCGGGTCAGGCGGCCACGGTCAACGTGCGCTGGTCTCCCAGACCTGGTTGAGCTGACCGCTCAGTGGCGTGTAGTCGATCCTGACGGCGACGGGGCGCTTCGCGGACCTCAGGGCCTTGGTGAAGTCCGCCGTCGAGCAGTACTTGTGGCCGAGGCCGTTCTTCTGGGCGTTATGGCGGTCGGCCGCCCAGGCGGCGCCGCACGAGCGGGTGGTGCGGCTGAACGACAGCCCCGTGTACCCGAGCTTGATCGGCTTCCCGCCCCTGGTGAACATGACCGTCGTGTCGTTCACCCGCTTGATCGTGCCGTAGGCGGTCTTCGGCGAGCCGGGCATGGCGAGGACCTCGTAGACGCGCGTGGTGGCGCCCAGCGAGATCCTGACCGGCGTGGGCCCGAGGCCGAGCGCGAACGTGAGATCGGCCGGCTTGCAGCGGGTGGTGCCCAGCCCCTTGGCGTCGACCTTGGCGACGCCCTCGGTCTCCTTCAGACCGCACGCCGAGGTGATCCTGCGGACGTCGGCACGCGCGTAGGCGACGCGCTTCTCCTTGGCGCCCACGATGGGAGCGAAGGTGTAGCGAGGAGGACCGCCCTTCGGGTGGAGGGTGGCCTTGAGCGGCCTGACGCGCAGGACGCCCTTCCCGTCCGCCCACGCGAACCCGTAGATCACCCTGGCCCCGGACGTGGCGAAGCCCGCGGACGTCGCGGAACCCGCGGTCGACGGGGAGGTCACGGTCGTCGCGACCGGCGCGGCCGCCTGAGCCGAGCCGGTGATCGGAGCAACGGCACAGAACGCGACGAGCGTGGTGACGGCGAGCGGGCGCAACATGAAGTCGATCTCCTGGGATGGATCAGGCCAGATGTACGGCCCGACCTTATGCCCCCTGATCGCCCACCCAAAAGGGACAAATACCCATAAACAAAGAACCGACCGGTCGCCGAGCCAGGACGACTCCCCGCTCGTCGGCCCCCCCAACGTTCAGACCGGTCCGGCGTCTGAACGACTGGCGACGGTGATCGCCCGTCCGCGGTGGTCAATCGCGTGCCCTGCGGCCGCTACATTACAGTCGTAATGGAGGTGGGCATGCGAGAACGGTGGATGCCTGATGCGCGCCGCACCGCGGTCGCCGACGCGGTGGGAAGGCTTCTGATGCGCGGCCACGGCACGTTCCCCGGCATGCGGGAGATCGCCGCCGAGGCCGGGGTGACGACCGGGACCCTGCAACACCACTTCAGCACCAAGGAGGAGATGCTCCTGTTCGCGCTGGAACACCACTGCCGGCGCTGCGCCGACCGGCTCCGGGCCCGGTCAGGAGAAGACGCGCGATCCCCGCGTCAGGTGCTGTCCGCGATCGTCAGGGCGTTGCTTCCACTCGATGAGGAGCGCGCCGCCGAGACGAGCGTGGCCAAGGCGTTCGTGTCGCACGCCACGACCCACCCGGGTTTCGCCGAGCACTACCGCGCGCAGCGGGAGATCCTGCTCGATCTGCTCAGGGAACAGTTCGAGCGCGCGGACGTCCCGCGTCCTGCGGTCGCCGCCACGGTCCTGTCGCAGGCGATCGAGGGGATGCGTACGGACTGCCTGCTGCTCGGCCCGGACGCCGTCCAGATCGACGCCGTCCTCGACCAGCTTCTTCCGCGTGCGTGACACCAACGCCACGCCGTCTTCGCATTCACCCTCGTTCACCGGGAGGCCGCATGAAAAGCGTCGAGTTCAGCACCACGACGATCCTGTCCGCTACCGTCGTGGAGGTCTTCGAGCACCTGGCCGACCCGGACAACCACGTCGGCCTGTCTCCGCTGGTCGTCGAGGTCCGCGACGTCCGCCGCGGGCGGGACGCGGTGCACTTCACGGCGGTCGAGCGGTTCACCTTGGGGCCGTTGCGTCACGACAACGTCATCGAGGTCACCCTGCACCTGGGAGAGGGCGCCATAACCGGCGACGTGGTCAGCCCCGGCGGCGTCCGGGTGGCCTACGGCTACCGTATCGATGCGGTGGCCGGTGGAACCCGGGTGGTCGACCACTACCGGCTGTCGGCGCCCTTGGGGCTGCTGCGGTTCGCGACGAGCCAGGCGAAGAAGGTACAGGTGGCACGCGGCAGGGAACTGGCACGCCGTTTCGCGGCGAAGCGTTCCCAGGCGTGACAACGAGGGAGGCGAGCAGGCCGGCGGCCGTGCGCTCCGCACGCCGACACCGTGAGCGGACCTGACCCGAAGGCCTCCGCTGAAAGCGGGCACCCGTCGAGCGGCTCGCGCGCGAACTTCGGTTCCAGGACGCGTGGGTCGTAGGGCGGTGCGCCTGGAACCGGAG
This sequence comes from Sphaerisporangium sp. NPDC004334, assembly GCF_053602655.1. Lineage (NCBI taxonomy): Bacteria > Bacillati > Actinomycetota > Actinomycetes > Streptosporangiales > Streptosporangiaceae > Sphaerisporangium > Sphaerisporangium sp. NPDC004334. The sequence goes on from NZ_JBSGDZ010000009.1 coordinate 275,081, forward strand.
CTCGGTGGTGCGGGGGGTCAGGTGCGGGCGACGGCCACGACGTTGTAGGGGGTGGTGGGGGTGGGGGGTGTGGTGAAGCGGCCGTTGGGGAGGTAGAGGCGGTCGCCGAAGGCGGCGATCGTGGTGGGGATGTCGAAGCGGTCGTCCACCAGCCTGCGCACCACCTTCCCTGAGGTGGCGCCCCGTTCCAGGAGCAGGGACGTCACGGTGTTCAGGCTGTTCTGCACGACGTGCAGGACGCGGCCGTCCAGCAGCAGGCCGTCGCCGTCGATCAGGGACTCGCCGCCGAGGTCGATCGTGGTGGCGACGCCTGTCGAGGGGGCGACGCGGAACAGCTTGCCGGTGCCCGACTGGACGATGATCAGGCCCGTGCCGTCGGGGGTGGGGGCGATGCCGTTGACGTTGAAGCCGGCCGTGTAGACGATGTCGCCGGTCAGGGGCACCCGCACCGCCTCGGCCGGCAGCGCTCCGCCGCGTCCGAACGGCAGTTTGTACAGCACCGGGTTGACCGAGTCGGTGAAGTACGCCGCGTCAGGGGTGAGCGCGACGTCGTTCACGAACGAGGCTTCGGTGGCCAGGCGGTAGCTCGCGAGCACCGCGCCGCTGCGGGTGTCGATCACGCGGGCGTCGCCGCCGGTGCCGCCGGCGACGAACAGCCGGCCGCGCGGGTCGATCTTCAGGCCGAGCGAGGGGGTGCCGGGTCCGGGGCTGATGACGCGGCCCTGCCCCGTGCGCAGGTCCGCCCGGTAGATCTCACCGGTCGCGCGGGAGCCGAAGTACGCGACAGGGCCCGGGCCGATGGCGATGCCCTCGGGCGGGAAGCCGTCAGGGAGGGGGAACTCGCTCGGATAGGCCTGGTGAGCCGGCCCGCCCGCGGGTTTGAAGGTTCCGGAGACGGAGGTCGGGGACGTTCCGGGGCTCGCTCCTGTCTCGGCCGTCGCGGCGGCCGGCGCTCCGACGAGCAGACCCAGGAACCCGGCTAAGAGAACTGCCACCTTCATCAGACAACATCCCATCTGTCGCGATTTACGGCGAGTGTGGTGATCGTATCCGACGGCCGGCGAGTGATCCGTTCGCAAGGATCCGCCGTCGCGGCTCACGGCGGATTCGTCCCTGCTGGCGTCCAGACAGGTCAAAGGCCGCTTTCCGTAGATCCCGCTTGGTCCCGATAGGCTGCGGCCGTGACGAGCGCCCCCTGTTTCAAATGCGGTTCGCCGCAAGTCATGGAGGACGTTGAAATGCGCGACCGCGCCTCGAACGGCCCGGTGCCGCTGCGCGTTCACATCGTGGAGCCGGAGCCGCCCGACCACGGGTTCATCTGGAAGCAGGGCTCGGCGTCAGGGACGATCCGCGCCCGCATCTGCGCTTCGTGCGGCTACACCGAGTTGTACACCGACAACCTCGCCGCCCTGTACGAGAGCTACCGCAAATCCCACCTTTAACCGGTTCACCCTCCTCGGCCACCTTGAGACGTCGAGGCCGGTCGTGAGAGCCGGACCTGACGTCGCGTCCCCGGGAAGAGAGGCGGGGGTGGGGGTGTTGTGGGGCGTCGGGCGTCCGGCGGGTTGCCGGGGCCGCGAGGGGAGAGGTCGATGAGCTACGAGGAGTACCAGCGCGGGTGCCTGTTCTTCGAGGCCAGGGACTATGCCGAGGCGGCGCGCATCCTGGCGCCGGTGGTGGCCGCCGAGCCGGGCAACCGGGCGGCCGTCGAGCTGCTGGGCAGGGCCTACTTCCACAGCGCCCAGCTCGGCCGCGCCGAGGAGAGCTTCCGTCGCCTGCTGGAGCTCGACCCGGCCAACGGCTGGGCGCATGAGGTGCTGGCCCGCACCCTGGAGCGCCGCAGCCGCCACGACGAGGCCGACCGCTACCGCAAGCTGGCCCGCGCGATGGGCGCGGAGGAGCTCGAGGGCACCGACGTGTCGGTGTACGCCGCGAACCTCGCCTAGCTGGTGCGCGCCGCCCCGAACGTGCACGGGTCCGGCGCCGTAGACGGCGCCGGCCTCGCCGTCAGGTGGAGGGGCGCAAGCTTTGGCAGGAGGGCGGGGCTGTCACGAATGTGGGGGGTGTTCGGTCTCAGTGGGTGACCGGCCGATGATGCGCCGACCCGAGCGGGGACTCGACCCGGGCGGAAGGGCGGGAGGCCGTGGTCTGCGGGCCGTACCGCCCGCCTAGGCCGTTGGCATCATCGGGATCTCTGGGGGGAGTGCATGATGACCTTGACATGTGTGGATCCGGCCGTCGAGCGGGACCTCGTCCGGCAGCGCCGGTTCGCCGCCGACGCCGCCCATGAGCTCCGCACGCCCCTCGCCGGGCTGCGGGTCAAGCTCGAGGAGGCCGGGCTTCATCCCGAGCAGACCGACCTGTCCGCGCTCATGGAGGCGGCGCTCGATGATGTCGACCGGCTCCAGGCGATCGTCCGCGACCTGCTGTTGCTCACGCGGGTGGCGGCGGAGGCGCCCTCCCCCCATCAGCCCGTCGACCTCGCCGCGGCGGTCCGCGACCAGGTCGACCCGAGGCAGGGCGGTCCGGACGTCCGGTTGCGCACCGTCGCCGCGGTGACCGTGGACGCGGTTCCCGCCCACCTCGGCAGGCTGCTCGCCAACCTGCTCGACAACGCGCGCAAGCACGCCCGGCGGTGGATCCAGGTCCAGATCCGCCCGCACGACGCCATCGCCGAGCTCACCGTCACCGACGACGGGCCGGGCATCCCCGCCCATGAGCGTGAACGGGTGTTCGAGCTCTTCGCCCGTCTCGACGCCGCCCGGTGCCGTGACGCCGGCGGCACCGGTCTCGGCCTGGCCATCGCCCGCGACATCGCGAGGGCGCACGAGGGCACCCTGCATGTGGAGGACGGGCCCGGCGGCGGCGCCCGCTTCGTACTCCGGCTCCCGCTGGCCGCCCGCCCGGCCCTGGGGACCTGCTGACCCGCCGTGACGGAGAGCCGGAGGGCTGTTGGCCTGTCGGGGCGGTGGTGGCTGTCCGTCCTGTCTGCTCGGTGGCCGGCCGAGGGGCCTTCCAGGCTCTCCGTGGGGTGGGCCGGCATCCGCGGGCGTCGTCGAGGGGGGCGGCGTTCGCGTGGCTCCGGTGGAGGTGGCGGTGCCGGCCCTTTATAGGGTGCTTTGTGGAGGGGAGACGGGAAGCGGGGAGGCGAGCACGATCATGCAGTCCGGAGATCCGCGGGCGGCCGGTGAGCTCGACCAGGCCGTTTCGGTCTTCGCCGGACTGCGTCCCCGGCTGTTCGGCATCGCCTACCGCGTGCTCGGCAGCTCCACGGAGGCCGAGGACGTCGTGCAGGAGATCTGGGTGCGGTGGCAGACCACCGACCGCGACGTCGTGGCCGACCCCGCGGCGTTCCTGGCCACGGCGACCACCCGCCTGGCCATCAACGTCGCCATGTCGGCTCGCAAGCGGCGCGAGGTCTATGTCGGCCCGTGGCTGCCCGAACCGGTGGACACCGGCTCCGGCCCCGAGACCGGAGCCGAGCAGGGCGCCGAGCTGGAGCTGGCCGTCCTGTTCCTCCTGGAGCGGCTCTCGCCCACGGAACGGGCGGCGTACGTCCTGCGGGAGTCCTTCGACTACCCCTACGGCGACATCGCGGGCATCCTCGGGCTCAGCGAGGCGAACACCCGGCAGCTGGTGAGCCGGGCGCGCAAGCACCTCGCCGCCGAGCGCCGCACGCCGGTCAGCTCGACCGCGCACCGGCGGCTGCTGAAGGCGTTCCTCGCGGCGGCGCGGAAGGGCGACCTCGCCGCCCTGGAGGAGCTCCTGGCCGCGGACGTCGTCAGCTACTCCGACAGCGGGAGGGCCATGCGGAACGTCGCCAGGGTGCCCGTGGCCGGGCGTACGCGGGTCGCGAGGTTCATGGTCGCGTTCGCGCCGAGGTTCTGGCCGGGCACGGAGATCACGTGGATCGAGGCGAACGGGCGCCCCGCGGTGCTGATCTCGCAGGGCGAGAACGTCACCGCGTTCCTGACCATCAGCGCCTCCTCGGAGGGCATCGACCGGCTGCTGTGGGTGATGAATCCGGACAAGCTCGCGGTCATCGCGCCGGCGGGAGCGGGGTCGAGCTAGGCGTACCGCGACGGGCCCGGCCATACCGTTCAATACCGCGTCAGACGAGGCTATTTCAGGGGTATTTAGAGTATTTCGGGCAGGATCGTATCCGCGCCGGCCGCGCTGTGCCGGGCCGTTCGGTGACGTGATTTGGGCGGGTTGGGGCCTCTACTGGCGAGTATTCAATGCTATTTCCGGTACTGGTGGGTCTCATGGGATCACGTGCACCACAATGGAAATATGGCTTATCCTCCCCAGTCGCCCCAGCCCCAGCCGAGGGATGAGGACCAGTACCAGGCGGTGGGAGGGCCCCCGGCGCCGCCACCCGGATACGGCTCGCCGGCCGATGCGCCGCAGGGGCACGGGGGATACCCGCCGCCGGGCGCGGAGCCGCCCCCGGGGATGGGATATCCGCCGCCGGAGGCGGGACCGTATCCCGGCCAGGGTGTTCCGCCATCGGGAGCAGGGCCATTCCAGGGCGGAGGAGCGCCCCAGGGTGGAGCGCCCCAGGGTGGAGGGTCGTACCCGGGGCCGTACTCGGACGGGAGGACGCTCGTCGACGGGGGGTACCCGTCCGGAGCGGGAACGTCCCAGGCCGGCGGGCCGTATCCAGGTCGAGGGCCGTATCCAGGTGAGGGGCCTTATCCGGGTGGAGGGCCTTATCCGGGTGGAGGGTCGCCCGCCGACGGGGGATACCCGCCGGGCGCGGGGGCGTCCCAGGGTGGGGCGCCGTACCCCGGTGCCGAGTACCCGCCGAGCGGCGGAAGGCCATATCCCGAGCAGGGGCGCCAGTTGCCCGGCGGGGGGCCGTATCCCGAGCAGGGGTATCAGATGCCGGGCGGAGGGCCTTATCCGGGCGGGGGATATCCGATGCCGGGCCAGGGGCCGCCGCCGCCCGCCAAGAGCGGTAAGGGTGTGCTCGTCGGGCTGATCATCGGTTTCACCGTCGTGCTGCTGGGCGGCGGGGCCGTGCTGGCGGTCATCTACGCCAACTCCAAGCCGGCCAGGCGCGACGTGGCGGTGCAGGTGCCGACCTTCGATCCGCCCACGGACCGGGTGGCGCCCTCCGCCGACCCCTCCGCCGAGGAGTCGCCCGCGAGTGAGCCCGGCGAGCCGACGGCGACTCCCAGCCAGACCGCGACGTCGCGCCGGACCGAGCCGGGGACCCGGCTCACCAGCGCGGAGTTCGACGACTGGAACTTCAAGTTGGGGAGCGTCAAGTACAGCGCGCGCAAGGTCGGCGGCTGGGACTACGACAGCTGCGCTTCCGTCGACGGCAAGGGCGTGCTGGCCAGGTACGGCTGCGACCGCGCCGTCCAGGTCGCCTACTCCGCCTACGGCGGCAACCTCAAGGCCGTGCAGATCCTGCTGGCCTTCTCCGCCGAGACCGACGCCAAGACGGTCGCCGCCCGGCTGCAGAAGCTCTCGCCCGACGCGGTGAGATGGCGCCGGGACCAGACGCACGCGAGCTACGCCTACGGCAAGATCCGCTGGGGCCAGACCGGGAACTACGTGGTGGTCACGGTCGTCACCGCCACCAGGGCGGCCGCCGCGAAGGCCCCGAAGTTTCACGGCTATCTGCAGTCGGACACCCAGAGCTACTTCCTGTTCCGGCACTAGCGGCCGGCGGTGGGGCGCGGTCAGGGGCCGCTCAGCAGGGGGAGCCGCAGGACGAAGCGGCTGCCGACCGGGGAGTCCTCGATGACCAGCGTCCCGTCGTGGTGCTGGGCGATGTCGCGGGCGATGGCCAATCCGAGGCCGGTGCCCTGCTTGTCCTTCTCGCGGCCCGAGGGCAACCGGGTGAAGCGCTGGAACACCAGCTCCCGCTTGTCGGGAGGGATCCCCTCCCCGTCGTCGATCACCTGGAGTTCGGCGGTCGCGCCGAAGCGTTCCACGATGACGGTCACCGTGGAGGTGGCGTGCCGCTCGGCGTTGTCCAGCAGGTTGGTCAGCAGCCGCAGCAACTGGAGCCGGTCGCCGCTGACGACCACGCCGGGACGCAGGTGCAGCACGACGCGCCTGCGCCGGGGGCGGCGGCCGACCTCGGTGCGCACCAGCTCGGCCAGGTTGATGTAGCTGCGCGAGATCTTCTCACCGGCGTCGAGCTTGGCCAGCACCAGCAGGTCGGTGACGATGGCCTGCAGCCGGTCCAGGCTCGAGACCAGAGCTTCGGCGATCTTCACCCAGTCGGCGTCCTCCGGGTGCAGCAGGGCCTCCTCCACCTGCGTGCGCATGGCGGTGATGGGGCTGCGCAAGTCGTGGCCGGCGTCGGAGGCGAAGCGCCGCTGTTGCTCGACCGCCTGCTGCAGGCGGTCCAGGGTCTGGTTGACGGTGACGGCGAGGGCGCTCAGCTCGTCGTGGCGCGCGGAGACCGGCACCCGGCGGCTGAGATCCGAGACGGTGATCTCGGCCAGCTCGTGGCACACGTCCTCGACGGGCTCGAGCGCCCAGTGCACAAGACGGTGCGTCCCGAGCGCGGTGGCCCCGGTCAGCGCGAGGCAGGCGCTGCCGACCAGCAGGAACAGGACAGGGTTCACATACCAGGGGATGGGCTCCCCGACGCCGTACATCGTGTAGTCGCCCTCGGGCCGGTAGACGCGCAGCGCCACGACGTCCGGGCACCTGTCCGGGAATCCCGGTGGTGAGCAGACTCTCCGGTAGGCGACCACTGCCTTCTCCGACGGGACGAACCGGGCCATCGGCGGCAGGCCGACCAGGTCGGGAGTCGCCGCCAGCACACGGCCCGAGGTGTCCACGATCTGGATGTGCCGTGCCCGGCCGTCCGGCGCCAGGACGGACCTCAGCCTGCCCTCGTGGAGCATGCGGGAGACGTGCATGAGGTTCGCCACGATCTCCTGGCGCTGGTGGGACTCCGCGAGCCGGTACAGTCCGATGAAAACGAGCACGCTCGCGCCCACGCATAGCAAGGCCGTCATGACGCTGGCGACCCACGTCAGCCTGGTCCGCACGGACCAGTCGCGCCAGAGCCTCACTGAGCCCCCTTGTCCGCCTCGTGATCACCCTAAATCCGCATCATGCGAGGTCAGGCCAGTGAAAGGGCAAGATGGCACAAACTATGGATCAAGGACATGTAGTGTGCGGGGTGCATGGTTCATCGTCCGCACCCCACTTTCGGTGCATTCCACTACGTCTCCGACTCGCGCTCCGTAAAGGTCGGGTACCTGGATCCCCGGCTCCACCGTCAGGGTCATGCCCGGGGCCAGCACGGTGCGGTCGGCGGCGGTGAGCCAGGGGCCCTCCTGCGGCTCCAGCCCGACGCCCTGCCCCGTCGCCCGCGTGACGTATGGCCCGTACCCGCTCTCGTCCAGCACCCTCCAGGCGGCCGCGTCCACCTCGGCGGCCGTCGCGCCCGGCCGCACGGCTTCGGCGGCGGCGTCGCGGGCCGACAGCAGCACCGCGTGCAGCGCCTCGAAGTCCTCCGGCGGCTCGGCCACGACGAACGCGCGGCTCGCGTGCGCGTGGTAGCCGCCCGACCGCGCCGTGACCCGCACCGCCACCGCGTCGCCGGGGTTGATGACGCGGCCGGAGGGCACGTGGCGCGGCCGCGCCGTGTTCTCGCCGGCCGCCACCACCACCGAGACCCGGGCCTCGTCGCCCGCCTCCGCGGCCAGCCGGCGGGCCATGCCCTCCTCGGTGGCGCCGAACCAGGACGGCTCGCGCGCGGCCGACAGGACGCGGTCGGCCGCCGCGGCGGCCCGTTCGATCGCGGCGACCTCCTCGGGGCGCTTGCGCATCCGCAGCGGGTCCAGCACCGCCGAGGCCAGCACCAGGTCGGCGTCCACCCGCAGCACGAACAGCTCGTGCGCCCGCATCTGCGCGTCCACCCCCACCCGCGACACCGAGGCGGGGATCAGCCCGGCCGCCTCGGCGGCGTCGGAGGCGAATCCCGGCGGCAGGCCCGGGACCAGCACGAGGAACCCCGAGGCGTCGTGCCCGGCGACGTACCGCAGGTCGGGCGAGGGACGCAGCACCAGCGCGTCCAGGCCCGCCTCGGCCATCCGCGCCAGGACGGCCTCCATGACCTCCCCGGTCATGCGGGCGGATGCAGCCAGCACGCCACCGGCCCGAACGCCGGCTCCTTCTCGGCGCACACGTCCATCGCCACCGGGCACCGCGGATGGAAGCGGCATCCGGACGGCGGGTCCGCCGGGTCGGGCACGTCCCCGGGCAGCTCCTCGGGAAGCCTGCCGAGGCCGTCCGGCTCGGGGATGGCCCGCAGCAGCGCCTGGGTGTAGGGGTGGCGGGGCTCGGCCCAGACCTCGGCGGTCGGCCCGGTCTCCACGATCTTCCCCAGGTACATCACCGCGATGCGGTCGGCGATCAGCCGCACCACCGACAGGTCGTGGCTGATGAACAGCAGCCCCGCGCCCGACTCCACCGCGAGGTTGCGCATCAGCGTGGCCACCTGCGCCTGGGCGGAGGCGTCCAGCGCCGAGATCGGCTCGTCGCCGATGAGCAGCGACGGGCGGGCCGCCAGCGCCCGGGCGATCGCGATGCGCTGGCGCTGCCCGCCGGAGAACTCGTGCGGGTAGCGCTCGGCCATGTGCCCGGGCAGGCCGACCCGTTCCAGCATGCCGGCGGGCGTGGTCTCGCGGTCGCCGGCCGCCGCCAGGCCGTCGGCGATCTGGGCGCCGACCCGCCGCCGCGGGTTCAGCGAGGCGTAGGGGTCCTGGAACACCATCTGGATCTTGGCGAGCGCCGGGTCCCTGCGGCGCAGGCCGAGCGGGGTGACCGGGCCGCCCTCGAACGCGATGGCGCCGCCGCCGGCCGGGACCAGCCCGCACACGGCGCGGGCCAGCGTCGACTTGCCGCAGCCTGACTCCCCGACCAGGCCGACCACCTCGCCGGCCGCCACGCTCAGGCTGGCCCCCGCGACCGCCCGCACGGCCGGCCTGCCGGGCGTCCGGTGGTCCACGACCAGGTCCCGCACGTCCAGCATGCTCATGACTCCTCCCTCGGCAGCGCGTCCAGTAGCGCCCGGGTGTAGGGATGCTCCGGTTCCCGCAGGACCCGGCCGCGCGGGCCGGTCTCCAGGACCAGGCCCTCCCGCATCACGCTGACGTCGTCGGCGACCGCCGACATGACGCCGAGGTCGTGCGTCACCAGCAGCACGGCGAGCCCGAGGTCGTCGCACAGGCTCCTGATCAGGCGCAGCACGCCCGCCTGGACGGTCACGTCCAGCGCGGTGGTCGGCTCGTCGGCGATCAGCACCTTAGGGCCGCAGGCCAGGGCGATCGCGATCGCGACGCGCTGGCGCATGCCGCCGGAGAACTGGTGCGGATAGCGGTCGAAGGCCGCCGCCGGACCGGGGATGCGCACCTTCCCGAGCAGGTCGACCGCCCGCGCCCGCGCCTCGGCCCTGCCCAGGCGCAGATGGTGCCGCATGTGCTCGGTGATCTGCCGGCCGACGGTCAGCATCGGGTGCAGGCTCGTCGCCGGATCCTGGAACACCATGGCGATGTCGCGTCCCCGCACGGCGTTCAGGTCGCGCTGCGAAAGGGCGAGCAGGTCGCGGCCCTCCAGCGCGACGCGGCCGCCCGCGCGGGCGCCGTGCGGAAGCAGTCCGAGCGCGGCCAGCCCGGTCATCGTCTTGCCCGAGCCGCTCTCGCCGGCCAGCCCGTGCACGCGTCCCGGGCGCAGCAGCAGGTCCACCCCGCGCAGGATCTCGTGCCCGCCGATCGAGACGGTCAGCCCTTCGACGCTCAGCACCGGCGCGGCGTCAGCGCGGTCGTCAGCGCGGTCGTTCACGGTCACAGCGCACGCTCCTTGATGGCGCGCGCCGTGCGCGGGTCCAGGGCGTCGCGCAGCGTGTCACCGAGGAAGTTGAAGGCGAGCACCACGGTCAGGATGGCCAGGCCCGGGAAGGTCGCGACCCACCAGCTGTCGAAGACCTCGACGCCGGAGGCGACCATCGCGCCCCACTCGGGGGAGGGCGGCTTGGCGCCGAGCCCGAGGAAGGACAGGCCTGACAGCAGCAGCAGCGCGGTGCCGATGTCCAGCGTCGCCAGCACCAGGATGGGGCCGGTCACGTTGGGCAGCACGTCCACGCGCAGCGACTTCCAGGCCGAGAAGCCGAGCAGCCGGCCGCTGAGCACGAACTCGCGCTCGCGCATGCCGAGCACCAGGCCGCGCGTCACCCGGGCGTAGGCGGGCCAGGCCACCACCAGCACGGCCAGCACCGCGTTGGTGAGGCTGGCGCCGAGGGCGGCGGCGACGACCATGGCGAGGATGACGGTGGGGAAGGCGAAGACCAGGTCGGCCAGCCGCATGATCCCCTCGCCGACCCATCTACCGAAATATCCGGCGCAGGCGCCGAGGACGCCGCCGATCAGCAGCGACAGCACCACAAGCAGCAACGTCAGTGGGATGGACACCCGCGCCCCGTACATGACCCGGGACAGGATGTCGCGGCCGAGCTGGTCGGTGCCGAACCAGTGCCCGGGACCGGGGGAGGCCAGCCTCGGCAGGTCCTGCGCCAGCGGGTCGTGCGGCGCGAGCAGCGGGGCCGCGACGGCGACGACCAGCCAGGCGAGCGCGACCACCGCGCCCACGACGGCGAGCGGCTGCCGCCACGCCTCCGGCAGGCGCGCCAGCACGCCCTTCCTGTCCGGCGGGCCGGGAAGGATCCTCACGCCGGCCCCCCTCCGCGGCGGACGCGGGCGATCACGACAGCCTCACTCTCGGGTCGATGATCCCGTACAGGACGTCGACCACCAGGTTGATCAGGACGTACACCAGGCCGACCACCAGGCCGACGCCCATGACGGCGGGCAGGTCGAGGGTCGTGGCGCTCTTGTAGGCGTACTGGCCGATGCCGGGACGGGCGAAGACCGACTCCACCAGCACCGTGCCGGACAGCAGGCTGCCGAACGCCAGACCGGCCACCGTGATGATCGGCACCAGCGCCGACCGCAGCACGTACCGGAAGAGGATCACCCGTCCGGGCAGGCCCTTGGCCCGCGCCGCGCGCACGTAGTCCTGCCCGAGCACCTCCAGCACCGCCGAGCGCGTGAAGCGGGTCAGCAGGCCGATGGTGTAGGCGGCCAGCACCAGCGCCGGGGTGATCAGGTGCCCCGCGGCCGAGGCGAACACCTCCCACTGGCCGGCGATCGCGGCGTCGAGCGTGTAGAGCCCCGTGACGGCCGGCGGCGCGCTGAGGTCCGGCGCGACGCGGCCGCTGCCCGGGGTGATCTGCAGCCGGAAGAAGAACACGTAGAACGCGACCAGGGCCAGCCAGAAGGTCGGCACCGAGATGCCGACCAGGCTCACCACGCGCAGCACCTGGTCCGACAGCCGGTCGCGGCGCAGCGCGGCGACCACGCCGAACGCGACGCCCGCCACCAGCGAGATCAGGATCGCCCCGCCCGCCAGCTCGATCGTCGCCGGCACGAACTCCGCCAGGTCGTCCAGCACCGGACGGTGGCTCTGCTGGCTCAGCCCGAGGTCGCCGTGCAGCAGCCCGCCAAGGTAGGTCAGGTACTGCGCCGGCAGCGGCTTGTCCAGGCCGTGCTCGGCCCGGAACCGCGCCACGATCGCCGGGTCGCCGAGGGCCCGCTGGCCGAGGTTGGCCGTGACCGGGTCGCCGGGGACCAGGTTGGTCAGGACGAAGGTGACCAGCGTGATGCCGAACCCGAGCAGCACCGCGACCGCGATCCGGCGGGCCAGGAACCGCGCCAGAGGATGCCGCCGGCGACCGCGCCCGCCCGCCCGCGGGCCGCCCCCGTCGTTCACGCGGGCGCCGCCGTCGTCATGCTTCGCGCCGTCGTCGCGCGCGCCCGGACCGGTGCCACCGTCGTGTTCGCCGGGACGTGCGCCGCCGTCGTCCTGGTCGCCCGGCCGGGCGGCACGGCCTCGCGCCGCGCCGCCCGCCGGGTCGTCACTTGGCGCCGAGGGCCGCGACATCGACCGTCCACACCGGGTGGAACTGGAGCCCGGTCACCGAGGCCGCCGTCACGATGTTCTGGCTCGGCTGGATCAGCGGGATGAACGGACCGGAGGCGTTGAGCTTGTTCTGGATGTCGGTGTAGAGCTGCTTGCGCGTGTCGTCGCCGACCGTCGAGGCCGCCTTGTCGCCCAGGGCCGACAGGTCCTTGTCGGCCCCGTCCTTCCAGCCGGCGCGCAGGCCGACCGTCTTGCCGGGCAGGAAGGCCAGGTAGTCCGTCGGGTCCGGGTAGTCGGGGCCCCAGTACCAAAGGCCCAGCTCCTCCTTGCCGTTGCGGTAGTTGTCCAGCGCGGTCGCCACCGGCCCGGGGGCCAGCTCGACGGTGATGCCGACCTCCTTGAGGTTGGCCTGGATCCGCTCGGCGAACGGCTGGAACGACAGGCCCTGCAGGGTGAGGTCGCTCGGGTACTCCAGCTTGATCGTCGGGTTGCTCACCCCGCTGGCCGCCACGGCGGCCTTGGCGCCCTCGACGTCCCGCTTGACGGCCTGGTCGGCGGGCAGCGCGCCCAGCAGCATCGTCGGGATGACGCCCGGCGCCTGCACCGAGCCCTCGCCGGCCAGCTCCAGCAGGCCCTGGTAGTCGACGCCCTTGCGGACGGCCTCGACGATCTTGGGGTTGCTGGTGACCTTGCTGACGCCGGGGTTCTGGTTGGCCAGCAGGAACACGACGTTGGCCGAGGCGGTCTTGACGGTCGGCAGGTTCGCGGGGACGCCCTTGACCTGGTCGCCGGACAGGTCCAGCGCGACCTGGCTGTCGCCCCGCTGGACGTTCAGCTTCTGGGTGGCCGACTCGACGTTGCGGATGACCACCTTGGTGTAGGTGGGCTTGCGGGCGCCCCAGTACTTCGGATTGACCTTCAGCACCACCTGCGAGGAGGTGTTGAAGGACTCGATCTCGTAGGGCCCGGAGCCGGCGGAGGCGCCGTTGAGGTACTGCTCGGCCTTGTCGGAGGAGTCGGCGGTGCCGCCGTGCTCCTTGACGACCTTGGAGTTCAGGATGCCCAGCGCCGGGTTCGGCAGGATGAACGGCAGCTCGGGCCGCGGCGTCTTGGAGGTCAGCGTGACCGTCGATTCGTCGGTCTTGGCCACCTCGACGCCGTCCAGCAGGAAGGACGGGTTGCCCTTCAGGTCGCGGACGCGGTTGAGGGAGAACACGACGTCGTCAGCGGTGACGGGGGAGCCGTCGGAGAACGTGGCGCCCTGGCGCAGCTTCAGCGTCAGCGTCTTGCCGTCCGGGGACTGCTCGTAGGACTCGGCGAGGGAGGGGACCGGCTTGGTGACGTCCGAGCCCTCGAAGGTCAGCAGGGTGTCGTAGAGCGCCTTGCCGATGATCAGTCCGGTCGGCTCGTAGTTGCGGCCGGGGTCGGCGGTCTTGAGGGTGAAGGACGCGTCCATCACCAGGGTCTTGCTCGTGCCGCCGCCGCCCTGCGACGACGTGGTGGACGTGCTGCCACCGGAGCAGGCGGCGAGGGAGAGCGCGCCGGTGAGCAGGACCGGCAGCAGAGCCGCCCTCGCCTGCCATGCCGTACGGCGCCGCGAGCGGGTCGCCATTCTGTGTCCTCCGGAATTGGGCTATGTAGACGATTGTTAGCGTGTGGTCCAGGATTGTCCGATAAAACGTCCAGCTCATGGCAGAGGGCCGAGACGGATAGAGCGCATGGGAACGATGTATGACCGAAATGTCAAGCACGCCACCGTCCGGGACCGGGGTCCCTGGACGGATCGGCATCGGCCTGCAGCTCGACGCCGTCCACATGAAGATCCTGCAGGTGCTGCGGGAGAACGGCCGCATCTCCGTGGCCGCCCTCGCCGAACGGGTCGGGATCTCCCGGGCGAGCGCCTACACCCGGTTCGAGGCGCTGCGCGCCGACGGGGTGATCAAGAAGTTCACCGCCGAGGTCGACCACGTGCGCGCCGGGCTCGGCATCACCGCCCTGGTCTTCGTCACCGTGCGCCAGCAGATGTGGAAGCAGTTCCGCGCCCAGCTCGCCCAGATGCCCGAGGTGGAGTACTGCGCGATCACCACCGGGCAGCACGACGCGATGATCCAGGTGCGGATGCCCGACGTCGCCGCCGTGCACGCGCTGGTCACCGAGCGGCTGGCGAGCATCCCCGCGGTCAAGGCCACCGAGACCGTCTTCATCCTGGACGAGGTGCTCAAGCGGCCCTACGTGCTGCCCTCCGACGGCCGCCCCCGCCAGGCCCCCCGCCGCCCGCCCGCCGCCGACCCGGCCCCGCAGCCTTCGTCGAACGTCCCCCTCGGCAAGATGCGCTTCGTGGGCGCCGCCGAAGGCCGCGCCCACCTCCACAAGGACCCCTGACCTCAGGCCGGGCGGATCTCCTCGCAGACGCTGACCTGCGGGGTGTCGTCGCCGTCGAAGGCGAACTCCTCGACCAGGCGCAGGCGGCCGTCGGGCAGCGGCTCGATCCGGCTGGTGCTGCGGCCGGCCGCCCTGCCGCCGGCCTTGAGCGCGTGCGCGTAGGTGAGCTCGATCCGGTCGCCGTCCCGGGTGCCGACGAAGCGGCCGTGGATGACGGTGTCGCCGGTGTAGCCGCCCCAGATGACCCCGTTGGCCTCCCGGTAGTGGAAGCGCGTGGGCTCGTCGGCGTTCACCTCGCTCGCGGTCGAGCTGACCATGGCGAAGGCGCGGCCGTCGAGCAGGTCGCCGGAGGCGCCGGGAGGACCGGACAGGCCGGGGGAACCGGAGGGGCCGGGGAAACCGGAGGGGTCGGGGGAAGGGGTCGTGTCGCTCACGTCTCCGCATCGTGCCCGTCTGTGCGACGGGCGCAAGCCGGGTTGGACGTTTCGCTCACCGAGCCGGAGTCGCGCGGTGATCTGTCTGCGGCGTCCCACCGGACCGAGCGATGTTCTGTACAACGGGCTCCGGGGGTTCAGGAGAGCAATGTTCTGGGGACGGAGTATCTGAGCCGGCTCCGCGCCTCGGCCGACCGTCCAGGGACGGGGAGCGGAGAGGGCGGACCGGCCGCACGCCTCGACCACCGCCCGCGACGAGGAGCGCCCATGGACATCAGCGAGCTGCCCGGCTTCTACGCGATCGCCGCCGCCGACCCCGGCCGCAGGGCCGTCGTCGACGCCGACGGCGCGGTCACCACCTACGGCGAGCTGCTGGCCCGCGCGAACCAGGTCTCCCACGGGTTGCGGGCCCACGGCCTGGTCAAGGGCGACGTTGTGGCGGGCGTGCTGCCGAACGGGATCGACGCCGTGGTCATGCTGCTGGCGATCGGACAGATCGGCCTGTACTACGTGCCCGTCAACTGGCACCTGACCGCGGCCGAGATCGCCTACATCCTCGGCGACTGCGACGCCCGCGTCGTCGTCCACGGCGACACCGCCGACGGCGCGCTCGCGGGCACCGTCAAGGACGCCTGCGCCGCCGCCGGGATCGCGGCCGAGGCGACCTTCGCAGGGTGCGCCGGCCTAACCGAGGGCATGCCGGCCGGTCCGCCGCCGGACCGGTCGAGCGGCTCGGTCATGTGGTACACCTCGGGCACCACGGGCTTCCCCAAGGGCGTGCAGCGGCCGCTGCCGGCCTCCCCGCCCGAGCGGTCCGTCCCGGGCACCAGGTTCTTCGTGGGCGAGGTCTGCGACCTGCGGCCCGGCGATGAGGTCCACCTGGTCACCTCGCCGATGTACCACTCGGCGCCGTGCGCGCACACCCAGATCGCCCTCCACCTCGGGCACGCCGTGGTCATCGCCCCCCGGTTCGACCCGGTGGTCATCCTGGAACTGATCGAGCGCCACCGGGTGACCAACGCGATGATGGTGCCGACCATGTTCCACCGCATGCTCCGCCTGCCCGACGAGGTCAAGAAGCGGTACGACCTGTCCTCGCTGCGCCAGGTGATCCACACCGGCGCCGCCTGCCCGGTGGCGGTCAAGAAGGCGATCATGGACTGGTGGGGGCCGGTGCTCTACGAGTACTACGGCTCCACCGAGTCCGCCATCGCCTTCGCCGTCAAGCCCCGCGAGTGGCTGGCCCGCCCGGGCACCGTCGGCCGTCCAGCGCCGTCCTTCCAGGTGCGGGTCCTGGACGAGCACGGTGACGAGCTGCCCCCCGGCGAGCCCGGCATGATCTACCTCTCCTCCTCTCTGGGGGCCTTCCAGTACCGCAAGGACCCCGCCCGGACCGCCGCGAGCAGGCGCGGCGAGTGGTACGCGCCCGGCGACATCGGCTACCTCGACCCGGACGGCTACCTGTTCCTGTGCGACCGCCGCACCGATCTGATCATCTCCGGCGGGGTGAACATCTACCCCGCCGAGGTCGAGGCCGCGCTGCTGGAGCACCCCGCCGTCGCGGACGTCGCCGTGGTGGGCGTCCCGGACCAGGAGTGGGGGCAGAAGGCCGTCGCGCTGGTCCAGCCCGCCCCGGGCACACCCACCGGCCCGGAGCTGACCGCCGAGCTGCTGGCCCACTGCGAGCCGCGCATCGCCCGCTTCAAGCACCCCCGGGTCATCGAGTACCGCGACGAACTGCCCCGCACCCCCACCGGCAAGCTCTCCCGCTCCCGCGTCCGCGACGCCTACCTCGACGGCCGCTGACCCTCACCACCTCGGCCGGACGCGGCCCGGGTGAGAAAGGATCATGGTCACGAGCGATTGATCGCGATGTCCCGGTGGGGGAGGATGCGTCCCGTACCTTCCTGCCGTGGTCGGTGCGATGTCCGCCGGGATGAAGGGGGAGCCATGCCGTCTCGACCGGTCGGTACCGTCTTGTCGGTGCTGGTCCTGGTGGCCGCCGGAGCCGCGGGCGTGGCGGCGTCCCTGGCGACCTCCCCCCAGGTCTCGGCGAGCGCCTCCCCCGACCTGATGGACTCTCCCTACCTGATCCCGGTCTTCCTCCTGCTCGCGCTGCTCACGGGGCTCGTCGAGTGGTGGGCCGGGCGCAAGGGGTTCTGGTGGGGCATGGTGGCGCCGACCCCGTTCCTGGCCTGGTTCGCCGTGGTCGTGGTCCGCGACGCGATGGACGGCGGGAGCCAGGGCCTGTGGCCGGTCGGGCTGCTCTTCCTGCTGGTGCTGTCGCTGGTCCACGCGGCCATCGCGCTCGCGGCGGTCTCCGTGATCCCGAAGCACCGCCGCAGGCCGTCCACGGGCTGACCCGCGCGAGCCGGCCCCGGACGCGCCCCCCCGGACGCGCCCCCCCGGACGCGCCCCCCCGGACGCGCTCCCCGGACGCGCCCCCGGGACGCGCCCCTCTGGGTCGGCCGTCATGCACGCCTGGACGGTCACCCGCGCCCCTATAACGGGTGACCGTCCGTGCCCGTCGGGACGGGCACGGGTGCTCACAGGATGGCGAGGGCCTTGGCCACGGCCGGGTCCCGTCCCGTGGCGACGTCGAGGGCGGTCAGCGGGGCATAGTGGTCGACCGGCACGCCGATCGTGTCGATGATCTCGCGGGCCGGCCCGAGGTGACGGACCTGCGGCAGGAGCAGGACGCCGCCGTCGCCGAGGAGGTATCCGCGTGCCGGGCCGGAGACCGCTCCGGCGGTGCGCGTCCCGATGAGGGTGCCGATGCCGTTGTCCTTGACCGCCGCGCTGAAGTCCTCGCAGGCGGAGGCGCATCCGCGGTCGGTGAGCACGACCAGGCGCAGGCCGAGCAGCGTGACGGCGTCGTCGGTGCGGTTGGCCGCGCACTCGCCCGTGAGCGGGCAGAAGTAGCTGGTCACCTTGCCGTGGGCGAAGGCGCCGAGCAGGCGCGTCACCTCCCGGGGCGACCCCCCGCCGTTGCCGCGCAGGTCCAGCACCACCGCCTTCCGCGCGTCCCGCGACGCGGCGATGACCTTGTCGGCGGCGCCGTCGGCGAAGGCGGGCAACTGGACGTAGGCGACCCCGCCGGGGAGCGTCTTGGACGTCACCTCCCGGGACGGCTGCGTGACCGGCCCCTTGTGCACCTCGACCGTGCGGACCCGTCCCGTGGTCGGCCGCTTGAGGGTCAGCCGCAGCGTCGGGGAGGTGATGGCGTCGATGATGGACTGGTTCGGCTTCGTCCCGACGAACGGCGGCATGCCGTTGACCTTCAGCACGATGTCGCCGGGCCGCACGCCGGCCTTGGCGGCGGGGCTGTCCGGCAGGACGCGGGTGATGAACATCGGCGGCCGGGCCGCCGGATCGAGCTGCGGCCCCCGCAGCGCCGACGCGCCCACGATGCCCGTCCCGGCCGGGCCGCCCGCCGGGGGCG
This sequence comes from Sphaerisporangium sp. NPDC004334, assembly GCF_053602655.1. Classification (NCBI taxonomy): domain Bacteria; kingdom Bacillati; phylum Actinomycetota; class Actinomycetes; order Streptosporangiales; family Streptosporangiaceae; genus Sphaerisporangium; species Sphaerisporangium sp. NPDC004334. Next base: position 293,294 of record NZ_JBSGDZ010000009.1, read on the forward strand.
GGGTGGGCCACATCACGCGGGCGTGATCGTCCTGCAGTCCGGCGACCATGCCGGTGATCGCGGCCCGCACCGCGGCGGGGTCGCCTGCGCCCAGGACCTTCGCGAAGGCGGTCCAGTCGGCGTCGCGCTCGCCGGTCAGCGCCGGTAACCGCAGATCGGCCCGGTCGGCGCCGCGCCGCTGCAGGTCCTGGGTGTAGGCCGCGAGGGCGTTCTTCAGCAGCGTCCCGGGGTCGGTGACCGGGCCGCTGTAGTAGTTGTCCAGCACGCAGTGGTACGCCACCCGGAGGGTGTCGACCGTGGTCGGCGGCAGGGGTTCCTGCGGAGGCGCCGTGGCGGGGACGCAGCCGGCGCCCGTGGCGGAGGCCGGGGCGGCTGGAGCCGGGGGGGCCGCCGGCTTCAGGCGGGGATCGGGTGAGGTCGCCGGCTGCTGGTGGGGAGTGGAGGGGGAGGCCGGCTTCGCCGGGACGGCGGCGGGGGCCGAGGGGGCCGTCGGCTTCGGGTGGGGCGTCGCGGCGGCGGCGGGGGCGGACACGGAGCAGGCCGCGGCGAGCACG